>DATNBX010000172.1:0-6833 GCA_035571795.1 Ramlibacter sp.
CGATACCGCTCGTGGAACCCGTGACCAATGCAACCTTGCCTGACAACATGATGATTTTCTTTCCCGATGGCCTATCAATGCTCTGCAGCGTAGTCGGCTTTCGGCGGGAAATCGTCAGCAAGCGGTCGGCATTTGGTCGCGATTCGGTCCACGTGCATGCCAAAGCAGCAGGCGAATATGCGCCGGGCACTGCTGAGACGTGCCGCAGGGCAGCTTTATTTCCGCATGGCCCAGATCTGATCCGAGCTCAGTCGCGCGCATTCAGAGCGCTGATGGCACCGCTGCGGCCACTTTCGGTGGGTGGATGCCGTACAGCACGGGCTCGATATCACTCCAGCCAACTGGTTTCGTGAGATGGCCGTCGAAACCACCTTCGATAGCCTGCTCCTGATCGCGCTCCGACCCCCAGCCCGTTAGCGCGACGATCGTCGTTGCGGCCAGCTGCTCCATCCCGCGCAGGGCGCGGCACACCTCGTAGCCGTCCATGCCGGGCATGCCGATGTCCAGCAGGACGACATCGAGCTCGTGATCGCGGGCGATTGCCAGGGCGCTCGGTCCGTCGTACACGACATGCACTGTGTGGCCGCGCATCCGCAAGAGAGTGCCGATCGCGTCGGCCGCCACGTGGTTGTCGTCGACCACCATGACGCGGCGCAGGCGCCACGGGAGCTCACGCCGGCTCGGCTGCAGCGGATCGGGCGCTTCTTCCGCCCCGCCCGAGCATGGGATGCGAATCACGAAAGTGGTGCCGTGTCCCACGCCTTCGCTGTGCGCCGTGAGCTCGCCGCCATGCAACTCGACGAGGCGCCGCGAAAGCGACAATCCGATACCGAGCCCGCTTGGCATCGGCTCGTGGGCGCCCTGGACCTGGTAGAAGAGCTCGAAGACACGCTCGAGGCTCTCGGGCGCGAGGCCAACGCCCGAATCGGCGACCCGGATATCCGCGACACCTGCCTCGACGGACATGCTGACCCGGATCGAATCACCCGCCGCCGAGAACTTCGCCGCGTTCTGCAGGAGGTTCGTGATCACCTGGCTCACGCGCGTGGGGTCGACGTAGGCGAGAACGGGCTCCTGGGGCATTTCCAGCACCAGCTTTTGGCCGAGGGCGCCGACCTGCGGCTCGATTCCTTCTACCGCCTGCGCAATCAGCATCTGCAATACCGAATGCTCGCGGCGCAGGGTCAACCTGTCGCCGGTGATTCTCGACACGTCGAGCAGATCCTCGATCATGCGCACCATGTGGCCCAGCTGCCGCTCCATCATCGCAAGCGTGCGCGCAGCGACATCGGCCGGCGGCGACTGCGAAAGAATCTGCACGCCGGTGCGCACCGGAGCCAGCGGATTGCGCAATTCGTGCGCCAGGGTGGCGATGAAGCGGTCCTTCTTCGCTTGCTCTTTTCGCAGCTCGTCGTCTACCAGTCTCACGGCGTTCAGACTTTCCGACAGCTTTGCCTCGCGTTCGCGGATCGCTCCGGCCGCATGCTCCATGGCGCCCGAAAGGCGGTCGAATTGCTCGACTCCGGTCGCCAGCGAACGCACTTGCTCACCCCGCTCCATCGCCAGCGCCATACCTTCGAGGTCGGCCACCGGCCGGGCGATCCGCCGGCCGGCCCACCACGCCAACAGCAGCGCGAAGGCGAGCACCGCACTGGCGGCCGCCACTATGAACCGCAGCGATCGGTGCAAGTCACCGCGGACCGCGGCCGGCGGGATATCGATGACAGCGGACCAGCCCGAGAGCTGCGAGCGGGCGAAGCTCAGGATCACCGGCTCGCCTCCCTCGGTGAGTCCGTCCACCGTTCCCGCAGCGCCGATCTTGCGATGCAACTTGGACCACAGCTCGGGGTTCGCCCGGCTGCCGATCGGTCCGGCGGCGTCCCCGGCAGCGCCGACGACCATGCCGTTCTGGTCCAGCACCATGGCGGTCCAGTCCGGCGGCAGCCCCTCCATCAACAGTAAGGACAGGCGCGAAGGGCGGATGCCCGCCACCACCACGTTGCGAACGTTGCCGTCCACGATCACGGGCACGACGACCGCAACGGCGGCGTGTCCGTCGAAGTCGGACGTGAACAGCGGCGAGACATGCGGCCGGCGCGTGGCGAAAGGCAGCGACAGCGGCGACATGTCCTCGCGACGCGGCAAGGTTTTTCCGTACGGGAACGCGGTCGACATCATGCGACGGCCCTGGCGGTCGTACACCACGATGACGCTGTCGCGCAAGATCCCTCCGACGGACTTCGACTTCTCGTGGAACCGGGCGTAGTCCTCGTTCTCGAGCGACAGGGAATTGGTCAGCACCTGCAGCGCGGAGATGGCCGTGGCGAGCTCATTGTCGACCGATTGCATGGCGACAGCGGCGGCGCGCAGGGCCTGCTGCCGCAGCAATGCCTGCTCGTTCCGGCTGTGCCAAAACAACACCGCGGCGAAAAATGCAATGAGCGGCACCGCCGTGACCACAACGAGCAACACGAGCCGACGGCCGATGCTGATCGGCCGCCTGCGGCGGAGTCCGGCGGAGCGTCGAGGGTCTCGCAATTGGGCAACTGATCGACGGACGATGAGCCGCAATCGTGGGGCGGATGCACGTCTTTCGTGCAGGCCGGACCAACTGCGGAGTTTGGGTCGATTCTACTCGGCCGTTCGTGGGAAGCGCAGGCGCGCAGGTCGACCCGAAAGTGCTACAACACTCATGTGCGGCAGCCGCTCGGGAAAGTCGCAAACCGTCCTGGCTCGGGCTGAAGACGCTGATCCATACGTGTGGCTTGAGTTGGAGGATGAAATGGTCAGCAAGAACACGATCTGTCTCTGGTACGACGGCACCGCCCTGGACGCCGCCCAGTTCTACGCAAAGACGTTTCCGGACAGCGCCGTGGGTGCCATCCACCGCGCGCCCGGCGACTATCCCTCCGGCAAACAAGGCGACGTCTTGACGGTCGAATTCACCGTCATCGGTATCCCTTGCCTCGGCCTGAACGGCGGCCCCGTGTTCAGGCACAACGAGGCCTTCTCGTTTCAGGTTGCGACCGACGACCAGGCTGAAACCGATCGCTTGTGGAACGCGATTGTCGGCAACGGCGGCCAGGAAAGCGCATGCGGCTGGTGCAAGGACAAGTGGGGCCTGTCGTGGCAGATCACGCCACGGGCCCTCACGGACGCGATCGCCGATCCCGATCGCGCAGCGGCCAAGCGCGCCTTCGAAGCGATGATGCAAATGAGAAAGATCGACATCGCGGCCATCGAAGCGGCACGACGGGGCTAAGGTCCACTTAGAGGAGAAGTGGCTCTATCGCGCCAGCAGCGCCAGCACCGCGTGGGCCGTCTTCTGGGCAGCGCCCTGATTCGCCGACGCGAAGCGCATCGCCGCCTGCGTCGCCGCATCTTGCCGGGCCGGGTCCGCGGCCAAGGCGATCGCTGCACGGACGCCCTCTTCCATGGTCCCCACCCGCAGCGCCGCACCAGCCTCCTGCGCGAGCTGCGCGGCGTCGGCGAAATTGAAAGTGTGCGGACCCATGACGACGGGGCAGCCGCAGGCGGCGGCCTCGATCAGGTTCTGGCCGCCGAGCGGCGCGAAGCTGCCGCCCAGCAAGGCGGCAGCGCTCAGGCCGTAATACAGCGCCATCTCGCCCAGCGAATCGCCGATCCAGATGTCCGCCGCTTCGGGCTGCGCGGCCCACCGGCTGCGGCGCGACACGCTGAAGCCGCACTGCGCCGCCATGGCGGCTACTTCGTCGAAACGCTGCGGGTGGCGCGGCACCACCAGCCATTGAATCTGGCGAGCCAGCGGCCTCTCGCCGCCGCGCGCGGCACCATCGGCATCACCCCGCTCGCGCTGCGCCTTGACCGCGCCGAAGAATCCGGCCTCCTCGCCCTCGCGCGAACTGGCGAACATCACGACCGGCCGGCCGGCCAGGGTGCGCCAGGCGCGACCTCGTTCCAGTTGCGCCGCATCGGGCGTGGCGTCGAACTTGACGTTGCCGAACACACCTTTGACGGTGGCACCGGCCTTGGCCAGACGCGCGGCATCGTCTTCGGTCTGCGCCCATACCGCGGCGAGCGCTGCATACGCAGGGCGCGACAGGCGGGCCAGCCGCCGCGCCCGCAGCAGCGACTTGTCGCTCAACCGCGCGTTGGCCAGCGCCAGCGGCAGGCCGCGCGCCTTGCACTGGGCGACCAGGTTGGGCCACACCTCGGTTTCCATCAGGATGCCCGCGCTCGGCTGGAAATGATCGAGGAACAGGCGGACGGCCTTGGGCGCGTCCCATGGCAGCCACGCCTGGACATCGCCCGGACGCAACAGCCGCGCGCCTTCGGCCCGGCCCGTCGCCGTGCCATGTGTGAGCAGGATGCGCAGGTCCGGCTGCTGCCGGCGCAGGCATTCCAGCAGTATCGCCGCCGCCCTGGTTTCGCCGAGCGACACGGCGTGAATCCATAACGCGCCCGGTTCGGCCGGCGTGCGATAGACGCCGAACCGCTCCTCGACCGCGTGCAGGTAACCCGGCTCGGCCGCGCCGCGGCGCCTGAGTTTGCGGCGCAGGAACGGCTGCGCGCCGATCACCATCAGCGAGTACAGCGGCCGGATCACCATCGCGTCCTGACCTGTTGCCAGGCCTGCCACACGGCGTCGACCGAGGGCGTCGGCTGCGCGTACACGGCGCGCTGGCGGGACGTCGCCGCGGCATCGCCGAAGGGACCGGTGCGCCAGGCCGTGTCGAAGTTGTAGATCTGGACGTGCGGCTGGTCCAGCGCGACGGCGATGTGGCTCAGGCCGCTATCCACGCCGATCACGCCGGCGCCGGCCGCGAGCCGGTCGGTGAGCTGCCCCAGGTCCAGCCGCGGCCAGACCTGCGCGGCCGGTCCGAGTGCGGCGGCCAGCCGCTCACCGTGTTCGCGCTCGGCGTCGCTGCCGTGCGGCAGGCCGAGCGCGAGGCCGCTCGCGATCAACCGCCGACCGAGCTCGATCCAGTGCGCGTCGGGCCAGCACTTGTCCTCGCGCGACGTGCCGTGCACGAGCGCGACGCAGCGCCTTGCGTCGCCCGCCAGCTCCTGCGCCCCTTCGGCGCTTGCGGCCCGCAATCCGTAGCACAGGTCTTGCGGCACGTCGTAGCCCAGCGCTCGGGCACACAGTTCGCGCGAGCGCGTGACCGCATGGACGCGAGGCTCGATCCGGATCGCCACATCGGCGGCCCAGCGCGTGGGCGCCTCGTAGCTCGAGCCCTCGGTCCGGTTGGCCAGCGCAAACCGCCTGCCGCCATCGGCCAGGCGCGCCGTCCGCGACACCAGCGCCGACTTGGTCAGGCCCTGCAGATCGAGCACCGCGTCGTAGGCCTGGACGCGCAGGGCCTTGTGAAAGTCGCGCCACTCGGAGCGTGTCTGCGAACCCAGCGGCGAGTTGCGCCAGCGGCGCAGCTCGCAGCCGATCACATTCCGCACGCCTTGACAGCGCCGCACCAGCGGGGCGAAGGCCTGCTCGACCACCCAATCGATCTGCGCCTGCGGCAGCGCCCGGCGGATGTCCTGCAGCGCCGGCATGGCATGAACCACATCGCCCAGAGAGGAGAGTTTGACGACGAGGATGTTCACCCTCAATGCGCCGCCTCGGCGATCTTCGCGTCGGGTTTGACGCTGCGCAGCAGTGCCAGCATCTGCGCCTCGATGCGTTCCAGCGCCTCCTGCGTATGGCCTTCGAAGCGCAGCACCAGCACCGGCGTCGTGTTGGAAGCACGGATCAGGCCGAAACCATCGGGCCAGTCGACCCGCAGGCCGTCGATGGTGGAGACCTCCGCCGGCGCCGGGAAGGCGGCGGTCTTCACAAGCTGCTCCACCAGCGCGTGCGGCTCGCCCTCGGCGCATCGCACGTTGAGCTCGGGCGTCGAGAAGCTGGTCGGCAAGCCGTCCAGCACGGCGCTCGGGTCGTCGTAGCGCGACAGGATTTCCAGCAGCCGCGCGCCGGCATAGGTGCCGTCGTCGAAGCCGAACCAGCGCTCCTTGAAAAAGATGTGGCCGCTCATCTCGCCGCCAAGGGGCGACCCGATCTCCTTCATCTTCGCCTTGATGAGGGAATGGCCGGTCTTGTACATCAGCGGCACGCCGCCGGCTTCGCGGATGGCGGGCGCCAGGCGCTGGGTGCACTTGACATCGAACAGGATGGTCGAGCCCGGCACGCGCGTGAGCACGTCGCGCGCGATCAGCATCAACTGGCGGTCCGGGTAGATGTTGTTGCCCCCGCGCGTGATGATGCCCAGCCGGTCGCCGTCGCCGTCGAACGCGAGCCCGAGTTCGGCGCCGGTCGTGCGGATCGCCGCCATCAGGTCCTTCAGGTTCTCCAGCTTGCTCGGATCGGGATGATGGTTGGGAAAGGTCCCGTCGACTTCGCTGTACAGCTCGACGACTTCGCAGCCGAGCGCGCGAAAGATGCCCGGCGCCGATGCGCCGGCGATGCCGTTGCCGGAGTCGACGACGATCTTCATCGGCCGCGCCAGCTTCGCATCCTGGACGATCCGGTCCCGGTACGGCGCCAACACATTGATGTTGCGCACGTGCCCCGGCGGCGCCGCGGTTTGTCCGGGCGCCGCCATCGAGCGCCGCAGAGCCTGGATCTCTTCGCCGTGGATGGCCCGGCCGGCAAGCACCATCTTGAAGCCGTTGTAATCCTTGGGGTTATGGCTGCCGGTCACCTGGATGCCGCTCGAACACAAGGTGCTGGCCGCAAAGTAGAGCATTGGCGTCGTCGCCGGCCCGATGTCGATCACGTCGACCCCCGACGTTATGAGCCCCCGCACGAGTGCGCCGCTGAGCGCCGGGCCGCTGAGCCGCCCGTCCCTTCCGACGGC
>DATNBX010000173.1:0-3086 GCA_035571795.1 Ramlibacter sp.
TCCCCAAGCCGATTCGCACTTGACGACTCAGATGAAGTCGGTCGGCGAAGTGATGGCCATCGGCCGCACCTTCCAGGAGTCGTTCCAGAAAGGGCTGCGCAGCCTGGAAGTCGGCGTCGACGGCATGAACGAGAAGACGCAGGACCGCGAGGTGCTGGAGAAGGAACTGGGCGAACCCGGCCCCGAGCGCATCTGGTACGTCGGCGACGCTTTCGCGCAGGGCATGAGCGTGGACGAGGTCCACGACCTCACGAGGATCGACAAGTGGTTCCTGGTGCAGATCGAGGAGATCGTGAAGATCGAGCTCGAGCTGGAGACGATGGCGCTGGACCAGATCGACGCGGCTACACTGCGAATGCTCAAGCAGAAAGGCTTTTCCGACCGTCGCCTGGCGCGGCAGCTCAAGACGACCGACAAGGTCATCCGCGACAGGCGCCGTGCCTTGGGGGTGCGCCCGGTGTACAAACGGGTGGACACGTGCGCCGCCGAATTCGCGACCAACACGGCCTACATGTACTCGACCTACGAGGACGAGTGCGAGGCTGAGCCGGGCAACCGCAAGAAGATCATGGTGCTGGGCGGCGGTCCGAACCGGATCGGGCAGGGCATCGAGTTCGACTATTGCTGCGTCCATGCCGCGCTCGCACTGCGCGAAGACGGCTACGAGACGATCATGGTCAACTGCAACCCGGAAACGGTGTCGACCGATTACGACACTTCCGATCGGCTGTATTTCGAGCCGCTGACGCTGGAAGACGTGCTGGAAATCGTCGACAAGGAAAAGCCGCTGGGCGTCATCGTCCAGTATGGCGGGCAGACGCCGCTCAAGCTGGCGCTGGGCCTGGAGGCCGAAGGGGTTCCGATCATCGGCACTTCGCCCGACATGATCGATGCAGCGGAGGACCGCGAGCGCTTCCAGCAACTCTTGCATGAGCTCAAGCTCCTGCAGCCGCCCAACGCCACGGCCCGGACCGAACCGGAAGCCCTGGAAAAAGCCGCCGCCCTGGGTTACCCGCTGGTGGTGCGGCCCAGCTACGTGCTCGGAGGCCGCGCGATGGAAATCGTGCACGAGCAGCGCGACCTGGAGCGCTACATGCGCGAAGCGGTCAAGGTGTCGCACGACTCGCCGGTGCTGCTGGACCGGTTCCTGAACGACGCGATCGAATGCGACGTCGACTGCCTCTCCGACGGCACGTACACATTCATCGGCGGCGTGATGGAGCACATCGAACAGGCCGGCGTGCACTCGGGCGATTCGGCCTGCTCGCTGCCGCCCTATTCGCTGAGCAGGGAAACTGTGGACGAGATGAAGCGCCAGACCGCGGCCATGGCCAGGGCGCTGCACGTCGTCGGACTGATGAACGTCCAGTTCGCGATCCAGGAGAAGGAAGGCAAGGACGTGATCTACGTGCTCGAGGTCAACCCGCGCGCCTCGCGCACCGTGCCTTTCGTCAGCAAGGCGACCGGCATCCAGCTGGCCAAGGTGGCGGCGCGTTGCATGGTGGGGCAGTCGCTCGAATCCCAGGGAATCTCCAGGGAGGTCACGCCGCCGTACTTCAGCGTCAAGGAAGCCGTGTTCCCGTTCGTCAAGTTCCCCGGCGTCGACACCATCCTCGGCCCGGAAATGAAGTCGACCGGCGAGGTGATGGGAGTGGGCAAGACATTCGGTGAAGCCTTCATCAAGAGCCAGCTGGGGGCGGGCACCAAGATCCCGCGCTCGAGCGATCCGGTGCGCAAGGTGTTTCTGACCGTGAAGAACAGCGACAAGCCGCGGGCGGTCGAGGTGGCCCGCCAGCTGGCGGCCCAGGGTTTCGAGATCGCCGGCACCAAGGGGACGGCCGCGGCCATCAACGCGGCGGGGATTACCTGTGAATCCGTGAACAAGGTCACGGAAGGCCGGCCCCATGTGGTGGACATGATCAAGAACAACGAGATCGTCATGGTGATCAACACGGTGGAAGAGCGCCGCAATGCGATCGCCGACTCGCGGGCCATCCGTACCAACGCGCTGCTGGCCCGCGTCACCACCTTCACCACGATCGCCGGCGCCGAAGCGGCGGTGGAAGGGATGAAGTACCTGGACAACCTGGACGTCTATTCCCTGCAGGAACTGCACGCCAGGCTGGTCTAGGAGCCGTTCGCGGCGGCCCTATAATCGCGCCATCACGAGAACCGCCGGTCGGCAACGGTCGGCGGTTTTCTTTTATGTGGAGGCATCAGATGGCGACCATTCCGATCACCAGGCGCGGAGCCGAAAAACTCAAGGTCGAGCTGCACAGGCTCAAGACTGTGGATCGCCCGGGCGTGATCGTCGCGATCTCGGATGCCCGGTCGCACGGGGACCTGTCGGAGAACGCGGAGTACGACGCCGCCAAGGACCGGCAGGCATTCATCGAAGGGCGCATCAAAGAGATCGAAGGCAAGCTGGCGGCGGCCCAGATCATCGACCCGACGACTGTGGAAGCGGGAGGCAAGGTCGTCTTCGGCGCCACTGTCGAGCTGGAGGAGGAAGATTCCGGCGACAAGGTGAAATACCAGATCGTTGGCGAGGACGAAGCCGACCTGAAGCATGGCCTGATCAATATTTCGAGCCCGATCGCGCGCGCGCTGATCGGCAAGGAGGAAGGCGATACGGCCGAAGTGAGGGCGCCGGGCGGCCTGAAGCGCTACGAGATCGTCGCGGTCCATTACCTTTGAAAGCGCGAGTCCCGCTCTTCGCCGCGGCGCTGTGGTGGGGCAGCCTCACGGCGACCGGCTTCGTGATGGTGCCGACGCTGTTCGCCCACATGGCTACCGCGGCGCTGGCCGGTCAGACAGCAGCACGCCTGTTTACCGCCCAGACCTGGATCGGCGTCGGCTGCGGCCTGCTGCTGCTGATGGCATCCAGGCAGGGCGGCGAAGCCGCGCCCATGGACTGGGCCGGCGGCGCGCTGGTTTACATCGTTGCGGGCGTGCTGCTCGCCCTGCTGGCGGAGTTCGCGGTCTCGCCGCGCATCCTGGCGCGCGAAAACCTGAGGCTGTGGCACAGCTTGGGCACAGGGATGTATGTGCTGCAGTGGCTGTGTGCGGGGACGGTCTTGTGGAAG
>DATNBX010000174.1:0-8859 GCA_035571795.1 Ramlibacter sp.
GCGCAGGACGATGTTGCCCTTCGTGGCCAACGCGAAAACCTCCTTGGCGGTGTACACGGCCACCTGCTGGTGGTTGGTGGTCATGCGCTCGACCAGGCCGGCCTTGCCTTCGCGCAGCCGGCTGATGACGCTGGAGGGCACATGCATCTTCTCCGCCACGTTGTCCAGCACCTCGTGGCGCATCACGGCGAGTTTGCCGATCTGCGCCAGCTCCAGCGCGACGTCCTTGGCGAGAGATCCCATCTCCTGGGTCATGGCAATCACTGGCATCGTTGCTCTCCGTGTATGAATCTCGACGTCGGTTTCAGTCGACCGGCTGTTCCGCTGAAAAGTCCCGGGGCTTGGCCGGCCGGACCTTGGCAATGATGAGGGACACCAGCGGCCACAGCAGCAGGATAATGGCCAGCGTCGAGATGGTGCCGACCAGCGGGTTGGACCACAGGATGGACATCTCGCCTTGCGACAGCAGCATCGCCTGGCGGAACGAGTCTTCGGCCTTGTCGCCCAGCACCAGCGCCAGCACCAGCGGCGCCAGCGGGTAGTCCAGTTTCTTGAAAAGGTAGCCGACCACGCCGAACAGCATCATGAACCAGATGTCCAACATGGCATTGTGGACCGTGTAGGCCCCGATCGCGCAGATCACCACGATCACGGGCGCGATGATCGAAAACGGGATACGCATGATGGCGGCGAACAGCGGCACGGTGGTCAGCACCACGATCAGGCCGACCAGGTTGCCCAGGTACATGCTGGCGATCAGGCCCCAGACGAAATCCTTCTGTTCGACGAACAGCAGCGGCCCGGGCTGCAGGCCCCAGATCAGCAGGCCCCCCAGCAGCACGGCCGCGGTCGGCGACCCGGGAATGCCAAGCGCCAGCATCGGCAGCAGGGCGCTGGTACCGGCTGCGTGGGCCGCGGTTTCCGGCGCGATCACGCCTTCGATCTGGCCGGTGCCGAACTTGGCTCCGTCCCTGGACATCTTCTTGGCCAGTCCATAGCTCATGAAAGAAGCCGGCGTGGCGCCGCCCGGCGTGATGCCCATCCAGATGCCCACCAGCGCGCTGCGAACGGAAGTCATCCAGTACTTCGGCAGCATCTTCCAGGTCTCGAGCACCACCTTCGGGTTGATCCTGGCGCTCTTGCCGGAAAAGGCCAGCCCTTCCTCCATCGACAGCAGGATCTCGCCGATGCCGAACAGGCCGATCACGCCGATCAGGAAGTCGAAGCCGCGCATCAGGTCGGGAATGCCGAAAGTCAGCCGCAGCTGGCCGGTCACGGTGTCCATGCCCACCGCGGCCAGGGCGAATCCGATCGCCATCGATGCCAGGATCTTGAACGGCGAGCCCTTGCCCATGCCGACGAAGCTGCAGAAGGTCAGCAGGTACACGGCGAAATACTCGGGCGGGCCGAACCTGAGCGCGAACTTGGCCACCAGCGGCGCCAGGAAGGTGATCATGACCACGGCGACGAACGCGCCGACGAACGAGGAGGTGAAGGCCGCCGTCAGTGCCGCGCCGGCCCGCCCGTTCTGTGCCATCGGATAGCCGTCGAAGGTGGTGGCCACCGACCAGGGCTCGCCCGGTATGTTGAACAGGATCGAGGTGATGGCGCCGCCGAACAGGGCGCCCCAGTAGATGCACGACAGCATGATGATCGCCGAGGTCGGCGACATCGTGAACGTGAGCGGCAGCAGGATGGCCACGCCGTTGGCGCCGCCCAGGCCGGGCAGGACGCCGATGATCACGCCGAGCACGATGCCCACGAACATCAGGACCATGTTCATCGGCGTCAGCACGACGCTGAAGCCGTGAAAGAGCGCGCTTATTTCGACCATGGTCAATACCCCAGGAAACTCAGCGGATCGTACGATCCCTTGAATAGGGGAACCTTGAACCAGACCTCGAACATCAGGAAGAAGATCGCGTTCACCACGACGGCGGTGATCACGCTTTTCACTGGCGAATACTTGCCTAGCACGATCATGAACAGGGCGATGTAGACGGCGGAGGCCACGTACAGCCCCACCAGCTGCACGGCCAGGACATAGACGACAGCCGGCACCAGCACCGACAGCACGCGCCTGAGCTGCTCGCCGTCAACGAAAATTTCTGCGTTGCGCCTCTTCTTGCCCAGCAGGGCCTGGTACAGGATACCCACGCCCGCGATGCACAGGATGAGGCCGATGTAGAAGGGGAAATAGCCCGAGCCGGGACCGTCGCTGGTCCAGCGCGACCCCAGCGACCAGCTGCCCTGGAGCACGATGCCGCCCATCGCGATCACGAGCAGGGCCACGACCGCGTCCATGACGTAGGTGGCGACGCCTTTTCGAGCTGCGTCGCCGGAAGTATCGTTTGACTCCATGGGATCTCCCCTGAGTGAGGCGGGAATCGCGCGGACGGCGTTTCGGATCGCGAGGCGCAGCCATTGGCGGCCGGCCTGCGAACGCCGCCGCGTTCCTTATTTGGCGATGAAACCGGCTTCCTTCATCAGGTCGCGATGCAGGTTTTCCGCGGTGCCCAGCCACTTGACGTAGTCCGGGCCCGACATGCTCGTCTGGTTGAAAGCGCCCTTTTCCATGTAGTCCTTCCACTCGGGGGTTTCGCGGACCTTCTTGAGCATGTTCACGTAGAAGTCGGTCTGCTCCTTGGTCACCCCGGGCGGCATGAAGATGCCGCGCAGCATCACGTACGAAGTGGGAATGCCCGATTCCTTGCAGGTCGGAATGTCGGCCCAGGACTGCTTGTCGGTGATCTTGGCCGGATACGGCATGCGCTTCTCGTCGAAGACACACAGGGCTCTCAACTGGCCGGCGCGCCATTGCGCCACCGCTTCGATCGGGTTGTTCACCGTGGAGTCCACGTGCTTGCCGACCAGCTGCACGGCGACTTCGCCGCCGCCCTTGAACGGCACGTAGATGAACTTCACGCCGGCGGCCTTCTCGATGCCGACGGTGAGGATCTGGTCTTCCTGCTTGGACCCCGTGCCGCCCATCTTGAACTTGTTGGGCCCGGCCGCCTTGACCGCATCCAGGTACTCCTTGCCGGTCTTGTAGGGCGTGTCAGCGTTGACCCACAACACGAACTGGTCGAGCGCCATCATCGACACCGGCGTCATGTCGCGCCAGCTGAACGGTACGCCGGTGGCAAGCGGTGTGGTGAAAAGATTCGACAGCGTCACGACCAGTTTGTGCGGATCGCCCTTGGCGCCCTTGACGTCGAGGAAGCCTTCCGCGCCGGCGCCGCCCGACTTGTTCACCACGATCAGCGGCTCCTTCATCAACTTGTGCTTGACGACGACGCCCTGGATCAGGCGCGCCATCTGGTCGGCGCCGCCGCCGGTGCCTGCCGGCACCACGAACTCGACCGGCTTGGTCGGCTCCCACGCCGCATGAACCGGCGCTGCCGCGAAAATCACAGTGGCCATGGCGCCCGCGACGCCCGCAGATATTCCTTTGACTGTCTTCCCTGAACTTGCCATGTCGTCGTCTCCTTTGTTTTGGGGTGCTCGGCCTTTCAAGCTCGGCGAAAAGCGCCGCGAGCTGACAAGGCGATCCATTCGATGCTGGAGCCAAACGCGCCAAAAAACTCTTGACGGCGGTCAAGGATTGCAAAATTCCCGATCGTCTCTAGGGTTTGCCCGAAGTGAAAGGATCGCCGCTACCTGCTCGGCCGTGATTGGGGCGATCGGGCTTGCGGCTCAAGCTGCGGGACCGGCAACCTGTGTTCGCGCGCGAATTCGACCGGAGCGCGGCGGCAGTTGCCTTGCCTTCAGCGCAGCAGGAAGTATGCTGCCAGAACATAGAGCATCGCCGCGAACACCTTTCGCAGCGGCCGGATGTCCATCCGGTGCGCGGTGCGCGCGCCCACCGGCGCCAGGCTGATGCTGGCCAGCGAAATGACGGCCAGCCCCGGCAGGTACAGGTAGCCCACCGAGCCCGGCATCTGCGGCAGGTTGCGGCCGGCCCATATATAGCCCAGCGTGCCCGCCAGCGCGATCGGAAAACCCAAAGCCGCGGACGTGCCGACGGCATCGTGGATCTTCACGTTGCACCAGGTCATGAACGGGACCGAGACGAACGCGCCGCCGGCGCCCACGAGCGAGGACAGGATGCCGATCAGGGCGCCCATGCCGAACGTGCCCGCCGGCCCGGGCATGGTGCGGCTGGGTTTGGGCTTGCGGCCCAGGAACATCTGGGTCGCCGAGAACGCGACGAAGATCGCGAACAGGATGCTGAGGACTTTGCCCGGCAGCGCCACCGCCAGTTGCGCTCCGGCCAGCGCGCCTACCAGGATGCCCGGCGCGAGCACGCGCGCGATCGGCCACAACACCGCGCCGCGGCGATGGTGCGCCCGCACCGAGGACAGCGAGGTGAAGCAGATGGTCGCCAGCGATGTGGCCACGGCCATCTTCACGGTGTATTCGGCGGGATACCCTTTGGAGGTCAGGATGATGGTCACGAACGGGACCATCATCATGCCGCCGCCGATGCCAAGCAGCCCGGCGAGAAAACCGGTGCAGATGCCAAGCAAGGCGAGTTCGGCAATGAGTTGCGGCTCGATCAGCATTGTTCTTGTGCCGCCAGAGACGCGCTGCAGGCACTGCGAGCGGCCTCTTGCCAATAAGGCGTCTGCAAGTGCCACCGGACCGGCATCCTGAACCGGGGTTCAGGTGGGCTAGGTCAACCTGGCGTTGGGTTCATCTGACGCGAGATGATCACGCTCGCCTGGCGATTTTCCAAGCCCGGGCTCTATGAGCATTGGTTCAAGGAAATATAAAGCCCGGCTGCACTGCAGACACGGGGCCATTGTAGGGGCATGCCCGACCGGCCGGGGCGGAAATACCTTTCGGCCGGGCGTGCCAAACATCTTTGGCTTGACAGTCAGGGAAAAAAGTGGTCCTGCCCTCAGATCAACCGGCCGTCGTCGCTCAGCGCGCTGTCCAGCCGCGCAAGGACCTGCGCGAGCCGCGGATCGTGCGTGTCATTGCCGTTGCCATTGGCGCCCAACTCGGAAGAGGCGAAGCCAGTGGGCTGAAGCAGCGGGCGGTCGCTGACGTCGAATGCCAGGTTCAAGGCAGCGAGCACGGCGATGCGGTCGCGCGCTTTCACCTTGCCGGCGTCGCGGATCTTGCACATGGCGGTGTCCACTTTCTCCACCGCATCCAGCAGGCGCTGCTGGCCGCCGTCCGGGCAAGCCAGCAAATAGCTCTGGCCCATGATCTGCACTTCCAGCTGCTTCATGTTGCTGTTCATTGGATCGCGGTCCCGCCGGTCATGCGGCCTTTTTAATATCCGGCAGCCGCTCCAGCAGCGCGTCGACGCGCGCGCGGGCGGCGGACAGGCGCGACCGCAGCGAGTCGCGTTCCTGCGTGAGCACTTCGACCTGTTCGGCCAGCAGCGTGTTGGTGCGCTGCAGCTCCTCGTACCGCACCAGCAGGCGCTCGACGCGTTCCGCGATCTGGTCGATTTGAGAAGCAGAGGGCATACGGAAAGAATTGTAGGGTTTTGTGACAGATTTCGATCTTAAAATCCACGTGTTGGTGCTCGCGGTGTGGTTCGCATGCCGCAGTTCAACGGGAAGCAGGAGGGAATGCCGGTCACGGCGGACCTAACCTGAGCTGCCCCCGCAACGGTAAGCGGATGAATTTCTCACGAGATTCCGCTTCCATCACTCGCAAGCCACTGGGCGCGTCTGAACAGCGCGCCTGGGAAGGCGATGGAAGTCGACCCGCCAGCCCGGATACCGGCCAACGACGGTTGGTCGCGCCTGTAAGAAAAGCGCGGCCGTGACGCCCATTGCACTGGCGGGGAAGCCGGTCCGGGTATTGACTTTTTTTTCTCCATCATGAATGTTCTCCTCAGTTCGCCACGCGCCACCGCGCTCACCCTGGCGCTAGCCGCCGTATTCCCTTGCGCCTTTGCGCAGACCGCCGCGCTAAAGGAAACCGTGGTCACGGCCACGCGTTTCGCCGAACCGCTGCAATCGCTGCCGTTCGGCGTGAGCGTGATCACCGCCGACGATATCCAGGCGTCCGGCGCCGCCACCATCAATGAAGCCCTGATGCGGGTGCTGGGCATCGTCGGGCGGCAGGACTTCTTCGGCGGCGGCGAATATAACCTCGACCTGCGCGGCTTCGGCGTCACGGCCGACACCAACCAGGTCATCATCGTCGACGGCCTGCGCTTCAGCGAGGCCGACCTCGGCGGCACCCGGTTGTCCGGCATTCCGATCGAATCGGTCGAACGCATCGAAGTGCTGCGCGGCAGCGGCGCGGTGCTGTACGGCGAGGGCGCCACCGGTGGGGTGATCATCGTCACGACCAAGGCCGGCACGGGCAAGGACCGGCGCAACGCAGCTTCGGTCCATGCCGGCGCGGGCAGCTTCGGGCTGCGTGACCTGCGCGCCAACGCGACGGTCGCCGGCGGCGGATTTTCGCTGGACGTGGCGGGGCAAAAGCGCGACAGCGCCAACCACCGCGACAATTTCCGCTCCGAAACGGATGCGGCCTCGGTGACCGGCCAGTGGTCGAGCGACCGGCTGCGCCTGGGCGCGCGGTTGGCGCACGATTCGCTGGACACGGGCCTGCCCGGCGCGCTGACCCTGGCGCAATTCGAGGCCAACCCGCGCCAGACCACCACACCCGGCGACAAGGCCCAGATCAGGAACGACCGCGGCAGCGTGTTCGGCGAAGCCTACCTGGGCAGCTGGCAGTTCGGCGCCGACGCCGGGACGCGCGAGAAAAAACTGCGCAGCCTCAATAGCGGCTTTCCGTTCGACTTCGACATCGACGCCAACAACTATTCACTGCGCGCGCGCAACGAGGCCGGCCTGGGCGGCGCGAAGAACCTGCTGGTGCTGGGCACCGACTACGCGCACTGGAAGCGCGACGTGCTCGGAGCCTTCGGTTCCACCGCGACGCAGACTTCGCGCGCCTTCTATGTGAAGGATGACGTCGTCCTGGCCGGCGGCACGCGCGTGGGCGCGGGTATCCGCACCGAGAAGATCGACAAGGAAACCAGCAGCGCTCCGTCGGGCCTGGCGGATCGCCAGCAGGCGTGGGAGATCGGCTTGAGCCAGCCCGTCGCCGCCAGCACCACGCTTTATGGCCGCGTCGGGCGCAGCTATCGGCTGGCCAACGTCGACGAGTTCAGCTTCACCTCGCCGGGTGCCATCCTGCAGCCGCAGACCTCGCGCGACGTGGAACTGGGCGCGCGCTGGGCCTATGCTTCCGGCAGGGTCGAGCTGCGCCTGTACCGTAGCCAGCTCACCAACGAGATCGGCTTCGACCCCAGCGCGCCCGGACCGTTCGGCCCCGGCGCCAACATCAATTTCGACCCGACCCGCCGGCAGGGGCTGGAACTGGACACGTCGCATGCGCTCACCCGCACGGTGGGCCTGCGCATCAACGCGGCGCTGCGGGACGCGACCTTCCGCTCCGGCCCGCATGCGGGACGCGACGTGCCGCTGGTGCCGCGCAAGACCCTCGCGGCGCGGGCCGACTGGACGCCCGCGGCCGCGCACCGGGTGACCGGCGGCGTGAACTGGGTATCCTCGCAGCATCCGGACTTCAACAACGCCTGCACCATGCCGGCCTACACTACCGCCGACGTCCGCTACGCCTACCAGTGGCAGCAGCTCGAACTGTCGCTGGGCGTGACGAACCTGTTCGACAAGAAGTACTTCACCCAGGCCTTTACCTGCACGGCGGGTACCACGGGCGGCATCTTCCCCGAGGCCGGGCGTGCCGTCATTGCGGCGGCGCGCGTGAGGTTCTAGGGCCCTAGAGGCTGGCACCATGTCCGAAACCGCCCTTAAGCTCGGCCCGCAGCGCATCGTCTGCCTGACGGAGGAGACGACCGAATGGCTGTACCTGCTCGGGCAGGAGTGGCGGATCGTGGGCATCTCGGGCTACACGGTGCGGCCGCGCCGGGCGCGCGAGGAAAAGCCCAAGGTCAGCGCCTTCCTGAACGCGAAGATCGACCGGATCCTCGAGTTGCGGCCCGACTGCGCGTTCGGTTTTTCCGATCTGCAGGCCGATATCGCGGCCGAGCTGATCCGCAAGGGCGTGCAGGTCACGGTGTTCAACCAGCGGAGCGTCGAGGAAATCTTCTCGATGCTGTACCAGGTCGCGGCGATGGTCGGGCAGGGCGCGCGCGGTCTTGAATTGATAGACGGCATGCGCGAGCGGCTGGCGCAGATCGGGCAGGCGGCGCGCGCGCTGCCGCGCCGGCCCAAGGTGTTCTTCGAGGAATGGGACGAGCCGCACATCAGCGCGATCCGCTGGGTGTCCGAGCTCGTCGGCATCGCCGGTGGCGATGATTGCTTTGCCGAACTGGCGGCGCAGGCCCTCGGCAAGAACCGCATCATTGCCGACGGCGCCGAGATCGCGCGGCGCAACCCCGACATCGTCATCGGCTCCTGGTGCGGCAAAAAATTCAGGCCGGAGAAAGTGGCGGCGCGGCCCGGCTGGGACAACGTGGAGGCGGTGAAGAACGGGCAGCTGTTTGAAATCAAATCGGCCGATATCCTGCAACCCGGGCCGGCGGCCTTGACCGACGGTGTGGAGCAGTTGCACCGGATCGTGATGAAGTGGAGCACAGCCCATGGCTGAACTCCGCGTCGCGCGCAGCGAGTTGATCCTGGGCGGCCAGAAGAGCGGCAAGACCGCCCGCGCCGAAGCGCTGGCCGCTGCCTGGCTGGCGCAATCGCCCGACCATCGAGCCGTCTACATCGCCACCGCGCAGGCCTGGGACGAGGAGATGCGCGAGCGCATTGCGCGGCACCAGCGGCAACGGGCGCAGCGCGTGCCGCGCATGACAACGGTGGAGGAACCGCTGGAACTGGCGCACGCGATCGGCGT
>DATNBX010000175.1:0-3074 GCA_035571795.1 Ramlibacter sp.
CAGCCGCATGTTCGTCGCCGCGGCGCATCTGCGCGTGCCGTTCTTCGGCGTCGTGCTGCGCAAGGGCTACGGCCTGGGCGCCATGGCCATGGCGGCGGGCGGCTTTCATTCGCCGGATTTCATGGTGGCCTGGCCCACCGGCGAGTTCGGCGCGATGGGCCTGGAGGGCGCGGTGAAGCTGGGCTTTCGCAAGGAGCTCGAAGCCGCCGGGCCCGGCGCCGAGCGCGATGGCCTGTACGAAAAGCTGGTGGCCAAGCAATACGAGAATGGGCAGGCCTTGAATATGGCGACGATGCTGGAGATCGACGCCGTCATCGATCCCGCCGAGACCCGCAGCTGGCTGGTGCGCGGACTGGCCTCGGCCAGGCACAAGCAGGCGCCGGGGGCGATGTACGTGGACACCTGGTAGACCATCCACCGATGAAAACAGTGCGCATGCCTTCGGGCGACGTCGTGCCGGCCCTGGGGCAGGGCACCTGGTGCATGGGCGAGGATCCGTCCTTGCGTGCTCAGGAGATCGCCAGCTTGCGCGCGGGGCTGGATCTGGGCCTGCGCCTGGTCGATACCGCCGAGATGTATGGCGAAGGTCGCACCGAGACTCTGGTGGGCGAAGCCATCGCCGGGCGGCGCGACGAAGTGTTCCTGGTCAGCAAGGTCTATCCGCACAACGCCTCGCGCAAGAACATGCGCAGGGCTTGCACCGGCAGCCTGCGCCGGCTGAAGACCGACCGTATCGACCTGTACCTGCTGCACTGGGCCGGCAGCGTGCCGCTGGAGGAAACGCTGGACGCGTTTGCCCAGCTGCAGCGTGATGGCCATATCCGCAGCTGGGGCGTGAGCAATCTCGACACCGCCGAAATGGACCAGCTCTGGGCCCTCCCCGGCGGGGGCGAAGTGCAGACCGACCAGGTGCTCTACAACCTCAGCCGGCGCGGCGCCGAATGGGATCTGCTGCCCTGGCTGCGCGAGCGCGGCGTGCCGCTGATGGCGCACTCGCCGATCGAGCAGGGCCGGCTGGCGCGCCACCGCGCTCTGGCCGATTTCGCGAAGCGCCGCGGCATGACACCGGCGCAGGTCGCGCTGGCCTGGCTGTTGTCCAAAGACAATGTCATTGCGATTCCCAAGAGCGCGAGTCGCGAACGGCTGGCGCAGAACGCGCTCGCCCTGACCCATCCGCCGGACGCGGCCGCCCTGGCGGAGCTCGACCGGCTGTTTCCGCCGCCGGTTGGGCCCGCGCCGCTGGAGATGATTTGACCGGACAGGTCACCGGCGCGCGAGCAGCGCCCGCACGGGCTTGAGCGGCTGCAGCCAGCGGTAGCAGCCGTAAAGCGTCGAGCCGACGCCCACGGCGTTCTGCGCACCAAGCGCCGGCAGGCCCTGGATCCAGGCAAACATAACCCACAAGACCGAAGAGAGCAGCCACCACAGCGAGGCGTATTTCGCCGATCGCCCGTTGTGGGCCCACAGAAGGCTTCCGACGGCGCCGACGACCAGCGCCATCCAGTCCAGATGATTTGCCAGGGGATCCATTGCAGTTACTACATGAGAGAACGCATTGTTGCGGCTCTCACAGCGCGCAGCTTAATTTAGCTCAACCGCGTTTGCAAAGCGTCACTTTCCCGGGGAAATTCCCCAACAGTGAGGGGCGGTGTGTGGGCGCGGCGCCACAACCGGGTGGGCTATTGGGCCTCAGGATCGGGGGAAGTTGGGGAAGAGGCATCGATGGCCGAGGCTAGCATCTGCCCTTGCAGGCTCGATAAAGGAAAGGGTTTGCACAGGATGTGCCCGATGCCGCGCCGCTGCGCGTCGGCCAATACGGTCTCAGTTGGATGGCCCGTCATCAGGACGCAGCCGCAGCATTCGTGGGACGCGCGAATCGCGTCGAGCACCTGGAAGCCATTCATGTCCGGCAGGTGAAAATCGAGCAGGATCAGCTCTGGCAGGAACTCGTCGGCGGCAATCACAGCCAGCTTGCCGTTGCAGGCAATGCGGGCATCCCAGCCGCAACGCAGAAAGTGGGTCTGCAGGTTCTCGGCGAGGATTTCTTCATCCTCGATGATGAGGACCTTCCTGGCTTGGGACACAGCTGTTCCTTGTCGTTGTCGTGGATACCAGACCGCATGCACGCCGACTGCTGTCCAGCCTCGGGTGGACCCACCGATGCTGCGTGCACCTTCCTACCAGCACGTTGCGTGCCATGTGGTGGAACGGATGAAACCGAATCGTTTCACCGACCCGGCAAAGCCGCTTCAATCAGGGCTTTTTTTCGATTGCCAGGAGTTCCACGTCGAACTCGAGCGTCGCATTGGGCGGAATCACGCCGCCCGCTCCGCGCGGGCCATACGCGGTGGCCGGCGGGCAGGTCAGCGTCGCTGCGCCGCCGACTTTCATTTTCTGGATGCCTTGGGTCCAGCACGGGATGACGCCGTTCAGCGGGAAGCTGGTCGGCTTGCCGCGCTTGTAGGAACTGTCGAACTCGGTGCCGTCCACCAGCTTGCCGCGGTAGTGGACCTGCACCGTGTCTGCCGCTTGCGGGCTGGCGCCGGTGCCGGCCTTGGTGTGCTTCACCACGATGCCGCCGGGCAAGGTGTCAGCGTCTGGCACGGGGCTTGCTGAGATTGCGGCGCCAGCGGCCACGACCAATATCGAGATCGGGAGCAGGGCTGAGAGGGACTTCTTCATGGAAATTTCCGGAGTACTGGATGGACTGGGTCAGGATGATACCGAAGCCAAGGGTCGGCGCCTGACCGGCTTGACCGGGAATCACGCGTCAGAAAGTCGGACTTGATCGACACCAACAACTCCGGATTCATCGGCCGGCACTACGACGTTTTCTATCAGGAACTCGTGGGGCCGCTGCGGCCGCTGGCTCAATTCGATGACGCAACCGGCCTGAACTGGGCAACTGCTCTGGGCTGCACCTCGTTCATCAGAAAGCACGACTGCCAGCGGCACTGCAAAGTGCTCGACTGCGCCTTGCATCGGCCCGAGAGCAGGCTGATCGTCGAGCTTGGCTGTGGCTTGGGTGGCTACGGTGTGCACCTGGCCAGGACGTTCGACGCCGAGCTGCTGGG
>DATNBX010000176.1:0-3070 GCA_035571795.1 Ramlibacter sp.
GGGTCGCACTACGACACGGTTCGCAACGGCGGCAAGTACGACGGGCGGCTTGGGATATTCACGCCGATGGCCTGCGTGCGCGAACTGGCACGGCGAGGCCGGCGGCTGCCGTTCGGCCTGGAGGTGATCGGTTTCGCCGAGGAGGAAGGCCAGCGCTACAAGGCCACGTTCCTCGGTTCGGGCGCGCTCACCGGCGCCTTCAATCCGGCCTGGCTGGACCAGGAGGACGCCGACGGCGTCACGATGCGCCAGGCGATGCAGCAAGCCGGCCTGCCGGCGACATTCGAGGCCATCGACAGCCTGCGCCGCGACCCGTCCGGCTATCTGGGCTTTGTCGAAGTCCATATCGAGCAGGGCCCGGTCCTCGCCGGGATCGACTTGCCACTGGGCATCGTCACATCGATCAACGGCGGCCTGCGCTGCCAATGCGAGATCACCGGCATGGCCAGCCACGCCGGCACGACGCCGATGGATCAGCGGCGCGACGCGGTTACGGCGGCCGCGGAGCTGGCGCTGCATGTGGAGAAACGGGCGGCCCGCGACGGCAATTCGGTCGGAACGATCGGGATCCTCAACGTGCCGGGCGGCTCCATCAACGTGGTGCCGGGACGCTGCCAGTTCACCCTGGACCTGCGCGCCCCGACCGATGCGCAGCGCGATGCCCTGGCCGCCGATGTCCTGGCCGAACTGCGGGCGATCTGCGAGCGGCGCGGCGTGCGCCACCACGTGGAGGAAACCATGCGGGCGGCGGCCGCGCCCAGCGCGAGCCAATGGCAGCAACGCTGGGAACGCGCGGTCCAGGCGCTGGGCGTCCCGCTGCACCGCATGCCCAGCGGCGCCGGCCATGACGCGATGAAACTGCACGAGGTCATGCCGCAGGCGATGCTGTTCGTGCGCGGCCAGAATTCGGGGATCAGCCACAACCCGCTGGAGAGCACGACCAGCGACGACATCCAGCTGGCGGTCGAAGCCTTCCAGCAGCTGCTGGAAGATCTTGCCGGCGAAACGAAATGACCGACTACGAACAACTGGACGAATGGGTCGACGCGCATTTCGACGAGGAAGTGCGCTTCCTGCAGGAGCTGGTTCGCGTGCCGACCGACACGCCCCCGGGCGACAACGCACCGCACGCCGAACGCACGGCCGAACTGCTGCAGGCCTTCGGCTTCGAAGCCGAAAAGCATCCGGTGGCCCAAAGCGAGGTCCAGGCCGGCGGACTGCAGTCGATCACCAACCTGATCGTGCGGCGGCGCTATGGACCGGGCAAGACGATCGCGCTGAACGCGCACGGCGACGTCGTGCCGCCCGGCGAAGGCTGGACCCACGATCCCTACGGCGGCGAGATCGAGGACGGAAAGATCTACGGCCGCGCCGCGGCGGTGAGCAAGAGCGACTTCGCCACTTTCACCTTCGCCGTACGTGCGCTCGAGTCGCTGCCGGCCAAGCTCAAGGGCGGCGTGGAGCTGCACTTCACGTACGACGAGGAATTCGGCGGAGAGCTGGGCCCGGGCTGGCTGCTGCGCAACGGGCTGACCCGGCCGGACCTGATGATCGCCGCCGGCTTCAGCTACGAGGTCGTGACGGCGCACAACGGCTGCCTGCAGCTTCAGGTGACGGTGCACGGAGTGATGGCGCATGCGGCGATTCCCGAGTCCGGCGTCGACGCGCTGCACGCCGCGGTGCAGATCCTCAATATGCTGTACGCGCAGAACCGGCGCTACAAGGGCATCGTCTCGCAGGTGCCGGGCATCAGCCATCCCTATTTGAACGTCGGCCGCATCGATGGCGGCACCAACACCAACGTCGTTCCCGGCAAGGTGATGTTCAAGCTCGATCGCCGCATGATCCCCGAAGAAGATCCGGTGGAAGTCGAGGAGTCGATCCGCCAGCTGATCGCCGACACCGCGGCGCTGGCCCCGGGCGTGACGGTGGAAGTCAGGCGCCTGCTGCTGGCCCACTCGCTGCGGCCGCTGGCCGGCAGCCAACCGCTGGTCGACGCGATCCAGAAACATGGCGAGGCCGTGTTCGGCCAGCCGATTCCGGCCATGGGTACGCCGCTTTACACCGACGTGCGGCTCTATGCGCAAGCAGGCATCCCGGGCGTGATCTACGGCGCCGGGCCGCGCAGCGTGCTGGAGTCGAACGCCAAGCGCGCCGATGAGCGGCTTCAGCTCGATGACCTGCGCCGCGCCACCAAGGTGATCGCGCGCGCCTTGCGCGACCTGTTGAGTTGATGGGCGCCGCGACCGCGACCGGCGCCGGCAGCTGCATAGCAGGGGGCGCCCGCGAGCGTACTCTTCCAGGAGGCGCCTTCGGATTGCGCTGCGTCAAAAAGACCTGAATCTCAAAGGCCGGTGCCCCTGCCTGGAACCATGACGCAGCACAAGGTAATGCCGGATAGCCCGATATTTTTGAAAAGCACGTAGTTTCCGATATGCCGGAGGCTGCGAATGGGTTTAGCGTATCGGCTTTTGTCAAGCACCAAGGAGTCAGCGATGGCTGCAGAATTATCCGAAGCGGAAAAGGCCCTGCGCGAAGCTGCGCGTGAATATCACCAGTCGCCCCGCCGGGGCAAGATCTCGGTCACGCCGACCAAGCCGCTGTCCAACCAGCGCGACCTGTCGCTGGCTTATTCGCCCGGCGTGGCCTATCCCTGCCTGGACATCCAGGCCAATCCGGCGATGGCGCACGAGTACACCTCGCGCGGCAACCTGGTCGGCGTGATCACCAACGGCACGGCCGTGCTCGGGCTGGGCGATATCGGCCCGCTGGCGGGCAAGCCGGTGATGGAAGGCAAGGGGTGCCTTTTCAAGAAGTTCGCCGGCATCGACGTGTTCGACATCGAGTTGGCCGAACGCGATCCCGACAAGATCGTCGATATCGTGGCCGCGCTCGAGCCGACCTTGGGCGGGGTCAACCTGGAGGACATCAAGGCGCCTGAGTGCTTCTATATCGAGAAGAAGCTGAGCGAGCGCATGAACATCCCTGTGTTTCACGACGACCAGCACGGCACGGCCATCATCACCTCCGCTGCGCTGCTCAACGCGCTCGAACTGGTGGGCAAGAATAT
>DATNBX010000177.1:0-5506 GCA_035571795.1 Ramlibacter sp.
GCCGAACGGGTTGCCGAAGACCCAGTTGATGCCGATGCGCATCAGGCTGATGCCGATGACGAGAATGATGGTGCCGGTGACCACCGGCGGGAAGAAGCGCAGCATGCGGCTCACCAGCGGCGCGATCAATATGGACACGACACCGGCCCCGATGACGGCGCCGAAGATGGTCTGGGCGCCCGCCAGGCCCGGCGTGCTGTTGGCCATGGAAACCATAGGCGCCACGGCGGCGAAGGTCACTCCCATCATCACCGGCAGCCGGATGCCGAACCACTGCGTCGCGCCCCAGGATTGAATCAGGGTCACCAGGCCGCAGCAGAACAGGTCCGCAGAAATCAGCATCGCCACTTGCTCCGGGCTGAGCTTCAGGGCGCGGCCGATGATCAGCGGAACGGCAATCGCTCCGGCGTACATCACCAGCACATGTTGTAGCCCGAGGACGGCGAGCCGCCCGGTGGGTAGTCTTTGATCGACGCTGTCGACCGGTGGCGCTTCGGGCATGTGATATCTCCTCGTTTAGTAAGCCGAAAAGCTGACGAGAAACGATTACATCGGAGAGTTTTCGAGCGCAGCGTGATCTAAATCAGATATTGGCCATTCGCTGCCAAAGGCGGGCCGCCTGCCCGCCCGCATCGGCGGCGATCGCGTCGAAATCCCCAGTGGACAGGGCGCCGTCGGCGACCACCACACGCCCGCCCACGACCACATGCTTCACCGCGCCATCCTGCCTGACCACCACGTCCCCGAGCGAACCGGGCTGCAGCGGCTCGGGATGGCTGCCAAAGCGTTCGGCGATCAGGGCATGGCCATGGCCCAGCCGGCCGGCCGCCTTCGCGTCGCCGTGAATCGTGGCAAGCCGGGACAGCGCCTCGTCTTCGGCCGCCATGTCGGCGTCCCAGCCGTCGCAGCCCAGGGCCACCCGATCGCTGCAGCCCAGGCTCAGCGCGTAGCCGACCCGGTTGCCCTCGTTGGATCTCGGGTTGTGGACCAGCCAGCAACCGAGTTCGGCGCAGCGGCGCACCTGCTGCGGGTCCAGATGCACGCCATGGGCCAGGATCGAACCGCGCGGCAGCGCGCCGAGGCGCTCCAGCCGCTCCAGCGGTCCGGCATAGCCTCGGGCCACGGCGTCGGCAACGTCGGCCCCGTCCTCGGCCACGTGGACGTGGACCACGGTGCCAAGTTCCTCGGCCAGCCGCCCGGCCGCGGCCAGGGTCGCGTCCGACACCGTGAAACTCGCGTGCAGTCCGACCAGCCCGCGCAACAGCGGTGACGCTGGCACCCGGCGACATTCGTCCAGGCCACGCTGGGCTTCGGCCGCACCGAAGTTGCGTTCGCTCGCGCCGTAGCACAGCAGCGCCCGAACCCCCAATTCTTCGCAGGCCGCAGCCAGGATTTCCAGCGACCCTTCGATCAGGTTGGGCGATTCGTGGTGATCGACCAGTGCGGTCGTTCCCGCCAGCAGCGCCCGCGCCACGTAATCCAGCGCCGCGGCCCGCAAGATCTGCGCATCGAGGGCCCGGTCAAGCCGCCACCACACCCGCTCGAGGATTTGCAGGAAGGTCTGCGGCGCAGGGGTCGCAGGCGGCATGGCGTAGCGCGCCAAGCCGCTATAGAGATGGGTGTGCGCGCAGACGGCGCCGGCGGCGATCTCACCTTGGGCGCACTCCAGCCGTATCGCGTCGGGCGGCGCCGCTGCCACGACGCGGCCGCCGACCAGCGCCACGCTGCGGCCAAGGCGGTCCGGCCCGATCAGCAACGGCGGCATCAGTGCCATTGATCCCTGTCGCCGTCCTTGATGAGGCCGACATCGATGGCTCGCGCGGCCGGGGAGTCCTTCATCGGCAGGGTCATGCGCCGCACGCCGTCGAACGCCTCCAGCGCCGCGGCCACGGCGCCGGCCGTGGGCACCAGCCCGAGTTCGCCGATGCCCTTGGCCCCGAACGGACCTTCCGGCTCATGCTCTTCGATCAGCGTGATGTCGACCTTGGGCATATGGGGCGCTCGCAGGACGCCGATTTCACGCGGCTTGAAGGTCACCGGCATGCCGTCCCTGCACGGAAGCTCTTCGGTCAACGCATAACCCAGTCCCATGGCTACCGCGCCTTCGATCTGCGCCTCGCATTGCTGCGGGTTGATCGCGCGGCCGACGTCTTGGGCCACATGCACCCGCTCGACGGCACCCGCTTCGTCGAGCACCACGACCTGGGAGGACCAGCCGAACGACGTATGGGTCTTGATGATTCCGTTTTTGGTCTGGCCCGGCGCGGTGGTGTCGTCGATGGTCGTCTCGCCCTCGTAGATGCGCCCGACCAGATCGCGCAGCGTCTGCCCCGCGTCCAGGTCTTTCTTGAGCTTGGTGGCAGCGTCGATGGTGGCGCGGCCGGCCAGCAGCGTCCCGCGCGATCCGGTGGTTTGGCCGCTTCCCAGTTCGAACCGGCTGTTCACCTTGGGACGGAACACGGACGGCGGCAGGCCGGTGACTTCGACGGCGAACTGGATGATCACGGTGAATAATCCCTGCCCCATCTCGGTGAAGCCGGAATACAAGCTGACGCTGGCGTCGGCCTCGACCTCCAGCCGGCACTTGCCTTTTTCGATGGCGCCGTTGCCGATCCCGGAGTTCTTCACGCCACAGGCCAGGCCGACCGCCCGTCCGCTGCCGCGCGCGCCGTAGTACGCGTCCTTGACCGCCAGCAAGGTCCGCTCCAGGCCCAGCGATTTATCGAGCACCTGGCCGCTGCTGAACACGTCGCCGATGCGCACGGCGTTGCGCCAGCGCATTTCCCAGCCATCGATGCCGACCTTCTTCGCCAGCAGGTCCAGGCAACCCTCGATGGCAAAACTGGTCTGGTTGACGCCGAAGCCGCGCATGGCGCCGCAGGGCGGATTGTTGGTGTAGGCGGCCCGCGCCTCGATGTCTATGGCGGGAATGCGGTACGGCCCGCAGGCATGTCCGGCGGCCCGCTCGAGCACCTTGCCGCCCACGGACGCATACGCGCCCGAATCGCCCAGCAGATTGATCCGGGCGGCGGTCAGGTGCCCTTGCGCATCGCAGCCCACCGTGTACTCCATGGTGATGGGATGGCGCTTGGGGTGCATGCGGATCGACTCTTCCCGGTTCAGCTCGATCCGCACGGGCCGGCCGGTCAGGCGCGCCGCCAGCGCGGTCTGCGCCTGGATCGTCATGTCCTCCTTGCCGCCGAAGGCGCCGCCATTGGGCACCAGTTCAGCGAAGATGTTTTCCTCGGGTTCGCCCAGCACCGATGCCACCTGGCGGCGATCGTCGAACACGCCTTGCCCCTGGGTCAGCAGGTGCAGCTTGCCGCCCTCCAGGGGCACGGCGAGCGCCGCCTCGGGTTCGAGAAACAGGTGCTCGATGCGCTGGGTCCGCCAGGTGCCGCTGACCACATGGGCGGAAGAAGCCAGCGCCGCGTCCACCTCGCCGCGCTCGATCTTCGTGAGCGACAGCACGTTGTCGTGCCGGGGATTGACCTGCGGCGCGCCCGGCTTGATCGCCTCCACCGGATCCAGCACCGGCGGCAACGGTTCATAAGCAACTTGCACCAGAGCAGCCGCGGCACGCGCGATGCTCGGGCTCTCCGCCGCGACGATGGCCAGAACATCGCCGACATAGCGCACTTCCTCGCCCTCGGCCACCAGCACCGGCCAGTCCTTGTAGATCTGGCCGACCCAGCGATCGCCCGGGACATCTTTGGCCGTGATGACCTTTTCCACGCCGGCGAGTGCGGCCGCCCTGCTGGTATCGATGCCGACGACGCGCGCACGGGCGTGCGGCGAAAGCACTACGGCGCCGTGCAGCATCCCGGCCACCTCGATATCGGCGACGAAGGGCCGTGTCCCCAGCGCCAGCTCGCTGCCCTGGTAGCGCGGCAGCGACTGGCCGACCGCGCCGCTGTCACCCAGTTGCGGCAATCGGCCGCTGCGCTTGGCTTCGAAAATCAACTCGACGGCGTCGATGATCTTCACGTAGCCGGTGCAGCGGCAAAGGTGCCCCGTCAACGCCCTGGCGATTTCAGCGCGCGACATCGGGCGCCCGCGATCGGCCAGCCACTTGATGCGCAGGACCAGGCCGGGTGTGCAAAAGCCGCATTGCAGGCCCGCCGCCGCCTGGAACGCCGTCGCGTACAACTGGCGTTCGTCCGCGCTGACACCTTCGAGCGTCAGGACTTCCTTGCCCTGCACCTTCTCCATATCCAGGGCGCAAGAGTTTTTTGGTATGCCGTTGATAAGGATCAAGCAGGCGCCGCATTGCTGCTGGGGGGCGCAGCCGTTCTTGACCGATCCGATCTGGAAATTCTCCCGCAGCACCTCCACCAGCAAGCGGTCGGAAGGGGCATGCAGTTGAACCGGGTTGCCGTTGAGGGAGAATTGGTAGAGATTCATCCTCCTGATTATCTGGGACAGCACAGCGATTGCCCAGCAAATCCCTACAGGCACTTGACCAACCCATGGCCGAATTGACCCCGATCCCTTTCGCGATTCTGGCGAGCCGGCTGTTCTCGGAGTTGAAGCAGAAGAAAGCGGCGTTCGATCTGCCGGAACGTTTCTTTTACTCCGGCAGCGGCACGCGCGACCTGTCCCTGAAGCTGCACGGCTCGCGCGCCAGCACGCCATTCGGGCCGGCGGCCGGGCCCCACACCCAGATGGCGCAGAACATCGTGCTGGCCTGGCTCACCGGCGGCCGGTTCATGGAGTTGAAGACCGTCCAGATCAAGGATGAACTGGCGATTCCCAGGCCCTGCATCGACATGCAGACGGTGGGCTTCAATGTCGAATGGTCGCAGGAGCTCAAGCTCGGCCAATCGCTGGAGGAATACGTCAAGGCATCGATGCTGATCGAAATGCTGCAGGCATCGGGCATGGCCGCCGGTTGCACCGATACCGTGTTCGACATGAGCGTCGGCTACGACCTGGCCGGTATCAGCTCGCCGCCCGTGCGCGGTTTCCTCGCGGGGTTGATGGACGCCAGCGCGCTGGTCGAACGCCTGCGGGCCCAGATTCCGCCGGCCCTGGCGCGCTTTCGCGAGCTGCCGTTCAAGACCCGCATTTCGGACACGCTCACCCTGTCCACCTTCCACGGCTGTCCGCCAGGTGAAATCGAGGCCATCGCGCAATTCCTGCTGCGCGAGATGAACCTGAACGTCGTGATCAAGCTCAATCCGACCCTGCTGGGCCGCGAATCGCTGCTGCAGATCCTGCACGAGCGCCTCGGATATCGCGAGCTCAAGGTTCCGGACGCCGCCTTCGACGGCGACCCGAAATGGGAGCAGGTCGTCGGCATGGTCAAGCGGCTGGGAGATCTGGCCGCGCAGCTTGGCCGCGGCTTCGGCGTCAAGTTCAGCAACACGCTGCTGGTCGAGAACCACCGGGCGGTGTTCCCGGCGAGCGAATCGCAGATGTACATGTCCGGTGTGCCGCTGCACGTGCTGGCCATGGTTCTGGTGGGGCGGTTCCGCGCCGAGTTCGGCGACCGCTTCCCGGTTTC
>DATNBX010000178.1:0-2311 GCA_035571795.1 Ramlibacter sp.
GCGCGCGATCGGCACCGGCGTGATGGGCGGCATGATCACGGCGACCAGCCTGGCCGTGCTGATGGTGCCGGTGTTCTTCGTCGTCGTGCGCAGGTTCTTCAAGGGCAGCGAACGGCAGCGCCGCATGTATTCGCACGAGCACGACAAGCAAGTGCCGGCTGACGCCCAGGCGGGAGACCGGGCATGAAGAAGATCATGCATCTGCGCATTGCCTTGCTGGCGGCCGCCGCCTCGTTGGCGGCGTGTTCCATGATGCCCACCTACGAGCGGCCCGCCGCGCCGGTGCCGGCCGACTGGCCCTACCCGGCCGCGCCGGCGGGAACGCCGGCCACCGAGTTGGGCTGGCAGAAGTTCTTCAGCGATGCGCGCCTGTCGCAGCTGATCGCGGCAGCGCTGGCCAACAATCGCGACCTGCGCGTGGCGGTCCTGAACATCGAGCAGGCCCGCGCACAGTACGACATCCGCCGCGCCGACCAGTATCCGAACATCTCCGGCGTGGTGAGCGGATCGCGCGGTCCCGCTGCATCGGGAAGCACCACCGGTGGCACCACGGGCGGCAGCGCCGGCGCCACAACCACCGTCTACACGGTCGGCCTGGCGCTGACCGCCTGGGAGATCGATCTGTTCGGCCGCGTCGCGAGCCTGAGCGAAGCGGCGCTGGCCCAGTACTTCGCGACCGAGGAAGGCCGCAAGGCGGTGCAGACCAGCCTGATCGCGTCGGTCGCGAACAACTGGCTGGCGCTGGTGGCCGACGAGGAACTGATCGAGCTGACCCGCCAGACGCTCGCCACCCGGCAGGAGTCGCTGCGCCTGACCAAATTGCGCTTCGACAACGGCGCGGCGTCCGAGCTGGATTTCCGGCAGGCGCAGTCGCTGACCGAAACTGCCCGCGTGACGCTTTCGCAATTGCTGCGGCAGCGCGCGGTCGACCTGAACGCGCTCGCCTTGCTGCTGGGCCAGCCGGTGTCGCCGGATTTCCAGGTGACGCCCGCAACCGCGTCGGTGACGTTGCCGGACCTGCCGGCCGGCACGCCATCGGAAGTGCTGGTGCGCCGGCCCGATGTGCGGCAGGCGGAGCAGCAGCTGATTGCCGCCAACGCCAACATTGGCGCCGCCCGTGCCGCCTTTTTCCCGCGCATCACGCTCACCGCCGGCGTCGGCACCGCCAGCACCCAACTGTCGGGCCTGTTCAAGAGCGGCTCCTGGGGCTGGACCGCGGCGCCGCAGCTGCTCCAGCCGATCTTCGACGCCGGCCGCAACCGCGCGGGCCTCGCTTCAGCCAATGCAAGCCGCGACATCGCGATAGCGCAGTACGAGAAGGCGATCCAGTCCGCTTTCCGCGAAGTGGCCGACGCGCTGGCCGGGCGCGCCACCTTCGACGAGCAGCTGCAGGCCCAGCGCACTGTCGCCGAAGCCGAGTCCGTGCGGTATCGGCTCTCCGAGCTGCGCTACAACAACGGCGTGGCCAGCTACCTGGACTTGCTGGATGCGCAGCGCTCCCTGTTCGCCGCGCAGCAGGCGCTGGTCCAGACGAAACTGCAGCAGCTGCAGAACCAGGTGCTGCTGTATCGGGCGCTCGGGGGTGGGTGGGACGGGAGCTGAAACGTCCCTGCGCTCGCGCTGTTTCACGCCGATTGGATTGTTTGTGGTCGTAGCGTTTCAGGCGGCCACCTCGCGACGGCGGCCGGTGGAACTTGCGTTCTCCGGCCACGCTCGCGGCGACTGCCAGTGCGCGCCTACATCACCGCGTCAACACTGCTGTTGCACGCTTACGCCGTCACAACGCGAATGGGCCTGCGCCCACAAGTACGCACCACCCGCCTTGACGAATGGGTGGGCGCTCCAGTGAAGAATTGTCATGCCGGACTTGAGGAGCCTGCCCCGGACCTGATCCGGGGGCATCCATCTTGGCGCGCCAACATGGATTGCGGGTCAAGCCCGCAATGACAACCCTCCAGGAGCGAGACAACGGCCGCAATGACAATCCTCCAGGGGTGAGACAACGCCCGCAATGACAATCCTCCAGGGGTGAGACAACGCCCGCAATGACAATCCTCCAGGGGTGAGACAACGCCCGCAATGGCAGCCTCGGGGAGCAAGACAACGCCCCGTTGGGTCGGTGGTTCGGGTGTCCGGGCGCAGGCCCATTCGCGGTTGCTACAGAGCCGCTAAACCAACCACCCCGTTAATGCCAGTCATGTTCGCGTGTTGCGATGTTCGCCCGCGAGCGTGCGCCGGAGAACGGACACCCGGGCCGCCGGCCCTGCCCACATGCAGGCATGGCTTTCGACCGAACGAACGTCAACCCTTT
>DATNBX010000179.1:0-2416 GCA_035571795.1 Ramlibacter sp.
CGATCCAAAGTACACCGGCGTGAGGACCTGGATGCCCAGCTGATCCCGCGCCATCTTGATGAACTCGCGGCCGACGTCGCTCTTGAACGTCTTCTTCACGTGTTCGGGATCGCGGAACAGGTACGCAGATGTCATCAGCGACCAGGCGGGAATCTGCTTGGAGATATCCGCCGGTGCCAGATTGCACAGCTCGAGGTTGCCGCGCTGCATCGCGACGAGTTCGGCGCCCTGCTTGAAAAGCGTGTTGGCCCAGTATGGCTGGAATTCGAAATCGTCCTTGATCGCTGCCGCCAGCGCCTTGTACGCCTCGGCGCGCAGATCCTGCTCATTGAAGGCGCAGCTGAATCGCAGCTTCGGTTTGCCCTGAGCGTAGACCGACGGGAGCGCGCCGAGCGCCAGCATCGAGGAGGTTGCAACGAGGGCGGAGCGACGTGTGATCTTGTGCATGGTTTCCCCTATTGGTGAAGCGACCGAAGCGGATTGCGAATGACCTGCGGGCTGACCTGAATCACGGCTGAAGTACAAGATGAAAATTGGCGGGACGCGCCCGGCGGTGGTATCGTAACAGACACCATGAGCATAGGCGAGTCAACTGAGGTACCAGCCGGCTGGCCACGGCCGGCCCTCCGGCCACAGGCCCGCGCTGCCCGGCCGGAGCAGGCGCGATGAGCTTTCCGAAGCTGTTCGAGCCGGGCCGTGTCGGCGCGATGGAGGTGAGGAACCGGATCATCGGCTCGCCGATGGAGCGGAACTACTGCACCGCGGCCGGACGCGTCACGCAGCGCTACATCGACTACATGGAAGCGCGCGCGCGGGGCGGTGTCGGGATGATGTACACGGAGGCGACGTACGTGGACCCGCGCGGCAAGGGCCGCGAGCTACAGATGGGCCTGCACGACGACAACCTGATCCCGCAACTCGCGCGCCTCGTGGCCGCCGTCCACCGGCACGGCGGCCGCGTCGGGCCGGAGCTGAACTTCGGCGGCCGCGTGGTCAATCCCGAAGTCAGCGGCCTCGAGTCGCGCGCGCCTTCGGTTGTGCCATACGCCGGCGCCGGCGGCTGGTCGCCACGGGCGCTGGATCGCGACGGCATCGCCGAACTGGTCGACGCCTTCGCCGCGGCGGCGCGGCGGGCCACGGAGGCGGGCTGCGATTTCGTCGGCATCCACGGTGCCCACGGCTATCTGCTCAGCCAGTTCCTGTCACCCTACTGCAACAAGCGTGAAGATGAATTCGGCGGCGACCTCGCCGGCCGGATGCGCTTTCCGCTCGCGGTGGTCGCGGCCGTGAGCCGGTCCATCCGGCCTGAAATGCCGGTGCTCTTCAGGATCAGTGGCGACGAGCACCAGGAGAACGGGCTTTCACTCGCCGATGTCTGCGCGATCGCACCTCACCTGGCCGCGGCGGGCGTGGACCTGATCGACGTATCGGCCGGCATGTACGAGACCAATTGGTGGATCACCCAGCCGATGGAGATGCCGCAAGGCGTGCTCGCCCCGCTGGCGCGCGAGGTGCGCAAGCACGTGCAAGTGCCAGTCAGCGTCTCCGGCCGGCTGACCGATCCCAGCGTCGCCGAACACCTGCTCGAATCCGGCGCATGCGACTTCGTCACTCTGGGGCGCGCCCTGCATGCCGATCCGCAGTTCCCGGTGAAAGCGCGGGGTGGCCGGCTGGCGGAAATCTGCACCTGCGTTGCCTGCAATCAGGGTTGCAGCGACATGCATGCGCGCGGCCTGCCGATCATCTGCCTCGTCAACACGACCTCTGGGCGCGAGCGCGAATACGCAATCCGGCCGACCCCGGCGAAGAAGCGCATCGTGGTCGTCGGCGGCGGACCCGCCGGGCTCGAAAGCGCCCGGATCCTCGCGCTGCGCGGGCACGCCGTCACCCTCTTCGAGCGCGACGAGGAGCCTGGCGGGCAGCTGCTCTTGAGCCGGCTGGTGCCTGGCCGCGAGGAGCTCGCGGGCCACCTGCCGTGGCTCGTGGGAGAAGGCCGGCGCGCCGGGGTGCGGTTCGAACTGGGCGTGACGGCGACGTCGGCGATGGTATCGGCCGAACATCCCGATCTGATCGTGATCGCTACCGGGGCGGCGCCGGGCCTGCCCGCGATTCCCGGGATCATGGACAGCCCGGTCGTGGATCCCTATGAGATCCTGCGCCGGCCGGTCGGCGGCAGCGGCCGGGCGCTGGTGATCGGCGGCGGCATCCGCGGCATCGGTGTCGCGCGCGTGCTGGCCGCCAAAGGGGTGCGGGTGGACCTGGTCGAGGTCGGCAGGGAACTGGCCACCGACATCGCGAGCCGTTCGCGCCGGTTCCAGGCCGGCGCCCTGCTCGAGGAGCCGAATATCACCGTGCACCTGGGCACGACCGTCGAATCGCTCGGAGCCCACGAGGCTGCCTTGTGGAACGGCACCGA
>DATNBX010000180.1:0-8192 GCA_035571795.1 Ramlibacter sp.
AGGCGCATCCATGACTGTCCTATTCGACGGCATCGCCTCGGGCGTGCTGCTGTTCCTGATCAGCGTCGGCCTCTCGGTCACGCTGGGGTTGATGAATTTCGTGAACCTCGCGCATGGGGCATTCGCCATGCTCGGCGGCTACGTCTGCGTGGTCATGCTGAACCGCATGGGTGTTCCGTTCCTGGCAGCCCTGCCCGTGGCCGTGGTGGCATCGGCGCTGGCCGGTGTCGTGCTGGAACGAACGCTCTACCGCCGCCTGTACCGTTCCTCGCACCTGGACCAGGTGCTGTTTTCCATCGGCCTGGTCTTCGTGTCGATTTCCACCGCCCACTTCTTCTTCGGTGCCCAGCAGCAGCCGCTGCAACTGCCGGCGATGCTGTCCGGCCAGTTCCGCCTGCCCGGCGTCGACGTGGGTGTGTACCGCCTGTTCCTGATCGTCGTCGGCCTGGTGCTGGCCGTGGGCTTGCAGTGGCTGGTCGCCGGCACCAAGTTCGGCGCCAAGCTGCGCGCTGCCGTCGACAACCCGCGCGCGGCGCGCGGCGTGGGAATCGACGTGGACCGCGTGTTCGTCTTCACGTTTGCGCTCGGCTCGGCACTGGCCGGCCTGGGCGGCGCGCTCGGTATCGAGATGCTGGGCATGGACCCGGAGTTTCCGGTCAAGTACATCGCGTATTTCCTGATCGTGGTCGCCGTGGGCGGCATCGGCAACATCACGGGATCGCTCTATGCGTCGCTGATCCTGGGCATTTGCGATGTCGCCGGCAAGTACTATGTTCCGCAGGTCGGCGGCTTCGTGATCTATGCGGTGATGGTTGTCACGCTGGTGTTCCGGCCGCAGGGCCTGTTCGGTCGCGCCGTTGTGAGATAGGTGCCGATGACAACTCTTCCCCTTCACCGCGTCGAGGCCGGGCCGCTGCACACAAAGTTGCTGCGGCACGCGCCGGAGCTGGCCTTCTGGCTCATCCCCATCGCGGCCTATTTCATTTTCCCGTCCGATCTCGCACTGTTGTCGCAGATCGCGATCACGGCGCTGTTCGTGCTTTCGCTGGACCTGATCCTGGGCTATGCCGGCATCGTGTCGCTCGGCCATGCGGCCTTCTTCGGCATCGGCGCCTACTCCGCCGGGCTGCTCGCCAAGTACGGCTGGGGCGATCCGACGCTGGGGCTGGCCGTGGCGTGCCTGGTGGCCGGCGTGCTCGGCTTCATCTCCAGCTTCCTGGTGTTGCGCGGCGCCGATCTGACGCGGCTCATGGTCACGCTGGGGGTGGCGTTCATGCTCTATGAACTGGCCAACAAGCTCACCAGCATCACGGGCGGCCTGGACGGCCTGCAGGGGATCGAGGTCACGCCGCTGTTCGGCCTGTTCGCCTTCGACATGTTCGGCAAGACGGCGTACATCTATAGCGTCGGCGTGCTGTTCCTGCTGTTCTGGGGCGCCCGGCACCTGGTGCGCTCGCCGTTCGGCCTGTCGTTGCAAGGCATCCGCCAGAACGTGTACCGCATGCCCGCGTTGGGGACGCCGGTTCATGCGCGGCTGGTCGCCGTCTACACGGTGGGCGCCGCCTATGCCGGTATCGCCGGCGCGTTGCTCACCCAGACAACGCAGTTCGTGTCGATCGATGTGCTCAGCTTTTCGCGCTCCGCCGGCCTGCTGCTGATCCTGGTGCTCGGCGGCGCGGGCTGCCTTTATGGCGCCATGCTCGGCGCGATCGTTTTCATGACCGTGCAGCACCTGCTGTCGGGCCTGAATCCCACGTACTGGCAGTTCTGGCTCGGCCTGCTGCTGATCTTCGTCGTGCTGTTCGCGCGCGACGGCATCATCGGGGCGTTGCGGGCCCTGTCGGCGCAAGCGGCAAAGGTGAAACGGTGAGCTACGTCCTGCAGACCCGTAACCTGGTCAAGAAGTTCGCGGGCTTTGTCGTCACCGCCGGCGTCAACCTCAATGTCGCTGCCGGCGCACGCCACGCGCTGATCGGCCCGAACGGCGCCGGCAAGACCACCCTGATCAATCTGCTGACGGGGTTTCTCGAGCCGACCTCGGGCGCGGTGCTCCTGAACGGCCAGGACGTCACCCGCACAGCGCAGCACCAGCGGGTCAAGCTCGGCTTGGCGCGCACGTTCCAGATCAACCGGCTGTTCGCGGACATGACGGTGCTCGAGTCCGTCACGCTCGCGGTGTGCGAGCAGCGGGGCATAGGCGCGCATTTCTGGCGGCCGGTGGCGGCTCACAGCGAGGCGATCGACGACGCGGCGGCGCTGCTGGCCCGGCTGCGCCTGCTCGAGGAGGCCCACGTGCAAACCAGGGACCTGGCCTACGGCAAGCAACGCATGGTGGAGATCGCGCTGGCGCTCGCCGCCCGTCCCAGCGTGCTGCTGCTCGACGAGCCCGCGGCGGGCGTGCCGACGGCGGAAAGCCGCGAGCTGCTCGAAACCATCGCGCAGCTGCCAAGCGATGTGTCGATCGTGCTGATCGAACACGACATGGACCTGGTGTTTCGTTTTGCCGACCGCATTTCAGTGCTGGTCAGCGGTGCGATCCTGACCGAGGGCGAACCGAAGGCGATCGCCGATGATCCGCGGGTGCAGGAAGTCTATCTGGGAGAAGCCGGCCATGGCTAAGCTGCTCGAAGTCGAGGGCGTCTGGGCCGGCTACGGCAATGCCACGGTGCTGGAGGACATCTCGTTCAGCCTCGAAGAGGGCGGCAGCCTCGCGCTGCTGGGACGCAACGGCATGGGCAAGACGACCTTGCTGGCCACGCTGATGGGAGCGACCCGCCAGACGCGCGGCTCGATCCGTTTCGACGGCCAGGAACTGAGCGTGGTGCCCAGCCATCGGCGGGCGCACGCCGGCCTGGGCTGGGTGCCGCAGGAGCGCGATATCTTTCCGTCGCTCACCGCCGAAGAGAACCTCACGGTGGTCGCGCGTCCCGGCCCATGGGACCTGCAAAAGGTCTATGCGACCTTTCCGCGCCTGGGGGAAAAGCGCGCCAACATGGGCAACCAGCTTTCGGGCGGCGAACTGCAAATGCTCGCGATCGGCCGCGCGCTGATGCTCAATCCCAAGATGCTGCTGCTCGATGAGCCGCTCGAAGGGCTGGCCCCGCTGATCGTCAAGGAATTGCTGGCCATCATCGCGCGCATGGCGCGTGAAGGCAGCATCGCGATCATCCTGGTCGAACAGCATGCCCAGCAGATCCTGCCGATCACCCAGGACGCGGTCGTGCTCGAACGCGGGCGGGTCGTGCACCATGGGCCCAGCGCGGTGCTGGCGGCGGACCCTGATCTGCTCAATCGCTGGCTTGGGGTGGCTGCGCATCTGGCCGGTTGACGCGTCGCAGCGGCTGAGATGACAGCTGTCGTCGCGAACTCCGCCATCAATCACGAATTGAAGGTGCGAACCGGCGCCTAAAGCCAGTTTCTGAACATTCCGCCGAAAGCTACTGGGAGAGGCTCCAGACGTGAATGGCGGCGAATTCCTCATGCTCGCCCTTGCAAGACCCAGCCGTGCATGGTTGACGCCACTACGTCGTGTATATACACTTCGTCATGGAGTTCACTTGGTCGGAAACGAAGCGTGCCACCAACCTGAAGACCCACGGTCTCGACTTCGTTGACGCCGCGCGTGTATTCGAAGGCGCCACATATACCTTCGAAGACGACCGGTTCTCCTATGGTGAGCATCGATTCGTCACGCTCGGGTTGCTCGCCGGCATTCCAGTGTCAGTAGTTCACACGGAGAGCGAACATGAAATCCACCTCATCTCATTCCGTAAAGCAACCAAGCGCGAAGCGCAAATCTACTTCGATGCAATCCAAGACTGACTGGGCTCGTCTAAAGGCAAAGGCAAGGCTGGCGGGCAAGGCCAGCGCCGAACACCCCGAAGCCGATGTTCGGCACATCGTGCGTGGCATCGTTCGTCGTGGGCTGAAGCCGTTGCCCGCCAAGGCGTCCATTTCGCTGCGAGTCGATCAAGACGTTCTCGAATGGTTCAAGGCGCAAGGTCCTGGCTACCAAACGCGAATCAACACAGTCCTGCGTGCTTTCCGCGACGCGTCGGTCTAACCCTTCCAACCAGCGGACGTTTTCGAGCTGCCTGGCGCAAGCCGGAAACCACCGTTCATGGCCACTGTTGGCACTCAGGAGACTTCAATGCAATTGCTGGTGAACATTGATGTCAACGACCTCGCCGCTGCGGTCACCTTCTATTGCGGCGCGTTTGAGCTCACAGTCGGCCGTCGCTTCGGCGCGGACGGCGTCGAACTGCTCGGGGCCTCGTCGTCGATCTATCTCCTGGCCAAGGCCGAGGGCAGTGCGCCGTCTGAGTTCACGATGCAGAAGCGCAGCTACCAGCGTCATTGGACCCCTGTCCACCTGGACTTCGTGGTTCCCGACATCGAGCCAGCTCTGCAGAGGGCAGTCTCAGCCGGCGCAAGGCTGGAGAAGCCAATTCAAACCTCCAAGTGGGGCCGGTTGGCGCTCCTGGCCGACCCATTCGGTCACGGCTTCTGCCTGGTGCAGTTTCTCGGCAGAGGCTACGATGAGATCGCACGAGACTAGGTGTTCTCTCTTGGAGCCGGTCAAGTCCGACGGTTAAGCCTCACACGATCCATCGCCATGCTCTCTTACGAAATCACCGACGACGTCAAGCGCTTCGACGTCGACGCCATCCACGCATACCTTTCGCAGTCTTACTGGTCACCGGGCGTACCGAAGGTCATCGTCGAGCGCGCGATCGCCAACTCACTCTGCTTCGGCGTGCTCTGGGGTGCCGAGCAGGTAGGCTTTGGGCGCGTAGTCACAGATCGGGCGACTTTTGCGTATCTCGCCGACGTCTACATTCTGGAAGAACATCGTGGCAAGGGCCTGTCAAAGCGTCTCATGGATGCCGTGGTTGCACATCCGGATCTGCAGGGCCTGCGGCGTATGCTGCTCGCAACCAAAGATGCCCACACGTTATATGCGAAGTACGGATTCAAGTCACTGGCGGCACCAGAGCTATTGATGGAAATACATCGCCCCGATATATATGCTGCTCCCCAACCAACTGCCCACCCATGAAGACTGCCGTACCTGTCATCGACGTTCAGCAGGGCCTTTGCGAAGGCGAGGGCAAAGCCCAGGACGCCGGCATTCGAAATACCACGCCTGATTCGTTTCTTCGCACAGCCGCTTGACACGGGTCACTGAACCCACGGCCAGCCCAAATCTCGCTTATGTCTGCAGCCCTGATCGCGGCCATGTTCTTCACGGTGGTCTTGCTTGTGATCACGGCGTACTTCATCATGGGCTCGGTGCCGCTATTGATTCTCAAGCACGACACTCCCCTGGACTCCCGGTTCATCCGCGGGTTCTTCAATACCTACTATCTGGCCGCGATGTTCACCGCAAGTGCAACTGCCGTGAGCTATGCGTTTGCCGGGAGGCTGGCCGGCGCGGCTGGCGCGGCCGCCCTCTCGCTATTAGCCATCATCCTGCGCCGGAAGATCATTTCAAAGATGGACACGCTTCGGGAACAGATTCAGGTTAGCGGGACAGACGCCATTCCGGGATTCCGCCGCATACACGTAACTGCAATATTGGTTAACCTGGCTCAGCTTGTATTCATCGTCTGGAGCATCATTGCCTTTTCGCTGCAACTCCCTGTGCGATAAGGGACTGTTCTTCGCTGTAAGCGCTCTCTGAGGACAGGCGCTTCCTCGCGAACCTACCAAGGCCGGGCGGGAACGGATCCCGCCCGCCGGCAGACCGTCAGACCGCTTCAACCAGTGTATTGCTCTTGGGCGCCGTGACTGCGCCCTTGACCTCGGCAGCGGTGTCCTCCCGCTCGAGCAGCTTGGCCTGCGCGGCCGCGAGCCGTGCCACCGGCACGCGCGGGCCGGAGCACGACACATAGGTGATCCCGATCTGGTGGCAGAAGCGGATCGACACCGGGTCGCCACCGTGCTCGCCGCAGATACCCACCTTGAGGTCCGGCCGCGTCTCGCGCCCGGTCGTGACGGCCATCTTCATCAGCTGGCCCACGCCCTTGATGTCCAGCACCTCGAACGGGTTGTCCAGCAGGATGGTCGACTCGTTGTACGCCGGCAGGAACTTGTTTTCCGCGTCCTCGCGGCTGAACGAGAAGGTGGCCTGGGTGAGGTCATTGGTGCCGAACGAGAAGAACTCGGCGGTCTCCGCCATGCGCCCGGCGCGCAGGCAGGCCCGCACCACCTCGAGCATCGTGCCGAACTTGAACTTCACGTCGATGCCGTGCGTCAGCTCCACGATCTTGTGGATGCGCTCGACGTAGCTGTGGATGCGCTTGAGCTCCTCCACCGTCGCCACCTGGGGCACCATGATCTCGGGGTGGATCTCCACGCCTTCCCGGGCGCACAGCGCCGCCGCTTCGAGGATCGCCCGGATCTGCATCGAATAGATTTCCGGGTAGCTGATGCCCAGGCGAACGCCTCGATGCCCCATCATCGGGTTGACCTCTTCCAGCGCGCGCACCTTCTTCAGGATCTTTTCCTTGCGGTGGATCACGTCGTCTTCCAGGTGCGAGTCCTCGAAGGCATGCAGCCCCGTGACCAGCCGGGTCAGGCCGTCCGCGTACTGCAGGTACAGCTTCGGGCTGAGCAGCCGGAGCGTATCGGGCAGCTCCTTCAGCGCATTGATGCTGTCCCGCATCTGGTGCAGGTGCGCGATCTCCAGTTCGAGCTGCGCCGCCGACGGCAGGAATTCGTGCATCGGCGGGTCGAGCAGGCGCACCGTGACGGGCAGCCCGCGCATCGCCTTGAAGATTTCCTTGAAGTCGGCACGCTGGATCGGCAGGAGGCGGTCGAGCGCGGCCTGCCGGTCCTCCTGGGTTTCGGCCAGGATCATCTCCTGCACGATCGGCAGTCGGTCGGTGCTGTTGAACATGCGTTCGGTGCGCACCAGCCCGATGCCCCTGGCGCCGAATTTGCGCGCGCGGACGGCATCTTCGGGCGTGTCCGCATTGGCCATGACCTTTAGTTCCGCGGCGTCGTCCGCCCATGCCAGCAGCGTGACCATCTCCTCGGAGACCTTTGCTTCCACCGTGGGAACCAGGCCTGCGTAGACGTCCCCGGTACCGCCGTCGATCGTGATCACGTCGCCTTCCTGCAGCGTCGTCTGGCCGATCGTCGCGCTGCGCGCCTTGTCGTCGATCACGATCTGCTCGCAGCCCGAGACACAGGGCTTGCCCATGCCGCGCGCCACCACCGCGGCGTGCGAGGTCTTGCCGCCGCGGCTGGTGAGAATTCCCTGCGCGTGGAAGAAGCCGTGGATGTCCTCGGGCTTGGTCTCCTCGCGCACCAGGATCACCCGTTCGCCCGACAGCCCTTTTTTCTCGGCCGAGTCGGCGTCGAACACGATCTTGCCGGACGCCGCACCGGGCGAGGCCGGCAGCCCCTGCGCCAGCGACTTGCCGGTGAAATCGGGCGACAGCTGCGGCACCAGCAGCTGCTGCAGCACTGAGGGTTCAACGCGCAGCAGGGCCCGCTCCCGGGAGATCAGCCCGTCGCGATGCATCTCGACCGAAGTGCGCACCATCGCCCGCGCGTTCATCTTGCCGTTGCGGGTCTGCAGGCAGTAGAGCTTGCCCTTCTCGATCGTGAACTCGAAGTCCTGCACTTCGTGGTAGTGCGACTCCAGCCGGTCGCGCAGCGCCAGCAGCTGGGCGTAGATCTCCGGCATTTCCCGTTCCAGCTCGGCGATCGCCTTGGGCGTGCGGATGCCCGCGACCACGTCCTCGCCCTGGGCGTCGACCAGGTATTCGCCGTAGATCACGTTCTCGCCGGTTCCGGGATTGCGCGTGAAGCCCACGCCGGTGCCGGAATCGCTGCCCATGTTGCCGAACACCATCGTGCAGATGTTGACCGCCGTGCCGTTGGCCATCTGCGGCGTGATCTTGAATTGCCGGCGATAGTCCACCGCGCGCTTGCCCATCCAGGAGCGAAAGACGGCGCCGACCGCGATCTCCAGTTGCTCGTGCGGATCCTGCGGGAACGGCTTGCCGGAATGGCGCTTGACGATCTCCAGGAATTCCGCAGCCAGCTCCTTCAGGTGCGCCGCGTCGAGCTCGAGGTCCGACCTGGCCCCGTACTTGCGCTTGACCACCGCCATCCGCTCGTCGAAGTGCTCGTCCGGCACGCCCAGGGCGATCTTGCCGAACAGCTGGATGAAGCGGCGA
>DATNBX010000181.1:0-12343 GCA_035571795.1 Ramlibacter sp.
AGTCGGGAGCGCCGCTGCTGCGGTTTGCCGACCTCGCGCTCGACACGGCGCTGCTGGATTGGGCCCGCCGACTCGCGCCCCTGCTGCTCGATCGACATGCCGAACTGGCACGAAGGCACACCGCGCGCTGGTTGGGTGGAAAATCCGAGTTCCTCAAGGCCTGATCCAAGAACAAGACTGCTTGGCGCCCTCCGAGCTATGACCCTTACCGAACTCAAGTACATCGTGGCCGAAATCCTGGGAGGGACAGGGCGAGGGGCCCCGCTGGCGGGGATCGACCCCCGGACGGGATTGGCGACGGCCTTTGGAAAGGGTGCTTCAGGATGACCCTTACCGAACTCAAGTACATCGTCGCCGTCGCCCGGGAGAAGCATTTTGGCAAGGCTGCGGAAGCCTGCTTCGTGTCACAGCCGACGTTGTCGGTGGCGATCAAGAAGCTGGAGGACGAACTGGAGGTCAAGCTGTTCGAACGCAGCGCCAACGAGGTGACGGTGACTCCTTTGGGTGAGGAGATCGTGCGGCAGGCGCAGAGCGTGCTTGAACAGGCGGCCAGCATCAAGGAAATCGCCAAGCGCGGCAAAGACCCGTTGGCCGGTCCGCTCAAGCTGGGCATCATCTACACAATCGGACCGTATCTGCTGCCGGACCTGGTGCGCCAGGCGATTGCGCGGACTCCGCAGATGCCGCTGATGCTGCAGGAGAATTTCACCATCAAGCTGCTGGAGATGCTGCGCACCGGCGATATCGACTGCGCCATCATGGCCGAGCCATTTCCCGATACGGGTCTGGCGGTGGCGCAGCTCTACGATGAGCCGTTCCTCGCGGCCGTACCCAGCAATCATTCGCTGGCCGTCAGGGCGACCATCACCTCGCAGGAGCTCAAGAGCGAAACCATGCTGCTGCTGGGCACCGGCCATTGTTTTCGCGATCACGTGCTGGAGGTGTGCCCCGAGTTCGCGCGCTTCTCCAGCGACGCCGAAGGCATCCGCAAGAGCTTCGAAGGCTCGTCGCTGGAGACCATCAAACACATGGTGGCGGCCGGCATGGGCGTGACGCTGGTGCCCCGGCTTTCGGTCCCCAAGGAGGCGTTCGAAACAAGGCCGAAGCGACGCAAGGAAGACGAAGCGTTCATCCGGTACATCCCCTTCGACGGCGACTCGCCGACGCGGCGAGTCGTGCTGGCCTGGCGCCGCAGTTTCACGCGCTATGAAGCGATCGCGGCCCTGCGCAATGCGATCTATGCGTGCGAACTGCCGGGCGTGAAGCGGCTGTCCTGAACCAACTCATCTGAGAACAATGAAAGAAATGAAGCAGCTGTACCAGCCCGGCATATTGGAAAGCGTGCCCGCCGTGGCCCGCTACGTCGTGTTCAAGCCGGCCGAATCGGCGGTGAACCCTCAATCGATCAAGGACGCGTTGCACCGGCTCTCGCCCCTGGCCAATGGCGGCGACGTCGTGATCGGCATCGGCCCCTCGCTGGTGCAGGCCTTGGGTGCGAGCGTTCCGGGCCTGCACGAGTTTCCCGAACTATCGGGTCACGGCGTCAAGGTTCCCGCCACCCCGGGCGCGCTCTGGTGCTGGGTGCGCGGGGACGACCTGGGCGATCTGCTGCACCTGACGCGGCGGGTCCAGCACGCCCTGGCGCCGGTGTTCGCCGTAGGCCATGTGGTGGATGCGTTCCGCCACGCGCTGGGGGGCAGCGGCCACGGCAAGGACCTGACCGGCTACGAAGATGGCACCGAAAACCCCAAGGGCGAGGCCGCCGAGGAGGCGGCTTTCGTGCGCGGCCAGGGCGACGGGCTGGACGGCTCGAGCTTCGTGGCGGCGCAGCAGTGGCTACACGACCTCGACGCCTTCGACGCGCTGGCCCGCGAGGAGCAGGACCGCCACTTCGGCCGGCGCCGCAGCGACAACGAGGAGCTGGACGACTCGCCCGCCTGGGCCCACGTCAAACGCACGGCGCAGGAAGGCTTCGATCCGCCGGCCTTCGTGCTGCGCCGTTCCATGCCGTGGATGATGAGCATGCAGGCCGGCCTGATGTTCGTGGCTTTCGGCCAATCGTTGGATGCATTCGAAGCACAGATGCGGCGCATGGCGGGGTACGACGACGACATCACCGATGCGATGTTTCGAATTTCCAAACCGCTTTCGGGTGCGTACTTCTGGTGCCCCCCGATGAAGGACGGCGGGCTGGACCTGCGGCAGCTCGGCCTTTGATGATTCGCGACCGGTTTCGACTGTACCTGGACCTGATCCGGTGGAATCGCCCCGCCGGCTGGCTGCTGCTGCTCTGGCCGACGCTCGGCGCCTTGTGGATCGCCGCCAATGGCTTTCCGGGCTGGCGCTTGCTGGCGATCTTCACGCTGGGCACCATCCTCATGCGCAGCGCCGGGTGTTGCCTCAACGACGTGGCGGATCGCGAGTTCGACCGGCATGTCAAGCGGACGGCCCAGCGGCCGGTCACCCGCGGCGCGGTGTCGGTTCGCGAGGCTTTGACGCTCGGGGCCGTGCTGGCGCTGGCCGCGTTCGTACTGGTCCTGATGACGAACACGGCCGCGATCGCCTGGTCCTTCGTGGCGCTTGCGATCGCCCTGATCTATCCCTACGCCAAACGCTTCGTCTCGATGCCACAAGCGGTGCTTGGCGTGGCGTTCAGCTTCGGCATTCCAATGGCCTTCGCGGCCGTGCAGTCGAATGTGCCGCTGGTGGCCTGGGTGCTGCTGCTGGGCAACCTGTTCTGGGTCTTGAGTTACGACACCGAGTACGCGATGGTCGATCGCGACGACGACCTGAAGATCGGCATGAAGACTTCGGCCATCACACTGGGCCGCGCCGACGTGCCGGTCATCATGCTGTGCTACGCGAGTTACCTGTGCGTGTGGGCTCTGGTGCTGGCCGGCCGCATTGCACTGCCCGTCGTGCTGGTTACCACGGCGGCGGCGGCGGCGCAGGCCGTCGGGCACTACTCGCTCATCCGCGAGCGCGAACGCGAGGGCTGCTTCAAGGCCTTCCGGCTCAACCATTGGCTGGGCTTCACCGTATTTGCCGGCGTCGTCGTCGGCTACGCGCTGAAGTAGCGGACGGCCTGCTAGGCGCCAAACTCCTCGCCCAATTCCTTCGCGCGCTGCCGGGCCGCATGCAGCGCCTTGATGAACAGCGCCTGGACCTGGTCCTGTTCCATCGAAGTGATGGCCGCATGAGTGGTCCCGCCCTTGGAGGTCACCCGCTGCCGCAGCACCTCGGGCGGGTCCTGGGAGGTGCGCGCCAGCTCGGACGCGCCGGCAAAGGTGCCCACTGCAAGCCGCAAGGCCTGCTCGCGCGTCAGACCCATTTGCGCGCCCGCCTGCGTCATCGCTTCGAGGAAGAAGAACACGTAGGCCGGACCGGACCCCGAGAGCGCGGTGACGGCGTCAAGCTGCGCCTCCTCCTGCACCCACAGCGACTCGCCGGTCGTTGCGATCACCTGCTCGACCCGCGCCTTGTCGGGCGCGCAAACGCCCGGCCTGGCATACAGCGCGGTCATGCCCTTGCCGATCAGGGCCGGCGTATTGGGCATCGAGCGCACGATCCGCTCGACCCCCAGCCACTGGGCAATGCTGTCGGAACGGATGCCGGCGGCCACGCTCAGGTGCAACGCGTTCGCGGTGTGGGCCCGCACCGGGGCCGCGGCGTCCTTGAAGGTCTGGGGCTTGACCGCCCAGACCACCAACCCGGCGCGTTGCAGCGCCGCGCCGGCGATCTCCCGGGCCGCAATGCCGAAATCGGTCCTGAGCTTGTCGCGTGCCGCGGCGAAGGGCTCCACCACTTCGATGTCGGCGGCCGGCAAGCCCTGCCGGATCAGGCCGCCGATGATGGCGCCGGCCATGTTGCCGCCGCCGATGAAGGCGATGGGCTGTCCCGATGGAAGCGCGGTGGTGCTTGTCATGGCCGCAGTCTATCGCCGGTCGGCCGGGGTGCGCTAGAAGGTGCTGCGGCTGAGTCGGGGGAGAATCGGCCCTGGCAAGACAGAGAACACGCCCCAGATGAAACGCCAGCAACTGATCGCGCAACTGGCCCGGCCGGTCACTTATGACGTGGCCATCGTCGGCGGCGGCGCCACCGGGTTAGGCGTGGCGCTGGATGCGGCGGCGCGCGGCTTTTCGGTGGTGCTGGTGGAGTCGCACGATTTCGCCAAAGGCACCTCCTCGCGCGCGACCAAGCTGGTGCACGGGGGCGTGCGCTACCTCGCGCAAGGCAACATCGGCCTGGTGCGGGAAGCCCTGCGCGAGCGCACCACGCTGCTGCGCAACGCGCCGCACCTGGCCGGGCCGCTGCCGTTCGTGATGCCGTCGTACCGGCTTTGGGAGACGCCCTTCTACGGCGCCGGCCTCAAGATGTACGACGCGCTGGCCGGCAAGGCGGGCCTGGGAGCCACCGAGTTCCTCAGCCGCGAACAGACCCTTGCGTGCCTGCCGACGGCGCGCCCCGATGGTCTGAAGGGCGGCGTCAAGTACTGGGACGGGCAGTTCGACGACGCGCGGCTGGCCCTGGCGCTGGCCCGCACGGCCGCATCCCGCGGCGCCTTGCTGGTCAACTACTGCGCCGCCACCGGCCTGCGGCACGAGAACGGCAAGGTGGCGGGGCTGACCTGCGAGGACCTCGAAACCGGGAAACTTCATGACATCAAGGCCGGCTGCGTCATCAACGCGACCGGTGTCTGGGTCGACGAATTGCGGCAAAAGGACGGCGCGGCGATCGGCCGTCAGGTCAAGCCGATGGTCGCTCCGAGCCAGGGCGTTCACGTCGTGGTCGATCAGAAATTCCTGCCCGGCGGCCATGCGCTGATGGTTCCCAAAACGGCCGATGGCCGGGTCCTGTTTGGCGTCCCGTGGCTGGGCAAGCTGATCCTGGGCACCACCGACACACCGCGGCACGACTTGCCGGCGGAGCCGCGGCCGTTCAAGGAGGAGCTCGAATTCATCCTGGGCGAATCGGCCCGCTATCTTGCGAAGGCGCCGCGGCGCAGCGACATCCGCAGCATGTGGGTCGGGCTGCGGCCCCTGGTCAAGCCGCAGGGCGACGACGGCGACGATACCAAAGGGCTCAGTCGCGAACACACCGTGCTGGTCAGCCGCAGCGGCCTGGTCACGGTGACCGGCGGCAAGTGGACGACCTACCGCGCGATGGCCGAGGATGTGCTGGACAAGTGCGCCGATAAGCGTTTGCTGAAGCGGACGCGCGGCGGAGTGACCGCCAACTTAATGCTGGTCGGCAGCGATCCGGTTCCAGCCGGGCGGCCGCCGCTCAGCGAGCCCCAGGGCCTCCATTCATATGGCAGCGAGGGCGCGGCGGTGACCGCTTTGCGGGGCGCCCGGCGCGAGTTGGGCGCCGGCCTGACCGAGGCGATGGTCCGCTTCGCCGCCCGCAGCGAGTACGCCCGGACCGTGGAAGACGTGCTGGCGCGGCGCTGGCGGCTGCTGTTCCTGGACGCCCACCTCGCCGGTTCACTGGCCGGCGAGGTGGGCGCGATCTTGCAGCAGGAGAACGGGACCGACCCGCAGGTGAGCGCTTTCGAGGAACTGGCGCGCCTGTACCTCGCGCTGCCGGGGTAGAGCCGCGCGGGGAGGGGCCGGGGACCGGGGTTCGGGGGCCAAGTGCCCCGGCGCAGGGGCCCAAGGGTCAGATTGACAGGCTAGCCCGGCTTTGCCATATAATCGCGGGCTGCGCTTCTGAAAGGCGCATATCCGCCTAATCGAAAACGCTGTGAGTGGTTCACGGCGCCGACGACGGGCCCAAGACTGATCCGATGCCAAGGGCACTCCCGTGGCTTTGGGTACAAGTTGGGAATAATTGAAATGATCCAGACAGAATCCCGGCTCGAAGTCGCCGACAACACCGGTGCGAAGTCCGTTCTTTGCATCAAGGTGCTGGGCGGCTCCAAGCGTCGCTACGCCAGCGTGGGCGACATCATCAAGGTGAGCATCAAGGAATGCGCTCCGCGCGGGCGCGTCAAGAAGGGCGAGGTCTACAGCGCCGTGGTGGTTCGCACCGCCAAGGGCATCCGCCGTTCGGATGGTTCATTAGTCAAGTTCGACGGCAATGCCGCCGTGCTGCTCAACAACAAGCTGGAGCCTATCGGCACTCGCATCTTCGGACCGGTCACGCGCGAACTGCGCACCGAGCGGTTCATGAAGATCGTGTCGTTGGCCCCCGAAGTTCTGTAAGAGGACGAGTCATGAACAAGATTCGCAAAGGCGACGAAGTCATCGTGCTCGCCGGCCGTGACAAGGGCAAGCGCGGCAAGGTGCAGCTGCGCAAGGACGACGAGCATCTGGTCGTCGAAGGCATCAACCTGGTGAAGAAGCACACCAAACCGAACCCGATGAAGGGCGCGACCGGCGGCATCGTCGAGAAATCGATGCCGATCCACCAGTCCAACCTGGCAATCTACAACGCCAAGACCGGCAAGGCCGATCGCGTGGGCATCAAGGTCCAGGGCGACAAGCGCGTGCGCGTCTTCAAGTCCAGCGGCGAAGAAATCAAGGTGGCATGACCATGGCAGACAAGCAAGCAAAAGCGAAAGCGGAAGCGCAGCCGAAAGCGAAGGCAAAAGCGGAAGCGGAAGCGCAGCCAAAAGCGAAAGCGGAAGCGGAAGATCAGAAGCCGGCCGGCCCGGCGCGGCTGCAACAGCACTATCGCGAAAAAATCGCTCCCGAGCTGATGGCCAAGTTCGGCTACAAGTCGCCGATGCAGGTGCCGCGCCTGTCCAAAATCACCCTGAACATGGGGGTTTCGGAAGCCGTCGCCGACAAGAAGGTCATGGATAACGCGGTGGCCGACCTCACCAAGATCGCCGGCCAGAAGCCGGTCGTGACCAAGGCCAAGAAGCCGATCGCCGGATTCAAGATCCGCGAAGGCCAGGCCATTGGCACCATGGTGACGCTGCGCGGCGTGCGCATGTATGAATTCCTGGACCGTTTCGTCACGGTGGCGCTGCCACGCGTGCGCGACTTCCGCGGCATTTCCGGCCGCGCTTTCGACGGCCGCGGCAACTACAACGTCGGCGTGAAAGAGCAGATCATCTTCCCCGAGATCGAATACGACAAGGTCGACACGGTGCGCGGTCTCAACATCAGCATCACGACCACGGCCAAGACTGACGAAGAGTGCAAGGCGCTGCTCGCCGGTTTCCGTTTCCCCTTCAAGAACTGAGGTTTCCAGTGGCAAAAATGGCTTTGATCGAGCGCGAGCTCAAGCGAGACAAACTGGTCGCCAAGTACGCGAAGAAGTACGCCGAACTGAAAGAGGCATCCAAGGACGCCAAGAAGAGCGAAGAAGAACGCGCGGCTGCCCGCATGGCCCTGCAGAAGCTGCCTCGCAACGCGAACCCGACTCGCCAACGCAACCGCTGCGCGATCACCGGCCGCCCGCGCGGAACCTTCCGCCAGTTCGGCCTGGCACGCGCCAAGATCCGCGAGATGGCCTTCACGGGCGACATCCCGGGCATCATCAAGGCCAGCTGGTAACGGCGCGAGGAGACTTTAGATATGAGCATGAGTGATCCCATTGCCGACCTGCTGACCCGCATCCGCAATGCGCAGATGGTGGCCAAGCCCACGGTGTCGGTCCCGTCGTCCAAGGTGAAGGTGGCCATCGCCCAGGTCCTGAAGGACGAAGGCTACATCGACGGCTTCCAGGTCAAGACCGAAGCCGGCAAGAGCGAACTTGAAATCGCGCTGAAGTACTACGCCGGCCGTCCGGTGATCGAGCGCATCGAGCGCGTCAGCCGTCCCGGCCTGCGCGTCTACAAGGGCGTCGGCGCCATTCCCCACGTCCAGAACGGGCTGGGCGTGGCGATCGTCACCACCCCCAAGGGTGTGATGACCGACCGCAAGGCGCGCGCCACCGGTGTCGGCGGCGAAGTGCTGTGCTACGTCGCCTGAGGAAGGAAAGCCAGAAATGTCCCGAATCGGAAAAATGCCGGTCGCCGTCCCGCAAGGCGTGGACGTCGCGATCAAGGAAGACCAGATCAGCGTGAAGGGCACGGGCGGCACGCTGCTGCTGGCGCAGAACGCCCTGGTGAAAGTGACCAGCGAAGGCGGCAAGCTCAGTTTCGCCCCCGCCAACGAGTCGCGTGAAGCCAATGCGATGAGCGGCACGATGCGCCAACTGGTGAACAACATGGTGCTGGGCGTGACCAAGGGCTTCGAGAAGAAGCTCTCCCTGGTCGGTGTGGGCTACAAGGCCCAGGCCCAGGGCGCCAAGCTCAACCTCACGGTGGGTTATTCGCACCCCGTGAACAAGGACATGCCCGCGGGCATCACCGTCACGACGCCCCTGCCCACGGAAATCGTGATCAAGGGCGCCGACCGCCAGCGTGTAGGCCAGGTGGCCGCTGAGATTCGTGCGATCCGTCCGCCCGAGCCCTACAAGGGCAAGGGCATCCGCTACGTGGACGAGAAGATCACGATCAAAGAGACCAAGAAGAAATAAGGAGACGCAGCATGTTGACCAAAAAAGAGCAGCGTCTGCGCCGGGCGCGCCAAACCAGGATCCGTATCGCCAAGCAGGACGTTGCGCGCCTGACGGTGAACCGCACCAACCTGCACATCTACGCCACGGTGATCTCCAGCGACGGACAGAAGGTGCTGGCCACTGCCTCCACCGCGCAGGCCGATCTTCGCAAGTCGCTCGGTGGCTCGGGCAAGGGCGGCAACCGGGCGGCCGCCGAGCAGGTAGGCAAGCTCATCGCCGAGAAGGCCAAGGCCGCCGGCGTCGACAAGGTGGCTTTCGATCGCGCAGGTTTTGCCTATCACGGCCGCGTCAAAGCGTTGGCCGATGCGGCACGCGAAGCCGGTTTGCAGTTCTAACGCACACGGATATTTAAATGGCTAAGTTTCAAGCGAAAACACAAGGCGGCGACGGCCCGGAAGACGGCCTGCGCGAGAAGATGATCGCGGTCAACCGTGTGACGAAGGTCGTGAAGGGCGGCCGGATCCTCGGCTTCGCCGCGCTCACCGTGGTCGGCGACGGCGATGGCCGCGTCGGCATGGGCAAGGGCAAGTCCAAGGAAGTGCCCGCGGCGGTGCAAAAGGCGATGGAAGAAGCCCGCCGCAATATGACCAAGGTTTCGCTCAAGGACGGCTCGATCCACCACAACGTGTTCGGACGGCATGGCGCCGCCCGGGTCATGATGGGCCCGGCCCCCAAGGGAACCGGGATCATCGCCGGCGGCCCGATGCGCGCGGTGTTCGAAGTGATGGGCATCACCGACGTCGTGGCCAAGAGCCACGGCTCGAGCAATCCCTACAACATGGTCCGCGCCACGTTCGACGCGCTCAAGCGCGCCACGACTCCGGCGGAAGTGGCGGCCAAGCGCGGCAAGTCGGTCGAAGACATCTTCGGCGCGTGAAACGGAGCCACTCATGACAACCCAACAGAAAACCGTCAAGGTGCAGCTGGTCCGCAGCCCGATTGGCACGCACGTGTCGCATCGCGCCACCGTGCGCGGCCTGGGCCTGCGCAAGCTCAATAGCGTGAGCGAGCTGCAGGACACGCCCGCGGTGCGCGGCATGATCAACAAGATCGATTACCTGGTGAAGATCATTTGAGACATTGCGGGACAGATCAAGATTGCGTAGCAATTTGCTCTGTCCTCAACTGACTAGGGATGTTTATGGAACTCAATGGCATCAAGCCCGCAGCGGGCGCAAAACATGCGAAGCGCCGGGTCGGTCGCGGTATCGGCTCGGGCCTGGGCAAGACCGCGGGTCGCGGCCACAAAGGCCAGAAGTCGCGCGCCGGCGGCTACCACAAGGTCGGTTTCGAAGGCGGCCAGATGCCGCTGCAGCGCCGCCTACCCAAGCGCGGGTTCAAGTCGAAAACCGCCAAATTCAACGCCGAGGTGACCCTGGCCGCGCTGGAGCGGCTCGGCGCCGCCGATGTGGACCTGCTGTCGCTGAAGCAAGCCGGCCTCGTGGGTGAGTTGATCAAGGTCGTCAAGGTCATCAAGTCGGGCGAAATCAAGCGCGCCGTCAAGTTGAGCGGCGTCGGCGCGACCGCCGGCGCAAAGGCTGCCATCGAGGCGGCCGGCGGCAGCGTGGCCTGAACCCATTGAAGGACAGCAAGAGTGGTAACTAGCGCACAGATTGCGAAGACCGGCAAGTACGGCGACCTGCGTCGCCGGCTGATCTTCCTGTTGCTCGCACTGGTGGTTTACCGCGTCGGGGCGCACATTCCCGTGCCCGGCATCAACCCGGACCAGCTGGCCCAGCTGTTCAAGGGCCAGCAAGGCGGCATCCTGAGCCTGTTCAACATGTTCTCGGGCGGCGCGCTGTCGCGCTTCACGGTGTTCGCACTGGGCATCATGCCCTACATCTCGGCCTCGATCATCATGCAGCTGCTGACGTACGTCGTGCCGACGTTCGAGCAACTAAAGAAAGAGGGCGAGGCCGGCCGCCGCAAGATCACGCAGTACACCCGCTACGGGACGCTGGGCCTGGCCCTGTTCCAGTCGATGGGCATCGCCCTGGCGCTGGAAGGTTCGGCCGGCCTGGTGCTGGTCCCCGGCTTCGGTTTCCGCATGACGGCGGTGGTCAGCCTGACGGCCGGCACGATGTTCCTGATGTGGCTGGGCGAGCAGATCACCGAGCGCGGGCTGGGCAATGGAATTTCGATCCTGATCTTCGCGGGCATCGCGGCCGGCCTGCCCAACGCCATCGGCGGGCTGCTGGAGCTGATCCGAACCGGTGCGATGAGCATCCTGGTGGCGATCTTCATCCTGGCCGTGGTGGCACTGGTCACTTACTTCGTGGTGTTCGTCGAGCGCGGCCAACGCAAGATCCTGGTGAACTACGCACGCCGGCAGGTCGGCAACAAGGTCTATGGCGGCCAGTCGTCGCACCTGCCTCTGAAGCTGAACATGGCAGGCGTGATCCCGCCGATCTTCGCCTCGTCGATCATCCTGTTGCCCGCCACCGTGGTGGGCTGGTTCGCCACCGGCGAGTCGATGCGCTGGCTCAAGGACATCTCCGCCACCCTGTCGCCGGGCCAGCCGATCTACGTGATGCTGTATGCGAGCGCGATCGTGTTCTTCTGTTTCTTCTACACGGCCCTGGTGTTCAACAGCCGCGAAACGGCCGACAACCTGAAGAAAAGCGGCGCTTTCATCCCGGGGATCCGCCCTGGCGAGCAGACCGCCCGCTATATCGACAAGATCCTGGTGCGCCTGACGCTGGCCGGTGCGGTGTACATCACCTTCGTGTGCCTGCTGCCGGAATTCCTGATCCTGAAGTACAACGTGCCGTTCTATTTCGGCGGGACCTCGCTGCTGATCATCGTGGTCGTGACGATGGACTTCATGGCCCAGGTGCAGAACTATTTGATGTCGCAGCAATACGAGTCGCTGCTGAAGAAAGCCAATTTCAAGACCTCACTGGGCGGCTGATGGTTCATGTCTAAAGACGATGTCATCCAGATGCAGGGTGAGGTGGTGGAAAACCTGCCGAACGCGACGTTCCGCGTGAAGCTGGAAAACGGGCACGTGGTGCTAGGACATATTTCGGGAAAGATGCGGATGCACTACATCCGCATCCTCCCAGGTGACAAGGTCACCGTCGAGTTGACGCCCTACGACTTGTCGCGGGCACGGATTGTATTTCGCGCAAAGTAATTGCCAGGTGCCGGACCAACAAGCGAAAGCGGTTGCTCGGGCATCTCTGATTGGACAAGCGCCTCTTGGCGCAACAGGAGAAAGACAAATGAGAGTTTCGGCTTCGGTCAAGAAAATCTGCCGTAACTGCAAGATCATCCGCCGCAAGGGCATTGTCCGCGTGATCTGTACGGATCCGCGCCACAAGCAGCGCCAGGGCTGATCGAAACGAGTGACCTGGGGTCGGACCAAGAAGCGCCAGGCGCGCTTGCTCGGACCCCTCTGATTTAAAGGACGCACATGGCACGTATCGCTGGCATCAACATTCCGCCGCATCAGCACGCCGAAATCGGCCTGACGGCGATTTTCGGCATTGGCCGCAGCCGCGCTCGCAAGATTTGCGATGCCACCGGCATTGCATATTCGAAGAAGGTGAAGGACCTGACCGACGGCGATCTGGAAAAGATCCGCGACCAGATCGGGCAGTTCACCATCGAGGGCGACCTGCGCCGCGAAACGACCATGAACATCAAGCGCCTGATGGACATCGGTTGCTACCGGGGCTTTCGCCATCGCCGCGGCCTGCCGATGCGCGGGCAACGCACACGCACCAATGCCCGTACCCGCAAGGGTCCGCGCAAGGCCGCTCAGGCCCTCAAGAAATAACGCCGAAAGAGATACTTCATGGCAAAAGCTCCCGCCAATACCGCCGCG
>DATNBX010000182.1:0-8676 GCA_035571795.1 Ramlibacter sp.
CTTCGGCACATTGCTGGCAATGGTCCACGTCGTGGCGGGACCACGATCTCCTCCAGGCTGATCGGGATGCCGAGCACCCGGGCGTGCATGTGAATCACCGAACCCAGCGCGCGGCCCTGCTGGGCATCGGTCTCGATCTTCATGAAGGCGCCGGCCATCGCGATGGAACGCCGGCTCATATGGCTTGCCAGACGGCGTGGGTCGTCCAGGCGATCGAACAACTCCTGCGGCGTCGCCGGCACTACAGCTTCACTCTGGTAATGAAACGGATAGCTCAGGCGGCACGTCCGCGCAGCCGCAGCGCGTTCCCTATCACCGATGCGGAACTCAGGCTCATCGCCAGCGCGGCGATCATGGGCGAGAGCAGCCAGCCCATGACCGGATACAGCACACCGGCCGCCAGCGGGACGCCCAGCGCGTTGTAGACGAAAGCAAAGGCGAGGTTCTGCTTCATGTTGGCCACCGTCCCCTCGGACAATGCGCGCGCCACCGAAATCCCGCGCAGGTCGCCCTTGACCAGCGTGAGCTGGGCGCTGTTCATGGCTACGTCGGTCCCGGTGCCCATGGCGATGCCGATGTCGGCGCGAGCCAGGGCCGGCGCGTCGTTGATCCCGTCGCCGGCCATCGCGACGACGCGGCCCTCGCGCTGCAGGCGCTCCACCAGTTGCAACTTGTCGGCGGGCTTGACCTCGCCGTAGACCTCATCGATGCCCAGCCGCGCTGCCACTGCGCGGGCGGTGGTCAAGCCATCGCCGGTAGCCATGACCACCCGCAGCCCCGCCGCGCGCAGATCCGCCAGCGCCGACGCGGTCGTGGCCTTCACCGGGTCCGACACGGCGAGCAGGCCCGCCAGCCGGCCATCGACCGCAAGATGCATCACGCTCGCGCCTTCCGTGCGCAGGCCTTCCGCCTGAGTTGCCAGGGGCGCGGTATCGACGCCAAGGTGCTGCATCAGCACTGTGTTGCCCAGCGCCAGCCGCTTGTGCTCAACCACGCCGCTGACGCCGATGCCGGAAGCGGACTCGAATTCCAGCGGCGCCGCGAGCGACAGGCTTTGCTCGCGTGCGGCGGCGACAATCGCGGCAGCCAATGGATGTTCGCTGCCCTGATCCAGGCTTCCCGCCAGCCGCAGCACTTCGCGCTCGTCGAAGCCCGGAGCCGCGAGTGCGCGCTGGAACGCCGGGCGTCCCTCGGTCAAGGTTCCGGTCTTGTCCACGATCAGCGTGTCGACGCGCCGCAGGTTCTCAATCGCTGCGGCGTCGCGGAACAGCACGCCCTGGGTAGCGGCGCGGCCGGTGGCGACCATGATCGACATTGGCGTGGCCAGCCCCAGGGCGCAGGGACACGCGATGATCAGGACGGCGACGGCATTGATCAGTCCGTACACCCAGCTCGGCTGCGGCCCGAAGAAACCCCAGGCGAAGAACGTCAGCACCGCCGCGCCGACGACGCCGAGCACGAAGTAGCCCGCAACCCGGTCGGCCATCCGCTGCATCGGCGCGCGGGAGCGCTGGGCCAATGCCACCATTTGCACGATCTGCGATAGCACGGTGGCCGACCCGACGCGCTCGGAGCGCATCACCAGTGCGCCGCTGGTGTTGAGGGTGGCGCCGATCAGCTTGTCACCCGCGCGCTTGGTCACCGGCAGCGGCTCGCCGGTCAGCATCGATTCATCCACGGCGCTGGCACCTTCCGTCACGGCGCCGTCGGTGGGAATCTTCTCGCCGGGGCGCACTCGCAGCAGGTCGCCCACGTGCACATTCGCCAGCGGCACGTCCGCTTCGCTGCCGTCGGGTGCGATCCTGCGGGCGGTTTTCGGCGCCAAGCCGAGCAATGACTTGATCGCGGCCGAGGTTTGCGACCGGGCTTCCAGTTCAAGGATCTGGCCAAGCAGCGTCAGGGACATGATCACCGCGGCCGCCTCGAAGTAGACCGCCACGCGTCCCATCGAAACGAAGGACACCGGAAACACCTGCGGCACTGCGGTCGCCACCGTGCTGTAAACGAAGGCCGCCCCGGTTCCCAGGGAGATCAGCGTCCACATGTTCGGGCTGCGGTTGACGATCGACTGCGCGCCGCGCACGAAGAACGGCCAGCCGGCCCACAACACGATCGGCACCGTGAGCGTCAGCTCGATCCAGCTCTGCGCGCCCATGTCGAACCAGCCGAGCGAGTGGCCGAACATGGCCAGCACGGTGACCGCTAGCGTCAACGGCAAGGTCCACCAGAAACGGCGCTGGAAATCCACGAGCTCGGGGTTGTCGTCTTCCAGCGAAGGCATGACGGGCTCCAGCGTCATCCCGCATATGGGGCAGTTGCCGGGGTGGTCCTGCCGGATCTGGGGATGCATCGGGCAGGTGTAAATCGTGCCTGCCGGCGCCGGGGCTACTGCCCTGTCGTCGGCCGAATTCGGGGCGGCGGAAGCAGGATCGTGATGGTGGTGTTCGTGGCCCTGACGGTGGGTGTGGTTTGCAGCTTCCATGCGGTCGCTCCCTGAAAACAATGCTACGCCCGCATGAGCGCCAGCGCGCTTGATAACAGATATGTAATCTGAAGGTCAGCAGGGCGCGGCACCGTTCCCTGTAAAGTGGCTCCACGTTGCGCGCGTTGATCCACGTCAACCGAAGTGCACCAGCGAAAAGTATCCTCTTGCAATGTCTTCCCGCGCCACTTAGCGATAATCCAACATGCTCTCCCAGCCCCAGTGTCTTCGCCGATTCGCAGTCTACGTACTGCTGGTCTGGCTGTTTGGCCTGGGCAGCGGCATCGTCAACGCGTGCGTTCTCCACCTAGGGCTGAGCCACGAAACCGCTTCCGTTGCGCATGAACACGCTGGCAACGGACATCTTGCTCACGCATCAGACCAGTCGACGGGCGATCACGAGTGCGATCACACCCGTCCGCCGTGTGAGCGGCTGTGCGATGCCCCGTCGGTCGTGCCACAGGCAGAAAAGCAGCAGAGCAATCCGCTGAGCGGCTTTTGGCTGGCTGCGGCACCGATTCCGGCGTTCAATTTCCAGTGTTCGGCCGAACCGCGTCGTAGCGTTTCCAGCGCCAGCTTGCACTGGAATACGACGATTCCCATTCCGATAGCCTTCGTGCGCCTTACTTTGTAGCTAGCGCGCGGGCGCGCAGCGCGCCGGGCGAATTCGCGGGCCGGTACATCCGTCTTGCGCGGGTTCCGCTCTTCGCGCGCGGCAAGCCCTCATCGATCAAGTTCGAGTTGCCCAGCAGGCAACGTCGCAATGATTGTTCTGGAAGAAGGCTATGAAGAATCTCTTATCGTTCTCGATACTCGCAACAGTCTTGAGCCTGGCTGCGCTTCCGTCGGTAACGGCCAGCGCCGAACTCGGCGAAAACGTGCAGAGCCTGCTCGAGCACGCGCGGGCCCAAAGCCCGGAACTCGCGGCGATGCGCGCGGAGGCCGAGGCCGCGGCGCAGCGGGTGCAGCCCGCCGGCGCCTTGCCCGATCCGGTGCTGCGCGTCGAGATGATGAACATCAACAATTTCGGCAGCGACGCAGGGTTCAACCTGCTGCCGAGCAAAGTCGGCGAAACCAAGTACACGCTGATGCAGATGCTGCCGGCGTGGGGCAAACGCGACCTGCGTCGTGACGTCGCCAGTGCCGAGGTGCAGCAGGCCACCGCGCGCACATCCGCCGCCTGGACCGAACTCGCGATGAAGATCAAGACCGGCTACGCGCGCTACTTCCTGGCCGCGGGCAACGAGCGGCTGACGCGCGAGATCCTGGACCTGATGGCGCGGGTCGAGCAGATCGCCCAGGCGCGCTATGCGGGCGGGCTGGCGGCGCAGCAGGATGCGATCCGGGCGCAGATCGAACAGACCACGATGCGTTCCGAGCTGATCATGCTGGAGAGCGAAAAACGGCAGGTGCGCGCGCGCCTGAACGCGCTGCTGGCGCGCGACGCGGCCGCGCCGCTGGCCGAGCCGCTGGCGCTGCGCCCGCTGCCTGCCGCGGGCGCCCTGGAGCCGGCGGCGCTGGCGCAGCGGGCCCGTTTGAACAATCCCCAGTTGCTGGCCGAGGAAGCCCGGCTGCGCGGCGCCGAAAAGAACCGCGAACTCATGCACCGCCATCGGTATCCTGATTTCAATGTGGGAGTCTTCCCCAGCCAGGTGGGCTCGCGCATCACCACCTGGGGCGTGATGGTGGAGATGAACATTCCGCTGCAGCAGGACACGCACCGGTCACTGGAAGCCGAGTCTCATGCCATGGTCGACGCGGCGCGCGCGCGATCGCAGGCCCTGGCGAATCAGCTCGCCGGCGACCTCGGCGAGAACCTGGCCGCGCTCGAGGCGGCCCGCAGCAGCGAGGCGCTGGTCGCCAACCAGTCGCTGCCCCAGTCGGAATTGGGCCTGCGTTCGTCGATCGCCGCGTACGAGAACGGCAAGCTCGACTTCACGGCGCTGCTGGAGTCGCACCGCCAGATCAGAAAGACGCGGCAGGACCGCCTGAAAGCCCAGGTCGAAGCGCAAATGCGCCTGGCCGAAATTGAAAGAATCGTGGGAGAAGACCTATGAAAACCTCCAATGTCATCCTGGCCGTCGTTGTCCTCGCTGCGGTAGCAGCCGGCGGCTATTGGCTCGGCGGCCGCAGCCATTCGGCGGCCAGCGATACGGCGGTCGCCGGGGCCGCACCGGCTACAAGCTCCGCTGCCGGCCCGGTCAAGGCGCGCAAGCTCCTGTACTACCGCAACCCCATGGGCCTGGCCGACACATCGCCCACGCCCAAGAAAGACCCGATGGGCATGGACTACGTCCCAGTCTACGGGGGTGAAGACGAGGGGTCGGACAAACAGGCGGGCGCGAACCAGATCCGAATCAGCACCGAAAAGATCCAGAAACTGGGTGTGCGGACCGAAATCGCCACGATGCGCGCGCTTGGCAAGACCGTGCGGGCGGCTGGGCGGGTCGAGCCCGATGAGCGGCATGTCTATTCCATCTCGCCGAAGTTCGAGGGCTATGTCGAACGCCTGCACGTCAACGTCACCGGCCAGCCCGTGGCCAAGGGCCAGCCTCTGTTCGAGGTCTACAGCCCCGAGCTGGTGTCGGCCCAGCGTGAGTACGCGATTGCAGCACAAGGGGTCCAGGCCATGAACGCGGCCGGCGGTGAGGCGCTGGCGGGCATGAAGCAGCTTGCCGAATCGAGCCTGGCGCGGCTGCGCAACTGGGACTTGTCGCCTGAACAGATCGCCGCGCTGGTGAAGACCGGCGAGGCGAAGCGGACCATCACCTTCCGCTCACCCGTGTCGGGCATCGTTACGGAAAAGAAGGCGCTGCAAGGCGTGCGTTTCATGCCGGGCGAGTCGCTGTACCAGGTCACGGATCTGTCTTCGGTCTGGGTGCTCGCCGATGTCTTCGAACAGGATATCGGGCTGGTCAAGACGGGCGCCAAGGCCAGCGTGAAGATCAACGCCTATCCGGGCAAAACCTTCGAGGGCAAGATCACCTACGTCTATCCGACCTTGAAGGCCGAAACGCGCACGGTGCCGGTGCGCATCGAGCTCGGCAATCCCGGCCAGTTGCTCAAGCCCGCGATGTTCTCGCAGGTCGAGGTGCAGGTGGGCGCCAAGGCGCCGGTCCTCACCATTCCCGATTCGGCGGTGATCGACAGCGGGACGCGCCGAATCGTCCTGGTCCAGCTCCAGGAGGGCCGCTTCGAGCCGCGTGAAGTCAAGCTCGGTGCGCACAGCGACAACTATTTCGAAGTACAGGAAGGCGTCAAGGAAGGCGAACAGGTGGTGGTGGCGGCCAACTTCCTGATCGACGCCGAGAGCAATCTGAAGGCGGCCATCGGCGGGCTGGGAACCGGCTCCGCTACGACTGCGGTGCCGAAGACGCCGGCCACCGCTGCACCAGCGTCCGCGCCGGCGGCAGGCGCACCAGCGTCGACGCCGTCAGCCGCCGCGGCCGTCGGGCACAAGGGGCAGGGGGCCGTGGCCAGCGTCGACGCCAGGGAAGGCACTGTCAGCATCAATCACGGCGCCATCGCATCGCTCAAATGGCCGGCGATGACGATGGAGTTCAAGGTCGCCAATGCCTCGCTGCTGAAAGATCTGAAGCCGGGCGCACCGGTCTCGTTCGAGTTCGTCGAGCGCCAGCCGGGCGAATGGGTGATTACCTCAATCACTCCTGCAGTCGCGACCGCAGCAGCGGGATCGGCAGCGAAAGGCCACAGCGGCCACTGAGCCGGAATCGCCATGCTCAACAAGATCATCCAGTGGTCGGGCCGCAACCCGTTCCTCATCCTGCTGGCCACGCTGTTCATCGTCATCGCCGGCATCGTCGCGGTGATCAAGACGCCGCTCGACGCGCTGCCCGACCTGTCCGATGTGCAGGTCATCGTCTACACCGAATATCCCGGCCAGGCGCCGCAGGTGGTGGAAGACCAGGTGACATATCCGCTAACCACCGCGATGCTCGCGGTGCCTAAGTCGAAGGTGGTGCGCGGCTTTTCCTTTTTCGGCGCATCGTTCGTTTATGTGATCTTCGAGGACGGCACCGACATTTACTGGGCCCGCACCCGGGTGCTGGAGTACCTGAACTTCGCCTCGGGCCGCTTGCCCAAGGGCGTGACCCCGGCACTCGGGCCGGACGCCACCGGTGTCGGCTGGGTCTACCAGTACGTGCTGCTAGCCAAGGACCGGACACTGGCAGAACTGCGGACCATCCAGGACTGGTACGTGCGCTACCAGCTCACCAAGGCGCACGGCGTGGCCGAAGTGGCCTCGGTCGGCGGCTTCGTGCAGACCTACCAGGTGACGGTCGATCCCGTCAAATTGCGCAGCTACGGCATTCCGCTGGCGAAGGTGTCGCAGGTGATCCGCGACTCCAACCGCGACGTCGGAGGGCGCGTGGTGGAAATGGCCGAGACCGAGTACATGGTGCGGGGCAAAGGCTACCTGCGCAATAAGGACGACATCGAGCTGCTGGTGGTCAAGAGCATGGCCGGCACGCCGGTGCTGATCCGCGATATAGCGCGGGTCGAACTGGCACCCGACGAGCGGCGCGGTCTCACCGAGCTGAACGGGGAGGGCGAAGTGGTCTCTGGCATCGCGATGGCGCGCTATGGCCAGAACGCGCTCGAGGTGATCGGCAACCTGAAGGCCAAGGTGCAAGAGATCTCGGGCGGCTTGCCCGAAGGCGTGACGATCCAGGCCGTGTACGACCGCTCGGACCTGATCCACCGCGCGATCGACACCTTGAAGCGCACGCTGATCGAGGAAAGCCTGATCGTGGCGGCCGTGTGCGTGGTGTTCCTGCTGCATGTGCGCTCGGCGCTGGTGGCGATCCTGATGCTGCCGGTGGGCGTGCTGATCTCCTTCATCGCGATGCGCTTGCTGGGCATGAATTCGAACCTGATGAGCCTGGGGGGCATCGCCATCGCCATCGGTGCGATGGTGGACGCGGCAATCGTGATGATCGAGAACGCGCACAAGCATCTGGAGCGATTGAAGCCCGATCACTCCGCCCGGGACCGTGCCGACGCCATGCTCGACGCCTGCCGGGAAGTCGGGCCGGCGCTGTTCTTCTCGCTCCTCATCATCACAGTGTCGTTCCTGCCGGTCTTCACGCTGGAGTCGCAGGAAGGGCGCCTGTTCTCGCCGCTCGCCTATACCAAGACGTTCGCCATGGCCGGCGCCGCGCTGCTGTCCGTGACGCTGGTGCCGGTGCTGATGATGCTGTTCATCCGCGGCCAGATCATGCCGGAGGCGAAGAACCCGGTGAACCGATTCCTCATCTGGATCTACCGTCCGATCATCGCGTGGGTGATGCGCTGGAAGAAGCTCACCATTGCCTTCGCGGTGATTGCGATGGCCGTGTCGCTCTATCCCGCGTCAAAGCTGGGCAGCGAATTCATGCCCACGCTCAACGAGGGCACGCTGCTGTACATGCCGGCGTCCCTTCCTGGCATGTCGATCACCAAGGCGGCCGAGGTGATGCAGACGCAGGACAAGATCATCAAGAGCTTCCCCGAGGTGACTTCGGTCTATGGCAAAGCCGGCCGCGCCAACACCGCCACCGACCCGGCACCGGTCGAGATGTTCGAGACTGTGATCAACCTGAAGCCCCAGGACGAGTGGCGTCCGGGCATGACCACCGACAAGCTGATCGCGGAGATGGACAAGGCCCTGCAGTTTCCCGGCGTCTCCAACGCCTGGACCATGCCGATCAAGGCGCGGATCGACATGCTGTCCACCGGCATCCGCACGCCCATTGGCATCAAGGTATTCGGCAAGGATCTGGTGGAGATGGAGCGGCTGGCCAAGGAAATCGAGGCGGTGGTCAAGAAGGTGCCCGGCACGACGTCGGCCTTCGCCGAGCGCATCACCGGCGGCAGCTACTTCGACATCGAGCCGGACCGCGAGCAGCTGGCTCGCTACGGCCTGTCGGTCGGCGATCTGCAGGAGGTGATCGGCACCGCGCTGGGCGGCGAGATGGTCACGACGACGGTCGAGGGACGCGAGCGCTTCGGCGTGACGGTGCGCTACCCGCGCGAGCTGCGCAGCAATCCGCAGCAGATCGAGCGCGAAGTGCTGGTGACGACCATGAGCGGCGCAATGATTCCGCTCGGCGAGGTCGCCCGCGTCAAGGTAGTGCGCGGCACGCCGGGGATCCGCACCGAGAATGCCCTTTTGTCGGCTTATATCTTTATCG
>DATNBX010000183.1:0-3968 GCA_035571795.1 Ramlibacter sp.
TGCAGGTTGTAGACGCCGAGGCGCTCCAGGTTCTTGATCACCATGTAGGCGGTCGGACGCGGCCGCTCCACTTCATCGCCGGCGCACGCGGTGTCGGGCACGAAGCCCTGCTTCGCCGCGCCGGCGAGCAGAAGGTCCAGCATGTCCCGGGTGAAGCCGGTAGTGACGCCGATCTTGATGCCCTGCTGCTGCAGGCCCTTCACGACTTCGGCAACGCCGGGCAGCAGCTCGTGGTAGTTGCCGCCACGCAGCAGTGAAAGCTGGGTCGGCACGAAGTCGGCAAACATCTTGTCCACGTCGGACTGGTTGGGCGGGCGGCCGAACCTGGCGGTGAAGCGCTCGCGCACCGGCTGGATTTCGGTGATCGCCTTGATGTGCAGGTCCTTGCGCAAGCCCATGGGCTCGCGCGCCTCCGGCATCGAAATTTCGAGACCGTACTTCTTGAACACCTCGACGAAGACGATCGCCGGCGCATCCACGTACCGGTCCATCGTGGTGCCCGAGCAGTCCAGCATCACATACGCGACGCTGCGCTGCGTGTTCTCGTCGTCGAATTTCTTCTGCTGCGCCGCCGCATGACGGATGTCCTCGGGGACGCGCCCCACCGGGGAAAGCCTGGAAATAACTGATTCGGCCATTGCATTTCTCTCTGCAGGACAATGCCGCGATTCTCACAGCTCCTTGCACAACCTGCCGAAAATGGCCAGAATCGGCCCCGGCAGAGCTTTGCGCAGCAGAAGTGTCTCGATCCCTGATCGAAAGGACCAAGCCATGTACCACCAGACGTACAACCCCCTGGGCAATGTGTTCCTCTCCACGCTCGTTGCCGCCATCCCGATCCTGACGCTGCTGTACTTCATCGCCCTGCACCGCTACCGGGACGAGCAGGGCAACGTCCACCTGGGCATCTCCGCGCCGTACGCGGCGTTTTTTGGTGTCATCGCCGCGTTCGTCGTGGCCTGCCTGCCCTTCGGGATGCCCGTCGCGTCGGCCGCTTCGGCCTTCGCCCTCGGTACGCTCTCCGGCTTCCTGGGAATCATCTGGATCGTGCTGGCCGCGATGTTCCTCTACACGATGAGCGTCGTGACCGGCAAGTTCGAGATCGTCAAGGAGTCGATCGTCCATATCTCGTTCGACCGGCGGCTGCAATGCGTGCTGATCGCCTTCTCGTTCGGCGCGATCATCGAGGGCACTTCGGGCTTCGGCACGCCGGTGGCCATCGCCGGCGCCGTGATGGTGGGCCTGGGCTTCAAGCCGTTCCAGTCCGCCGTGCTGAACCTGCTGGCCAATACCGCCCCGGTCGCCTGGGGCGCGATCGGCACGCCGATCGTCACGCTGGCGGCCGTCAGCGGCCTGGACCAGCTCACGCTGTCTTCCATGGCGGGCCACCAGCTGCCGTTCGTCTCGATCCTGGTGCCCTTCTGGCTGGTCGCCACCTTCGTGAAGATGGAAGGCGGCAGCTGGAAGGAAGCGTTCGAGGTCTGGCCGGCCACGCTGTGCGCCGGTGCGTCGTTCGCGGTGATGCAATGGTTTGCCTCCGGAACCAGCGAGCTGCACCTGATGACCGACGTGGTGTCGGGGGTGTTCTCGGTGATTTGCACCGCGCTGTTCCTGCGTTTTGTCTGGCACCCCAAGACGCGCTTCCTGCTGAGGGGCGAACGCGAGGCACTCGCCAGGGAAGGCAAGAGCACCGCGACCGCGACCACGGACAGGAGCGAGTGGAAATACCCCTACAGCGCCGGCCAGACCGCCTACGCCTGGATGCCGTGGGTGATCCTGATCGCCTGCTGCGCGCTCTGGGGCGTGCCACAGTTCAAGGCCTACCTCAACAATCTGTTCGCCGGGTACAAGTTCACTACGACGCTGCTCGGCTCGACCTTCGGGGGGACGCTGTCGCTGCCGGTCTGGGACATGCCGGCGCTGCACAACCTGGTCCAGCGGATGCCGCCGGTGGCTGCCGTCAACGCCAAGCCCGAAGCGGCGCGCTTCGCCATCAACTGGCTGTCGGCCGCCGGCACCGGGGTGTTCGTGGCGGCCATCCTTTCCGGGCTGGTCCTCAAGCTGAGCGCCGACCAGTGGAAAGACTCTTTCATGCAGACCATGCACCGCATGAAGATTCCGGTGCTGGTGATCGCGCAGGTGCTGGGCCTGGGATTCCTGACCCGCTACTCGGGAACCGACGCGGTGCTGGGCCTCGCGTTTACCGGAGCCGGTTTCTTCTATCCGTTCTTCGGCGCGTACCTGGGCTGGCTGGGCGTGTTCCTGACCGGCTCCGACACGGCATCGAACGCGCTGTTCGGCAGCCTGCAGCGCATCACGGCGCAGCAGCTTCACCTCAACGAGATCCTGGTGGTGGCCACGAACTCGACCGGCGGCGTGATGGGCAAGATGATCGACGCGCAATCCATCATGGTCGCGTGTGCAGCCTGCTACGACGACCCGAAGGAGCGGGCCTACGCGTTGGGACCGATCTTCCGGACCGTGTTCTGGCATTCGCTGGCGGGCGCGGCCGTGATCGGGGTGATCGCGATGCTGCAGGCCTATGTCTTCACGGGGATGATTCCGGTTCCGCCGCTGGCCAAGTGAAGGCGCCTGCCGCAGCGGCCTGCTGAGCTGCTGCGCGGACGAGCAAAACATCGGATTGACGCTGATGCGCGCATGGCCGCGGCGCTGCGTATGATCGCCGGTCTGAGTGATGATGCGACCGGTTGAGCTCGATCCCCACGTGTCCCCCGAACCGAACGTGAAGGTAGAAGATTCATGACGACATTGCGCATGACGGTCAACGGACGATCGGTCGAGGCCGACGTTGAACCGGCAACGCTGTTGGTCGATTTCCTGCGCGGGCCGCTCGCGTTGACCGGCACCCATGTCGGTTGCGACACCGCCCAGTGCGGCGCCTGCACCGTGCTGCTCGACGGCCAGCCGGTCAAGAGCTGCAACATGCTCGCACTGCAGGCCCACGATCGATCGGTCGGCACCGTGGAAGGGCTCGCGCCCGAGGGCAAGACCCATCCGCTGCAGGAGGCGTTCATGGCCTGCCACGGCCTTCAATGCGGTTTCTGCACGCCGGGCATGCTGATGGCGGCGGCCGGCTTGCTGGCCGAGAACCCACGCCCGAGCGAGGCGCAGATCGTGCACGCGCTCGACGGCAACCTGTGCCGCTGCACCGGTTACGTCAACATCGTCGCTGCCGTGCAGCAGGCCGCCTCGGCGATGGCGGGCCAGCAAGGGGAGACCGTATGAATACCCCGGTCCAGGCCGGCCGCTTCGGCAGCGGCCAGACGGTGCGGCGCATCGAAGACCCGGCGCTGGTCGCGGGGCGCGGCCAATTCACCGACGACGTTTCGCTGCCGGGCCAGACCCACATGGTCTTCGTGCGTTCGCCCTATCCCCACGCGCGCATCGTGTCGGTCGACGTGGCTGCCGCGCTGGCGACGCCCGGCGTGCTCGCCGCGTTCAGCGGAGCCGATCTCGTGCGCGATGGCGTGAAGTCGATTTCCGTGCCGCTGCCGTTCCCCCGGCCCGACGGGAAACCCGGCGCGACGGCGGCGCGTCGCGTGCTCGCGCATGAAGTCGTTCGCTACGTCGGCGAAGCGGTCGTGGCGGTGGTGGCCGACAGCCGCGCGGCGGCTGTCAATGGCGCCGAGGCGGTGATGGTCGAGTACGAGGAGCTGCCCTGCGTCGTCGACGCCATCCGCGCCATGAGCGCGGGCGCGCCTGCCCTGTGCCCCGAAGCGTCCGACAACATCGCGGCCGAGATGCGCCATGGCGATGCCGCCGCCGTGGCGCAGGCGTTCGCGCGCGCCGCGCACCGGGTGTCGGTCGACCTCGTCAACCAGCGGCTGGCCCCCAGCCCCATGGAGCCCCGGGCCGTGATCGCCGAGCCTGAAGCCGACAGCGGCCGGATCGTCGTGCGGCTGTCCAGCCAGATGCCCACCGCCGTGCGCGAGGGCATCACCGGCGCC
>DATNBX010000184.1:0-3877 GCA_035571795.1 Ramlibacter sp.
GCGCATGACGGAGCGCTCGCGCAAGTACCTGTTCCACATCGTCGAGGAGCTGGAGCGCCGCAACATGCCCACTGAACTGGCGCTGCTGCCATTCATCGAAAGCGCATTCAATCCGCAGGCCGTGTCCAGCGCCCGGGCGGCGGGCATGTGGCAATTCATGCCGGCCACCGGCAGCTACTTCGAGCTCAAGCAGAACACGTTCCGCGACGACCGGCGCGACGTGCTGGCCTCCACCCGCGCGGCGCTGGACTACCTGCAAAAGCTCTACGGCATGTTCGGCGACTGGCACCTGGCGCTGGCCGCCTACAACTGGGGCGAAGGCAGCGTCGGCCGGGCGATCGCGCGCAACCAGAAGAGTGGCCGGGGCACCACATATGCCGACTTGAGCATGCCCAACGAGACGCGCTATTACGTGCCCAAACTGCAGGCCGTGAAGAACATCGTGGCCGGTCCGGACAGTTTCCGTACCGAGCTGCCACTGATCGAGAACCACCCCTACTTCCAGACCGTCACGGTGCCCCGTGACATCGACGTCGAACTCGCGGCGCGGCTGGCCGACGTGTCCGTCGCTGACTTCAAGGCACTCAATCCGTCGATGAAGCGCCCCGTGATCCTCGCCGCGGGCACGCCGGAAATCTTGCTGCCGTGGGACAACGCGAAGATCTTCCAGCGCAACTTCGAGGCCTACTCCGAGGGCCAATACGCGAGCTGGACCGCCTGGAGCGCACCGGTCACCATGAGCGCGGCCGAGGCGGCGCGGCGCATCGGCATGAAGGAGGCCGACCTGCGATCGGTCAACACGATACCGCCACGCATGCTGATCAAGGCCGGCTCCGTGCTGATCGTGCCGCGTTCGGCCAAGGTGCAGTCCGACGTGACCAGCCACGTTGCCGATACCGGGCAGCTGAACCTGTCGCCGGAGCGCGTCACGCGCCGCGCCACCGTCAAGGCCGGCAAACGCGACACGGCCGCCAGCATCGCCAAGCGCTATCGGCTGAGTGCGGCTCAAGTGGCCGAATGGAACGGTGTCGCCGCCTCGTCCGCATTCAAGCCGGGGCAACAGGTGGTGGTCTATCTTCCGGTCAAAACCGGGGTGCACGCCCGTTCGCGCACCAGTGCGAAGGCCGGCGCGCGCGCCTCCAAACAAAAGAGCCACAGCGTGCCGAAGCGGAAGAAGGCCAGCCGCTAAGCGCTTGAGCCAATAGGACTACGCGCCTGTAAGGGCGCTCCTACGGAGCGGTTCGTAACCTGCGGTTATCCTGCCCACGCTGCCGGCATTCTCTGCGGCAACGCCGGGAGTCCCTATGAAGAAGAATGGCGAAAGCACCGACAGCTCCAGGCTCGCTGAAAAAACCCAAGCGCAGCAGGACGAGCCTGGCAACGCATCACGCAGGCGTTTTGTCCTCGGTAGCGCCGGCTATGCGATCTCCCTCGGCGCGGGATTGGGACTGGCAGGCTGCGGCGGCAGCCACGACGAAGCCCAGCAGCGTTTCGGTTTCGGCGTTGCCAGCGGTGATCCGCTGGCGGACCGCGTGATCCTGTGGACCCGGGTCAACGTATCGAGCCCCACGGATGTGCAGTGGGAAGTCGCCACTGACACCTTCTTCACCAAAGTCGTGGCCGCCGGCACCGCCAGCACGAGCGACGCGCGCGACTTCACGGTCAAGGTCGATGCCACCGGCCTGCAGCCCGGCACCACTTATTTCTACCGCTTCCATAACGGCGGCGAAACCTCGGCGACGGGCCGCACCAAGACGCTGCCCGTGGGCGCGCCGCAGCAGGTGCGGCTGGCGGTCTTTTCCTGCGCCGCTTATGCGCTCGGCCAGTTCCATGCCTACGCGGACGCGGTGAACCGCGGCGACTTCGACGTCGCGCTGATGCTGGGCGACTACATCTACGAAACTGGATTGAGCAATGCCGAGCAGCTGGCAGCCTTCCTCATCGGCCGCGAAATCGACCCGCAGGGCGAGCTTCACACGTTGTCCGAGTACCGGCAGCGCTATGCGCGCTACCACACGGATGCCGACTTGCGCGCGCTGCGCGCGACCATGCCGGTGATCGCTGTATGGGACGACCATGACATCGCGAACGACCTGTGGCGCAGCGGCATCGGCGGGCAAAACCTGGCGGCCGATGCCAGCTTCATCGCGCGGCGCGCCGCCGCAGTGCAGGCGTGGCACGAGTGGCTGCCCACGCGCGATGGCGCCGAACCGTTCAAGATTTCCCGGTCGTTCGACTTCGGCAATTTGCTGACCCTGCACATGCTCGACACCCGTCTCATCGGCCGCGACCCGCCGATCTCGCGCGACGCTTATCTGGCCGGTGCGGCAGCCGACCCGAACCGGCAATTGCTCGGCGTCGAACAGTCGGACACGCTGGCCGCAAGCATGCAGCTGTCGACTGCGATATGGCAGGTGCTGGGGCAGCAGGTGCTGTTCGGCCGGATGCAGATTCCGCTGAGCGTTTTCGACAACTTCAGCGAGGACAGCATCAACGAATTCCTGCTGGCGCAGGACACGCCCGAGGCGGCACGCACGGATCGCCAGCGGGCCTTGGTGGCACAGCCGCGCATCGCCCAAGACCTGGGCACCTGGGACTCTTTCGCCGCCGCGCGCGAGAAGGTGCTGGCCAGCGCCCGCGCACTCGACAAGAACCTGGTCGTGCTGGCGGGCGACAGCCATAACGCCTGGGCCAGTGATCTCAAGGATGCCGCAGGCAACCGCGTCGGGGTGGAATTCGCCACGCCTTCGGTCACGTCCACCGGGCTGGAATTCACGCACCGCGACGTCGGGCGGCAGTTCCTGGCGGATTCGTTCGTGCGCATGATCCCTGACCTGAAGTTCGCCGAGACCAGCCACCGCGGCTACATGATCGTGACCTTGACGCCCACTGCGGTCTTCGGCGACTGGGTCTTCGTGAGTTCGGTCCTCGAGAATTCGTTCAGCACATCGACGGCGCCGACGTTGCGCGTGCTGCCCGGCAGCGCCAACCGCACCCTCGCCCCGATCTGATTCGCGCGCCGCGCGCCGCAGTTCAGATCTTCTCGGTTTCGCCCTGGCGCGGCTGCCATACCATCAGCCGCTTTTCGATGCGTCCGACCAGCCCGTCGAGCACGAGCGCGAAAGCCGTGAGCACCACGATCCCCGCGAATACCGTGTTGACGTCGAAGGTGCCTTCGGCTTGCAGGATCAGGTACCCCACGCCGCGGGCCGAGCCCAGGTACTCGCCGACCACCGCGCCGACGAAAGCCAGGCCCACCGACGTATGCAGGCTCGAGAAGACCCAGCTGGTGGCGCTGGGCAGGTAGACGGTGCGCAGCAACTGCTTCTGGTTGGCACCCAGCATGCGGGCATTGGCCAGCACCACGGGGCTGACTTCCTTGACCCCCTGGTAGACGTTGAAAAAGACGATGAAGAACACCAGCGTCACCGCGAGCGCGACCTTGCTCCAGATGCCCAGTCCGAACCACAGCGCGAAGATCGGCGCCAGGATCACGCGCGGCATCGAGTTGGCGGCCTTGATGTAGGGGTCGAGGATCGCGCTGGCCGTGGGCGCCAGGGCCAGCCACAGACCGAACACCAGCCCGAGCAGGGTGCCGAGGGCGAACGCCAGCATGGTTTCCAGCAGCGTTACGCCCAGGTGCACGTAGATATCGGCGCGGCCCGGCACGCCGTCGGGAAACAGGAAACTCTCGCCGAAGCCGAACGGCATGAACCATGACCAGATACGTGCCGCGACCTTGACCGGCTCGCCCAGGAAAAACGCATATTGCTGGTCGCGCGACAGCAGTTGCCAGAACAGCAGCATGGCCACCAGCACTGCCAGCTGCCAGTAGCGCAGGTTCTTGCCGGATGGTTTCAGCGCCGAGAACACTTCA
>DATNBX010000185.1:0-33213 GCA_035571795.1 Ramlibacter sp.
CATGACCAAATTCGTCTTCGTCACCGGCGGTGTGGTGTCTTCCCTGGGCAAGGGAATCGCCTCAGCCTCCCTCGCTGCGATTCTGGAATCGCGGGGCCTCAAAGTCACCCTCATCAAGCTCGATCCGTACATCAACGTCGACCCGGGCACGATGTCCCCCTTCCAGCACGGCGAGGTGTTCGTCACCGACGACGGCGCCGAGACCGATCTTGACCTGGGCCATTACGAACGGTTCGTGACCACCCGCATGGGCAAGGTCAACAACTTCACCACCGGCAAGATCTACCAGTCGGTGCTGGAGAAGGAACGCCGCGGCGACTACCTGGGCAAGACGGTGCAGGTGATCCCGCACATCACCAACGAGATCCAGGAATTCATCCAGCGCGGCGCCCAGGTCGGGGAAGCCGGCGCGGCCGATGTGGCGATCGTGGAGATCGGCGGCACCGTCGGCGACATCGAGTCCCTGCCCTTCCTGGAAGCGGCGCGGCAGATGAGCCTGCGGATGGGCGCCAACATGACGGCGTTCGTGCACCTGACCTATGTGCCGTGGATCGCGGCGGCCGGCGAACTCAAGACCAAGCCGACCCAGCATGCGGTGCAGAAACTGCGCGAGGTCGGCATTTCGGCCGACGCGCTGCTGTGCCGCGCCGACCGCAAGATTCCCGAGGACGAGCGCGCCAAGATTTCGCTGTTCACCAACGTGCCCGAGTGGGGCGTGATCTCCATGTGGGACGTGAACACGATCTACAAGGTGCCGCGCATGCTGCACGAGCAGGGGCTGGACGGCCTGATCTGCGACAAGCTGCGGCTGAATACGCCGCCGGCCAACCTGAAGCGCTGGGACGAGCTGGTGTACGAAACCGAGCACCCGCAGGGCGAAGTGAGCGTCGCCATGGTCGGCAAGTATGTGGACCTGTCCGACAGCTACAAGTCGCTCAACGAAGCGCTGCGCCACGCGGGCATGAAGAACCATGTGCGCGTGAAGATCGACTACGTGGATTCGGAAACGATCACGCCCGAAAGCGTTCCGCAACTGGCCAAGTACGACGCCGTGCTGGTGCCGGGCGGATTCGGCAAACGCGGCATCGAGGGCAAGGTCGCGGCGGCGCGGTTCGCCCGCGAGAACAAGGTGCCCTACCTGGGCATCTGCCTGGGCATGCAGGTCGCCACCATCGAGTACGCGCGTGAAGTCGCCGGCCTGAAGGGCGCGAACAGCACCGAATTCGAGCCCGCCACGCCGCATCCGGTGATCGCACTGATCGCCGAATGGAAGGACGCCGACGGCACGATCAAGACCCGCGACGAGAACTCCGATCTCGGCGGCACCATGCGGCTGGGCGCGCAAAGCTCCGACATCGCCAAAGGCACGCTGGCCCACAAGATCTACGGCGACGTCGTCACCGAACGGCACCGCCATCGCTACGAGGCCAATGTCAATTACCTCGACCGGCTGCGCGACGCCGGCCTGGTGATCTCGGCGATGACCCAGCGCGAGCACCTGACGGAGATCGTCGAGCTGCCGCAGGAGGTGCATCCCTGGTTCATGGGCGTGCAGTTCCATCCGGAATTCAAGTCCACGCCCTGGGACGGGCATCCGCTGTTCAATTCCTTCATCAAGGCCGCGGTGGACCACCAGTCGGCCGGCAAGACGTTGTTGAAGGCCGTCGCCTGAAGGGGCCGGTTCCATGAAGCTGTGCGGTTTTCCGGTCGGCCTGGACCGGCCCTTCTTCCTCATTGCGGGTCCCTGCGTGGTCGAATCCGAGCAGCTGCAGATGGACACGGCCGGCACGCTCAGGGAAATCACCTCGGGCCTGGGCATTCCCTTCATCTTCAAGAGCAGCTACGACAAGGCCAACCGCTCCTCGGGTACCAGCTTTCGCGGGCCGGGCATGGAACGCGGACTGGAAATCCTGGCCAAGGTGAAAAGGCAGCTGCACGTCCCGGTGCTTACAGACGTGCACAGCGAGGACGAGATCGCCGAGGTCTCCGGGATCGTCGATGTGCTGCAGACGCCCGCGTTCCTGTGCCGCCAGACCGACTTCATCCGCGCGGTCGCCCAATCGGGCAAACCGGTGAATATCAAGAAGGGCCAGTTCCTCGCGCCCCATGACATGAAGAACGTGATCGACAAGGCTCGCGCCGCCGCCAGGGAGAAGGGCCTGCCCGAGGACAATTTCCTGGCATGCGAGCGCGGTGCCAGCTTCGGCTACAACAATCTCGTTTCCGACATGCGTTCACTGGCGATCATGCGCGAGACCGGCGCGCCGGTGGTGTTCGACGCGACGCATTCGGTGCAGTTGCCCGGCGGCCAGGGCACCAGTTCGGGCGGCGACCGCGAAATGGTGCCGGTGCTGGCGCGCGCAGCGATCGCAGCAGGCGTGGCCGGCCTGTTCATGGAAACCCATCCCGATCCGGCCAAGGCGCTTTCGGACGGTCCCAATGCCGTGCCGCTCAAACACATGAAGGCGCTGCTGGAAACGCTGCAGGCGCTGGACGCGGTGACCAAGAAGAACGGTTTCCTGGAAACCGACTTCAACTGAGGACTCACCTATGAGCGCGCCTGCCTACCTGATCGTGGAGATGAACATCACCAACCCCGACCAGTACAAGCAGTACATGGCCCAGGCCCCCGCCTGCGTGAAAGCCTTCGGGGGCGAATACCTGGTGCGCGGCGGCAGGAACGAAACGATGGAAGGCGACTGGCAGCCCCACCGCGTGGCGGTGATCAGGTTCCCGAGCTACGAGCAAGCCAAGGCGTTCTACGAGGACGGCCCGTATCGCGAAGTTCGCAAGCTGCGCCTCGGCGCCACCGAGTACTTCAACATGGTGCTCGTCGAAGGGGTGGGCTGAAGCCCACCCCTTTCGGGGTGAATGCAACCACCCCTCCCCAGCCCTCCCCTCAAGGGGAGGGTTTTGAAAGAATTTGATTTGAGAGGCTATGAATGAGTGCAATCGTTGACATCGTCGGCCGCGAGATCCTGGATTCGCGCGGCAACCCCACCGTCGAATGCGACGTGCTGCTGGAGTCGGGCACCATGGGACGCGCGGCCGTTCCGTCGGGAGCCTCGACCGGCTCGCGCGAAGCGATCGAGCTGCGCGACGGCGACAAGTCGCGCTACGGCGGCAAGGGCGTGCTCAAGGCAGCCGAGCACATCAACACGGAAATCTCCGAAGCGGTGCTGGGCCTGGACGCCTCCGAACAGGCGTTCCTCGACAAGACCCTCATCGACCTGGACGGCACCGAGAACAAGAGCCGGCTGGGCGCCAACGCAACGCTCGCGGTGTCGATGGCGGTCGCGCGGGCGGCGGCCGAGGAGTCGGGCCTGCCGCTGTACCGCTATTTCGGCGGCATGGGCGGCATGCAGTTGCCCGTGCCGATGATGAACGTCGTCAACGGTGGCGCGCACGCTAACAACAACCTGGACCTGCAGGAGCTGATGATCATCCCGGTGGGGGCGCCGAGCTTTCGTGAGGCGCTGCGCTACGGCGCCGAGGTGTTCCAGTCGCTCAAGAAGATCATCCACGACAAGGGCATGAGCGTGGCCGTCGGCGACGAGGGCGGATTCGCGCCGAACGTGGCCAACCACGAAGCGGCGATCCAGCTGATCCTGCAGGCGATCGAAGGGGCCGGCTACAAGGCCGGTGAGCAGATCGCGCTGGGCCTGGACTGCGCCGCCAGCGAGTTCTTCAAGGACGGGAAGTACGCGCTGCAGGCCGAAGGACTGTCGATCGACGCCGGCGAGTGGACCGACATCCTCGCCAGCTGGGTCGACAAGTACCCGATCATCAGCATCGAGGACGGCATGAGCGAAGGCGACTGGGATGGCTGGAAGACGCTGACCGACCGGCTGGGGGCGCGGGTGCAACTGGTCGGCGACGACCTGTTCGTCACCAACACCAAGATCTTCAAGGAAGGCATCGAAAAAAAGATCGCCAACTCGATCCTGATCAAGATCAACCAGATCGGCACGCTGACCGAAACCTTCGCTTGCATCGAGATGGCCAAGCGCGCCGGCTACACCTGCGTGATCAGCCACCGCTCGGGCGAGACCGAGGATTCGACCATCGCCGATATCGCCGTGGGCACCAATGCCGGCCAGATCAAGACCGGCTCCCTCTCGCGGTCGGACCGCATGGCCAAGTACAACCAGCTGCTGCGCATCGAGGAAGACCTGGGCGACATCGCGACCTATCCGGGCCGCGCGGCGTTCTACAGCGTCCGCTGACCCCTTCCGACACCGACCTTGGGCAAACGACTCCTCCCGCTGATCCTGATCGCGCTGTTGCTGATCGTGCAAGGGCAGTTGTGGTTTGGCCGGGGCAGTGTGCGCAACGTCGTGGCGATGCAGCGCAAGCTCGACGCCCAGAATGCCGCCAACGCGAAGGCCCAGCAGGCCAACGAGCAGCTTGCGTCCGAAGTGCGCGACCTGAAGGAAGGACTCGAGATGGTCGAGGAAAAAGCCCGCATGGAGCTGGGCATGGTCAAGCCCAACGAGGTGTTCGTCAACGTTTCGAAATGAGCCCGATCAGGCGGCGCTGCAGAGGGCCAGCGCCGCGCAGAGCAGATCGCGCGCGCTCTGTTGCGAAAGCAGCGAATCGGGACGGAACAGCAGGCAGGCGAGCCGCCGCTGGGCGTGCACCAGTACCTCCGGCAGGCCGGACTCTTCTTCGTTCGCCCACGCCGACCAGCCGGGCCGCAACTCGGCGTTCGCAACCGAACGCCTCAGGTAGCGCGCCGCGATAAAGGGCTGGCCTTCCTGAAGCGGCGCGGCCGCGGACATCCTGCAGCGAATCAACCGGCCCTGCTCGGGTGCGATTGCCCGAACCGCGAATCCTTCGACTTGCAACAGGTCGACCGCCGCATCGCCGATCGCGACCAGCCGGCTCGCGAGCCGGGCCGAGGTGGGATGTCTTCCGGCCAGCACGGTTGGAAGCGCCTCCGCGGCCAGCTGCACTCCCAGGCCCGCCAGGCAATCGGCGAGCGCGGCCGCCAGCGGATCGTCGGCTGCCATCAGCGCTACGGCGCCCGGCGCAGCGATCGCCGCCGAAGCGCCGGCCTGCGGGAAAGCCTCGCGCTCCAGCCCGAAGGCACGCCACAGCGACAGCGTCTTCAACCGGGACTCCTGCTCTTCGCGCTCCGGCGATGAGCCGGCCAGCAGGTCGCCGCCGGTGCGCACGTTGGCCACCCCGTTGCTCACGGCAGCGGCTCGCAGGATGGTGCCGGCCAGCGCGCCGCCGTCCGCGGCGACCTGCACCACCATGCCGCCGTACCAGCCGCGCGGGCTGGCTTCGAGTTGCCCGATCGCCGCCAGCGCATCAGAGCGCGGCGTTCCGGTCACCATCACCGGCGCAGCGGTGGCCGCGATGGCGTCCCACGCATCGCAGCCACCCCGCAGCCGGCCGGCGAGCCGGTCGACAGTGTGGATGACGGTGGCCAGTGCCATCGGCCGCCGGCGGTCGAGCAGCTGCAGCGACCCCGACTCGCACAGCGGCGCCAGATCGTTGCGCAGCGCGTCCGTGCAGACGGCCAGCGACGCCGCATCGACTGCCTCGTCGAGCAGTTCCTTGAGCGATTCGGACTCGCCCACCGCACCGGTGCCGCGCGCCACGGTCCCGCACACCGGCAGCGCCTCGACGTTGCCGTCGCCGATCACCAGCTGCAGATCCGGCGACGCCCCCAGCAGGCATTCGCCCGTGCCGTCGTTCAGGAAGAAACTGGCGGGCGCGGGGTTGGCCTCGCGCAATCGCCTGAACGCCTGCGCCGGCGAAAGATCGACCCGGCGCCGGTACGACTGGCTTAGCGTGAGCGAGACCAACGGCCGTTCGTTGAGCCAAACCAGCGCCTCGCGCACCATCTGCGCATAGCCGCCGGGCGGGTAGTCGTCGCGCGGCACTTCGGCCCGCCTCGACATGGCGTCGCGCGCGGCCGCCGGCAGCGGTCCGGCCGGCGCATCCGCGGTCCCGTCCAGGCTGAGCGTCACCGCCTGCCACGAGCCGCCGGCGTCGCGCCTGAAAGTGGCCTGCGGCAAGAACAGCACGCCCAGCGCATGGCCGCCGGCCGGCTCGCGGCCGAGCCGATGCGCCTCGAAAGCCAGCGCCCCTATGAGCATGACATCGGGAGACGGGGCAAAGGCGGACATGAAGCCGCGCAGCAGGTCCAGCGGCGAGCAGCCCGGCACGCGCAGCGGCTGCGCGGCCCAGGCCGCCAGCTGCGGCTGCCGCATCAGGGCTTCGCCCCAGGCAGTCAGCACCTGCAATTCCAGGCCGTCGGCGAACAGCCGCATCATGAGCGCGGGGCACTCCACCAGCGTGCCCTGCAGCGGATGCAGGCCCGGCACTCCGGCGTCGACGCCGAAATAGATGCCGGGAGCGTGGTCCAGCCGTGCCAGCGCGGCTTCGATCTCGGCCGCCGATGCGGGCCGGCGCGATGCGCCGAGCTTGATCACTGGATCTTGATGCCGGTGCGCTTGATCACCGGCGTCATCACGCGCAGTTCCTGCTGCATGAAGCGCTGCAGTTCGGCGCTGGACCCGCCGATCGGCTCCATGTACTGCGCATGCATCTTCTCCTTGACGTCGGGCATGGCCAGCACCGCATTGATCTCCTGGTTCATCCGCTGCACGATGTCGTTCGGCGTGGCCGCCGGCGCCATGATGGCCATCCACGCCACGTTTTCGATCTCGGGCAACCCGGCCTCCTTCATGGTCGGGATGTCGGGCGTGAGCTGGCTGCGCCTGGCCGTGGAGACCGCCAGCGTGCGCAGCTTGCCGGCCTTCACTTGCGGCAGCACCGCGACGGCCGGCACACACGCGAACTGCACATCGCCCTGCAGCAGGGCCAATATCGCCAGCGGCGAGGAGGCATAGGGGATGTGCACCGCATAAGTGTTGGTCTTCACCTTCAGCAGCTCCACGCCCAGCTGCGACAGGCTGCCCACGCCGGTGGAAGAGAAATTGAACTTGCCCGGGTTCTGGCGCATCGCCTCGACCAGTTCCTTCAGCGTATGGATGCCGGAGTCGGCACGCACCGTGCAGACATTGGCCTGGCCGCCCGCCAGCACTACCGGCTTCAATTCAGTGAACGGGTCATACGGCAGCTTGTCGTACAGCACCGTGTTGTAAACCAGCGGGCCATTGGTGCTGATGAGGAAGGTGTAGCCGTCGCCCGGCGACTTGGCCACCGCCCCGGTGCCGTTGTTGCCGCCCGCGCCGGCCCTGTTTTCGATCACGACCGGCTGGCCCAGGCGCGGCGACAGCTTCTCGGAGATGATGCGCGCGGCCACGTCCGGTGACGAACCGGCCGCATAGGGCACCACGATCTTGACCGGACGGCTGGGCCAGGCGGCCTGCGCCAGCGCCGCGGAAGCGATGCACGAGAGCACGATGGCGGCCGCGGCATGGATTGCGGCGTCCAGGAGATGCCGCGGGGAAATCACTTGTTTATTCATGGTTGGATCAATTCGGTTTCCTCGAAAAGCCGGCTCTCGCCGGCCACGAAGCCGGCGACCATCGTGCGGTAAATTGACTCGACGATATCGGGAAAACCGGGAAAGGCCGCGGCGTGGGGCAGAGCCGAAGCCCTCACACGCTCGAACACCTGGGCCTGGCGCGCCGGGGCGGCCACCTGGAACGCGTCGCGCTTGAAGCGCGTGGCATCGCGCACGCAGGCCGCGCGCTCGGCCAGCAGGGCGACGATCCGCTCGTCCAGGCCATCGATGCGCTGGCGCAATTCGGCTAGCGAGCCAGCGAGTTCAGGATAGTCGGGGTTCTTGAACCGGCGCAGCGGCGGGCCGTGCACGGCGGGTTCTTCGGCTGGACCCATGATCGAGGCCTCCTGAAAAAATAGCGGCGGCGCGCTTATTGCACCACCGACGTCACCGGCGGCTGGTCGCCGGGCGAGGTAAAAATCTGCGCCGTGTCCACCGCGTCGAAAAGGTATTGCCGGCCGCAGAAGTCGCAGCCCACGTCGATCTCGCCGCGTTCGGCCAGGATGCCCTGGGCTTCCCGCTGGCCCAGGCTGCGGATCATCCTGGCCACGCGTTCGCGGCTGCAAGTGCAGGCAAAGCGCGGCGTTTCGGGCTCGAAGCGCAGCAGCTTCTCGTCCCAGAACAGCCGCCGCAGCACCGACTCGATATCCAGCCCCAGCAACTCCTCGCGCGTGAGCGTCGACGCCAGCGTGGCGATGCGGTTGTAGTGCTCGCTCAGGCCGATCTCGTCCTCGTTGGCCTTGCCCGAGCCGGCGAGATTGCCCTCGCCTTCCAGGGGCAGGCGCTGGATCAGCAGGCCCGCGGCCACCTTGTCGTCGGCCGCCAGCACCAGCTTGGTATCGAGCTGCTCGGACTGCAGCATGTAGTGCTCCAGGATGTCGCTCAACTTTTCGAGCTTCTCGCGCCGGTCGCCATACAGCGGAACCACGCCCTGGTAGGGCTGCTGGCCGGGTAGCTTGTCCTGCGGATCGAGCGTGATCGCGCAGCGGCCCTTGTTGCCCAGGTTCACCATGTCCGGCAGCCGGGCGTCCGCGGCCACGTCGCCCACGACCTTGGCGGTTGCCCGCAGGTGCAAGTCGTGCTGAATCTCCGCCACGGCCACTTTCACCGGCCCGTCGCCGAAAATCTGCAGCACCAGCGTGCCGTTGAACTTGATGTTCGACTGCATCAACGCGCCTGCCGCAGCCATTTCGCCGAGCAATTCGGCCACGGGCGCCGGCCAGGGACCGGTGGTCGTATTGGCCTGGCGGCGCGCCAGGATCTCGGTCCAGGCGTCGGTCAGCCGCACGATCATGCCGCGCACCGGCAAGCCGTCGAAGATGAACTTGTGCAACTCCGACATCAGCCGATCTTCTTCAGGCCGCGCGCGAAGCGCTGCGCATTGCCGATGTAGTCCGCGCCGATGCGGTGCTGCTCGTCGATCGCCGCTGCGTCCAGCGTACGCACGACCCTCGCCGGGCTGCCGAGGATCAGCGAGTTGTCGGGAAAGGTCTTGCCTTCGGTGACGACGCTGCCCGCCCCGACCAGGCAGTTGCGTCCGATCACAGCGCCGTTGAGGATCACCGCCTGGATGCCGATGAGCGACCCATCGCCGATGGTGCAGCCGTGCAGCATGACCTGGTGCCCCACGGTGACGTCGTCGCCGATCGTGAGCGGCTTGCCCAGGTCGGCGTGCAGCACCGACAGGTCCTGGATATTGGTATTGCGCCCGATCCGGATGGTTTCGGTATCGCCGCGGATCACGACGCCGAACCAGACGCTGGCATGGGCTGCCAGCTCCACCGTTCCGATCACCTGTGCGCTGTCCGCGACCCACGCGCCTTCGCCCAGCTGCGGGGATTTGCCGTCGAGTTCGTAAATCGCCATGGATGCCTGGAGGAAAACCTGGAATTGTAGGGATGGAGCTGCACCAGCGTGCGCTGCAGGTTTTTCTATCCCCGCGGATGATGCTGCGCGTGCAACTGCTTCAGCCGTTCGCGCGCCACGTGCGTGTAGATCGTGGTGGTGGAGATATCGGCGTGCCCCAGCAGCATCTGCACGGCCCGCAGGTCGGCACCGTGATTGAGCAGGTGCGTGGCGAAGGCATGGCGCAAGGTGTGCGGCGACAGCGGCGCGGTGATCGCGGCGGCGCGGGCGTGCTTCTTGACGATCATCCAGAACATGACGCGCGTCATGCCCTCACCCCGCGCGGTGACGAACAGGTCTTCGGTCTGCTGTCCGTTCAGGATCACCGGCCGGGCCTCGCGCAGGTAGCGCGTGATCCAGTCGCGTGCCACCATCCCGAAGGGCACCAGCCGCTCCTTGTTGCCCTTGCCGAACACCCGCAATACGCTCTCGTTCATGCTGACGTTGAAAGCCTTGAGCGAAACGAGCTCGCTCACCCGCAGGCCGCTCGCGTACATCAGTTCCAGCATCGTGCGGTCGCGCAAGCCCAGCGGCGTCTCCACCTGCGGCGCATCCAGCAGGGCCTCGACCTGCGCCTCGGTCAAGGTCTTGGGCACCCGCAGCGGCTGCTTGGCCGACTGCAGGCGCAGCGTGGGGTCGGCCGTGATCAGGCGTTCGCGCAGCGCCCAGCGGAAGTAGCGCTTGAACACGGTGAGCCGGCGATTGGCCGTGGTGGCCCGGCTTTCCGCATGGCGCGCCGCGAAGTAGCCGTTCAGGTCGGCCTCGCCGGTGCTGTCGATGGTGCGGCCCTGCCCGCTCAGCCAGAGCGCATACATCGACAGGTCGCGGCGATAGGCGGCCAGGGTGTTCTTCGACAGGCCCTCCTCCAGCCACAGCGCGTCGATGAATGCGTCGATTTTGGAGTCGCTGCCCGAACTCATGAGCGCGACGATAGCAAAGTCAGGCCGTGATGGACGGGACAAACGCCCGGCGCATTCAGTCCAACTTCAACTTCGCCGTGTCCACTACTTTCTTGTACACCGCGTACTCCGCCTTGATCTGCTCGGCGAACTGCTGCGGCGTATTGCCGATGACGATCGAGCCGGTGTCTTCGATGCGCCGGCGCACCGCCGGGTCCTCCAGTGCCTTCCTCGTGGCGGCGTAGATCTTGTCCACGACTTCCTTGGGCATGTTTTTAGGGCCCCAGATGCCGTAGTAGGCCATGCGGTTCACCGGCTCCAGCCCCACCTCCTTGAAGGTGGGCACGTTCGGCAACGCGGCCAGCCGCTGCGGCGCGGCCACCACGATGGGAATCAGGCGGTTGTCCTTGATGAACGGCAGTGCCGAAGGAAGATTGTCGAAGATCATCGGCACCTGCCCAGCCACCGTGTCGTTCAGGGCCGGGCCGGCGCCGCGGTACGGGATGTGCGTGACGAAGGTGCCCGACAGGCTCTTGTACAGCTCCATCTGCAGGTGGCCGATGCCGCCCGTGCCGGACGACGAATACGAGTAGCGGCCCGGCGCGCGCTTGAGCTCGGCGACGAAGGACTTGTAGTCCTTGGCCGGGAAGCTCGGGTGCACGGCGATCACGTTGGGGGTGGCCGCGATGTTGATGATCGGGGTGAAGTCGGTCGTCGGGTTGTACTGGATCTTGGGGTTGATCGCCGGGTTGGCCGCAGTGGTCGACACCGTCGCCATGCCCAGCGAGTAGCCGTCGGGGACAGAGCGCACGGTTTCCAATGCCCCGATCACGCCGCCGCCCCCGGCCTTGTTTTCCACCACAACGGGCTGGCCCAGCGCCTTGCCCAGCGGTTCGGAGATGACGCGGGCAATGATGTCGGTGGTGCCGCCCGGGGCGAACGGAACCTGCAGCTTGATGGGCCTGGCGGGATAACCTTGTGCGAGGGCGGGCCCGGCGGCCAGCGCAAGCGCGGCAGTGGACCAGGCAAACCATTGACGGCGTTTCATGAGGGAAATCTCCTTGTGGGTCGGCGAAAGCGCATGCACGCCATCCTATGGGCGGAATGCGCAGCCGCGCGTTGTGGAATACACATACGAGCTTACCCGACCGGAAAGCTGGCTCTACCGTATCCTCGGGGCGTGAACTTCGCGCAGCTGCTCGTCCCGGATTTCTCGCTCATCCTGTGCGGATACCTCGTCTGCCGCTTCACGGCGCTGAACCGCACGGTCTGGCAGCAGGCCGAAAGCCTGGTCTATTTCTTCCTGTTTCCGGTGCTGCTGTTCCAGTCGATCGTGAAAAGTCCACTGGACCTCGGCGAAACGTCCCGCCTGATCGCGGCGGGGCTGCTAATGGGCATAACCAGCATCGCCCTGGCCTACAGCCTGCCGCACCTGCCCTGGTTCGGCCCGCGCATCGATGCGCGCGACCACGCCGCCAGTGCGCAGATCGCGTTCCGCTTCAATTCGTTCGTGGGGCTGGCCCTGGCCGAGCGGCTGGCCGGGCCGCAAGGGCTGCTGCTGATCGCGGTGCTGATCGGCATGTGCGTGCCGCTATTCAACGTCGCGGCCGTCTGGCCAATGGCGCGTCACGGGCGCACCGGGCTGGCCCGCGAGCTGCTGCGCAACCCCTTGATCATTGCCACCGTATCGGGGCTGGCGGCCAACCTGCTGGGGTTTTCGATTCCGGCCTGGCTGGAGCCCGCCGTTACCCGCATCGGCGCCGCGTCGCTGGCGCTAGGTCTGATGGCCGCCGGTGCCGGCATGCAGTTCGGCATGCTGGCGCGGGCCAAGGTCCTCACGCTCGGCGTGCTGGGCATCCGCCACTTCATCGCGCCGCTGGTCGCCTTCGCGCTGGCGCACCTGTTCCGGCTGGACACTGCCCAGACCGCGGTGTTGCTCGCGTTCTCGGCGCTGCCCACTGCCTCCAGCGCCTACGTCCTGGCCGCGCGTATGGGCTACAACGGCCCCTACGTGGCGGGACTGGTGACACTGTCCACCTTATTGGCGCTGCTTAGCCTGCCGTTTGCGCTAGGCGTGTTGCGATAGGAGCGCAGTACCGCGCGGGTCAGATCGATGATGCCGCGCTGGGCCCCGCTGATCGTCCAGCGGCGTGGTCGATTTGACCGGCTTGGTGGTCGGGTGGCCCGGTTCCAACGTCTGCGTTTCTCAACGCGCGGGCGGCTTCCTTGAACACTGCCGTGGCTCGCTCTCTCAGCTCTGCGAGTTTGGCCTCTATAGCGTCCCTGTCTCTACAAATGGAATTCGCTGAATTCAACTGCAGCTCCAGTTGGTCGCACTGCCTGCATAGCTGGCTCCACAGGAACAGCTTCTCCTTTGTTTGTCGTTCATGAGCAACCTCCCAGTTGAAAGCCGGTCTCATGTCCCGGGTAATTTCGGCCATCACACGCTCGTCGGTCAGCGCGAGTTTCCAGGTTTGACGGTCTTCCGCAGCTTCCCTGCGGGCGGCGATCCAGCGCTTTAGCCCGTCACTGGCACTTCGAAGAACGCTTTTCACGGGGTTTCTGCGCCGGCGAGTGCGGCGAGGACTTGCAAGGCCGTCTCCATGTTCACCTCCTCAAGGCAGGACGGGGCAAGCGTAGTAAGGAGGCGCCGGGAGATCAACTATACGGAAGTATCTCCACTGGCCGGCCACGATTTCTCGTAAAAGCGAATTCTCATGACAGCGTCCTTTGGATGCGTTTAAATTGCTTCGCAGTGAAACTCAACCTGTCGCTCAAATACGTTCTGACGATCACCACGCTGGTTTGCGTCGTCCTCGTGGGCAGTAGTGCCCTTGGCGTGTACGTCTCGACGCGGCGCAGCCTCGAGCAATTGAATTTGCTGCAGCAGGAAAAGGCTTTCGCCGCCGCTGCGCGCATCGAGACGTACATGCGCGAAATCGTGCAGCAGACGGAGTGGGCGTCGCCGCCGCTCGTCCCACCCGATCCCGACCTCGAGACTTTGAAGTTCGGCTATTTGAAGCTTCTGCGCCAAGTCCCCGCAATCACGGCCGCAGCCTGGCTCGACCCGCAAGGCCTCGAAAAGCTACGGGTGTCCCGTCTGGAAATGAACAGGACCGGCTCCAATCTCGACCAATCGGAGCGGGCATTCTTCAGGGAAGCAGCCGCAGGCCGCACTTACTACAGCCCCGTGTACTTTCGCAAAGGGACCGAACCGGGCCTCACCATTGCCCGTCCGAGTGGCGCGCCCGGTCACGGCGTAACCGTCATCGACGTGAATCTCAAGTTTGTATGGGATGCGATTACGCAGATCCAGGTCGGGCGCACCGGAAGTGCGTTCGTGCTGGACGAAAGCGGAACGCTCATTGCGCACCCCGACATCAGCCTGGTCCTCAAGAAGACCCATCTGGCCGATAAAGGCGATTCACCGCGCGCGGCAAGGTTGATTCCGTTGAGCTTTCCGGGCGTGGACCTGTCGATGAATGGGTTGCGCACACAGGAAGTGTTGACTGCCCACGCCTCCTTGTCGGCTCCGCCCTGGACGGTTTTCGTCGAGGTGCCGCTGCAAGAAGCACTGCAGCCCCTCCAAAGTTCCCTTTACCAGAGCATGGCGGTACTGCTCGGCGCCATTGTCATCTCGGTCATATCCAGCGTGTTGCTTGCCAGGCGAATGGCCCGCCCGATCCGGGCGCTCCAGTCGCGCGCGCTGGCCATCGGTTCAGGCAAGCTCGGAGAAACCATCGCGATCCGCACCGGCGACGAGATCGAAGCATTGGCCAACCAATTCAACACGATGAGCGCACGGCTTCAGCAATCGTATGCATTGCTCGAGCAGAAAGTCGTCGAGCGCACGGCCGAGGCGGTTTCACAGCGCCAGATCGCTGAGGCGGCGAACGCGGCAAAGACCCGTTTTCTTGCCGCAGCGAGCCATGACCTTCGGCAGCCGATGCATGCGCTGTCCCTCTATCTCGGCGCGCTCAAGCGTCACGAGCTGCCGGCTGCTGCCGGCGCGGTGCTGCAACAGGTATCCCAATGCGCCGAGGCAATGGATGATCTTCTCGCCAGTCTCCTCGATATTTCGCGGCTCGATGCCGGTGCCGTGGAAACACATTTGACGCCCTTGCCGATGGCGCCCGTGCTGGAGGCCATCCGGCTCGAATTCGCACCGCAGGCGGCCGCCAAGGGGCTGCGCTTGCGCGTGCGGCCGAGCTCTGAGTGGGCCTGTGCCGACCCGGAACACCTGCAGCGCATCTTGCGCAATCTCGTGTCAAATGCGGTCCATCACAGCTCCAAAGGACGGGTCCTCGTCGCTTGCCGCAAGATGGCGGGCCGTTTGCGCGTCGCCATCTACGATCAGGGACCCGGGATTTCGCTCGAGCACCAGCAGCTAGTCTTCGAGGAGTTCTACCAGCTGGGAAACCCGGCCCGGGATCGGGCCGCCGGGCTCGGTTTGGGGCTTTCGATCGTTCGCAGACTCGCGACGCTGACGGGCGCCTCGGTCCTTCTGCGCTCCGAGCCGGGCCGCGGTTCCATGTTCGCTATCGATTTGCCAATCGTCGCGCCACCCCCGATGGTTCCTGCGGAGCCGGGCGTGCTCGGGGTCGGGGCAGGTTTGGCCGGCGCGCTCGTGCTGGCAGTGGACGATGACACCGCAGTGCTCCACGCGACCCGGGAGTTGCTGCGCCAATGGGGCTGCGAAATCGTCGCTGCGTCATCCGGCGCGCAGGCGATCGCGATGCTCGGCGAGTTTCGCCGCGCGCCCGACCTGCTTCTTTGCGATTACCGGTTGCGAGATGGTGAGACAGGCGTGACCGTCATCGAGAGAGTGCGCGACGAGTTCAACGCGCTCATCCCGGCGCTGATCGTGACCGGCGATGTCGTGCCCGAGGACGCGGGAGCGCTCAAATCCGAGCGCATTGGCATCCTGCACAAACCCGTGCCGGATCGGCTGCTGCGAGAAACGATGGAACGCCTATTGGCGGTGCTACAGACATGACTTTGCCTCCTGCTTCCCCGTCGTCCGTGCTCGTGGTGGACGATCACCCTCTCTACCGCAAGGCACTGGCCGATCTCGCAGGGCAGCTCCTTGGACAAGGCAATGTCGCGGAAGCCGGCTCCGCCGAGGCGGGCCTGCAGTTGGGCGGACAGCTGACGAATCTGCGATTGATCCTGCTGGACTTCCGGCTGCCGGGGCTGCACGGCGTAGAGGCCATGACTGCGCTTCAGCAGCGTTTTCCGGGTGTCGATATCGTGGTCATCACCGGTTCCGAAGACCGAAGGGATGCGGCGGCGGCGCTGCGTGCGGGCGCCAAGGCGTTTCTGTCCAAGGCCTCATCGATGGATGAAATCAGTGACGCTCTCGTCGCGGTCCTTGGCGGCCGCGAGCTCCCGAACAACGGCAAGTGGAAACTTCCCGACTTGCCGCCGTCGGACCAGCCCGCAGAATTGACGTCGCGGCAGATCGAGATCCTTCATCTTCTATGCCAGGGCTACTCGAACAAGGAGATCGGATTGCGGCTGGGAGTGGCTCTGGTTACAGTGAAAACGCACGTATCGGCAATTTTCCGCGCGCTGGGCGTCGTCAATCGCACCCAGGCCGTGCTCGCGGCAAGGCGGCTCGGCCTGGACTCCGTGGCAGCGGCTTAAGCCAACTTTAACAAGAAGGCTTCACTCGATTATTCTGTCCGTCGCCTCGGTGATGGAACGCGGCATCCTGATGGCAAGCGCCTTGGCCGTTTTCATGTTCAGAACCAGTTCGTACTTTGCCGGCTCTTCGATCGGCAGTGTCGCCGGGGACGCTCCACCAAGTATGCGCCGGACGAACAAAGCAACGCGTTCGACCATCATTGGGAAGTCCGGGCCATAGTACAGAAGAGCGCCTTCGCGAACATGCACAAGAGCCGTTCCGATCGAAACCATTTTGTGGCGCAATGCGAAAGCCGTGATGTCGCGCGCAGAAGGATTGATCACGGAATCGCCCACGATGTACAGGGCCTGCGAATTGCTCGACTGAATCGCAGCCAACGCCGGCATCAGCTGATCCGGCTTGCGCACTTCGAAATAAAGCAACTGCAAGCCCAATGCCTTCGCAGCCTGCTCATAAACGGGCTTGTAGTGTTCAGTACCCGGCGTATCGGGATTCCTCAGCACCGCGACGCGCTTGGGCAGTGGCGTGAGTTCAGCGAGAAACTCCAGCAGTTTCCCGGTCATCTCAGGGGCAAAGTAGGTCGTGCCGGTCAGGTTCCCGCCCGGTCTGGCAAGGCTGTCGACCAGGCCCGCCTCGACGGGCGCAAGCGCGCCCAGCATCACAATCGGAGTGGCCCTTGTCGCTGCTCGGGCTGCGACGATGGCTTGGTTGAAAGCTCCCACGATCACTTCGACGTCGCTCGCGACGAGTTGCGCGGCGAGTTCCGGCAGCTTCGCGACATCGCCTTGCGCGAATTTCCAGTCGATGTGCAGGTTCTCGCCCTCACGCAATCCAAGCCTCGAGAATGAATCCCTGAGCAGTTTTTGTTGTACCCGTGAGCTGTCGCTGCCAACAGTCTCCAGCGTCAGATACCCGACGCGCCGCACCCGCCCGTCACTTTCCGCGCGAGCAGCTCCATGACAGGCAAGCCCGGACATGCCAATCGCGCGCAGCGCCTGCCGTCGTGTTACCCAATCCAGCCCCATGTGCTGCATGTTCATTCCAGGAACGAGCGCACTGCCCGGTTGAAATCGGCCGGGTTCTGGTAAGGCGTTCCATGTCCCGCGCGGGGGATTGTGACCACCGGCGCGTTTTTGAGGCAGGCCGACTGGGCCTGCACCAGCCTGCGGAAACGGGGCGTGGTGTTCTCTCCCATCACGAGCATGACGGGCATTTTCAAAGCCGCGAAGTCTTCGCAGCGGACGCGCGGCGCATCGTCCTTTCCGATACCGACAACCGTCCATGCGTTGTCCCGCACGACTCCTTTCGCGGCTGCCGGAAGCTTCGTCCATGCGCCTTGGCCGTTGATGGCGTCCACGGCGAACTCGAGACCCGCCTCGGTGCCGTCACGCTTGAAGATGGCCTCGGTCTCGGAGGCACGTTGCTGTCGAATCTGGTCCCCGGTGGCGGCCAGCAATGAATCCACAGGCGCCTCAGCCATGATGAGTTTTCGGAAAAGATCCGGCCGCCGGCGCGCTGCTTCATATGACACGTGAGCCCCGTACGACTGGGCCACGACGTAGACGGGAGGCCCGATGCGTTCAAGGAAGGCGATCAGGTCGTTCGCGTGCTGGACGACGGAAAAGTCACTGCCGGTGCCATCCCAGCGCTCGGGGTAGAAGTGCCTCAGGCTGACCGTGATGACCCGATGGCTGTTGGAGAGGCCTTCCAGCTGTCCGTCGAGGCAACGATAGTCGCACATCACACCCGCAACCATGACAACCGTCGGGCCGCTACCCTTCGACCGGTAGGCCATGGGGTACCCATTGACCGAAATGGTGGCCACGCCGTCCGGAACCGCCCAGGGCACGGGTGCGGTCTGGCATGCCGTCAAGGCGATGCTCCCCGATATAACGAGCATCAGACCAAGTGCGCGAAAGACTTGCGAGGCCGTCTTCATGTTCCCCTCCTTAAGGTAGGACGGGGCAAGCGTAGTAAGGAGGCGCCGGGAGTTCAACTATACGGAAGTATCTCCGCCTGAAATGCTTACCCTCGCAACCATCAGGACCGTGGTGACGCTGTCCACTCTGCTCGCCCTGCTGAGCCTGCCGTTTGCGCTGGGCGTGTTGCGATAGTGTCCTGGGACAGGACTCACTGGAGCATGTGAATGGTCTGCGAACGCTCGCCATTGATACCGGTGATGCCCAGGTTGATATTCACATTCACAACGGGCAGGCCGTTGCAGATGGCCGGTACGCTCAGGGTGCCGGACGTGGCTGCCGCCCCAAGCACGACTTCAGGCGATTCGCATTGGAACGTGGTTGTACTGCTCTGACTGCCGGTGAAAACCAGGGCGGACAGGCTCACGTGCGCCACGGCGTAAGTCGAGGGCAAACGCCACGACACGTCCAGCGTTCCGCCCAAGTGCGCGTCAGCCAGCTTGCTGCCGGTGGGACTGGTGATCGGAACTCCTTCCGTCGTGAATGCGTTCAACGGGATGGTCAACGACACGGGCGCGCTTGCCGGCCGCGTCATCGTGACGTTGAAGGGTGTGCCGGCCGCCGGCAGCAAACCGGCTGAGAGCGGACCGGTATTGCCGAAGAAGGTGTCCAAAAAGACGCCCGATTCATCCACGGCTGTCGGCCCGCGCGTTATCGCGATGCTGCCGGCAGGCGTAGCGACCGCGACGTTGCTCACCGTGCCCTGCACCGGCCTCACATCGACGTTGATCGAGGGACCACTGTCCTGGTTAAAGGAGCCCTGGTTGATTCGCGCCTCGGCGTTGATACTGATACGCGCAATCCGCTGGTTGCCCGACAGTGTCCACCGGCCCGCCACTTTCCGGAAGTCAAAAGTCAGGCTCTCGTTCGAGGTCTGGCTGCCCAAGCTCTGGATCGCGGCGAAAGTGACCTCGGCCCGTCCCGCCGCAAGGTCGAGGTTGTTGATCCTGCGCAGCTGCACGCTCAGCGACTGGCCCTGCTGGAAGTTACTGATGAGGCCTTGGGCGAACTGGTCGCGGTTCAGGCCGTCGTCCAGCAGGTCGGGGTCGAGCAATGGCAGCAGGTCGCTCTTGGCGAGGGCGGTCCCCTTGGCATTGACAAGCGAGGCAAAGGCCGAAAGTGCGGCTTCGATTTCGTTCGAGGCAGTCGCCTGCGGTGACGACACCGGCACCACCGCGCTGATTGAGCTCGTGCTCGTGTTGCCGCCGCCGGTTGTTGTCGAAGAGGCGGTGATCGAGCCGGCTGCGGGGTCAAAACCGATGACTGAGGTCTGCGCCGTGCTGGTGCCGGACACCGTGACCGTTGCGCCGGCGCCATATGTGATGCGGGTCTTGTCCAGGACATCGTCGAAGCCCGTGTGGTCGGCAATGAAGGGTTTGTTGATCAGGTCCAGCGGCGCCGAAATTCCGGAATTGCTGTTGTTCAGCGCCAGCTGCATCACCGAGAGCACGACCTCCGCAACGGAACGTGCCTGCTGCTGCGTTGGTGGCGGCGCGGCCACCGGGCTGGCGAAGGCGCTGTCCGCCGAAACGCCTTGCACCGAATACCACGTTCTGACGATCAGGTCGGTCAACGGTGTGAGGTTGGCCACGATCGTGCTGCCCGTATCGACGGTGGCGCCATACAGCGGGCTTGCTCCGGGCCGCGTGAGCTGCAGCAGGAACGGCCCGGTCATGCCGGCGGTGCTTAGCGAATAAGCGCCGGTGACGCTCGTGGTCGCCGTGACGGCGTGATTTGTGCTGTCCTTCAATGTCACCGTGACGCCGGCGATCGGCGCTCCCGCGGCCGCGGTGCCGGTGACGGCAGCATTGCAGTCGAATACTTGGCAAGTGAAGTCGGCTAACCTGCCCACGTGCCAGAGGCTTCCGCCGTTCAGGGCGGGCGACAACACGTCGACAGCTCCTTGGTCGGTGATACCCAGGTAAGTGTTGTTCGGATAGGCCCGGAAGACATAGTTGTCAGAACCAAGGGTGATCGTCTGATTCTGGGAATGACCGGGGAAAAAAACGCCGTAGCGTCCCTCCGCCCAATCCATCAGTGCCGTCGCATCCAACACAGGGGCACGCTGCGGCTCTTGCGCCCGCACGACCGGCGCATTGATCGATGGATCGGCGCCGCCGCAGGCCGCGATGAATATCGCGAGCAGGCAAATAGCCCTGGAAATGCCAACTCGCACCATGGTGGTCTTTCTGCTTGATGGGGTGCGGCCATTAGGCAGGCGAGCTCATCCATTGTCAATTATCGGCAGCCCATGTGCTGCACGCGCAACGGTCGACCCGCGGCTGGAGCAGCGCTATCGCGCCGGCTCAGACGGCCAGCGCCCAAGCCACATGCTCGCGCACGAGGGCGCTCGGGTGATCGGCGCGTGCCTGCAGCGCAGCCCGCAACACTGCATCGTCGCGCACCCGCAGCGCATTGCCGATCGCGACGGCGACGTTGCGCAGCCAGCGTTCATGGCCGATGCGCCGGATCGCGCTGCCTTCGGTGTGACGCAGGAACTCCTCTTCGCTCCAGCGCAGCAGCTGGGCCAGTTGGCAGCCCGTGAGGCCGGCCCGCTCGTCGAAATCGGGCAAGGCGCTACGCCGTGCGAACTTGTTCCAGGGGCAGATGAGCTGGCAATCGTCGCAGCCGTAGATGCGGTTGCCGATCAATGGCCGCAGTTCCTCGGGTATCGGGCCGTGGTGCTCGATCGTGAGGTAGGAGATGCAGCGGCGCGCATCGAGCCGGTACGGCGCCACGATCGCCTGGGTCGGGCAGACCTCGATGCAGGCGCTGCAGGTGCCGCAGTGGCCGCGGGCGGGCTCGCTCGCCGGCAGCGCCACGTCGACATAGATCTCGCCGAGAAAGAACATCGAACCGGCTTCGCGATTGAGGACCAAAGTGTGCTTGCCGCGCCAGCCCTGACCGCTGCGCACCGCGAGCTCGGCTTCGAGTACCGGCGCCGAATCGGTGAACACGCGATGCCCGAACGGCCCGACCTGGGACGCGATGCGATCACTGAGTTGCTGCAGCCGTGAGCGCAAGACCTTGTGGTAGTCGCGGCCGCGCGCGTAGCTCGACACGATGCCCTCGCGCGGGCGGCGCAACCGGTCGAATTCGATTGCCTGCCACCCTTCGCGTGTCGCGGCCGGCAGGTAATCCATGCGCGCCGTGATGACGCTGGCCGTGCCGGGCACGAGTTCGGCCGGCCGGGCCCGTTTCAGTCCATGGAGCTGCATGTAGGCCATTTCGCCGTGAAAACCGTTGGACAGCCAGGCGAGCAAGCCGGCTTCGGCCGACGAAAGATCCACACCGGCTACGCCAATTTGGGAAAATCCAAGCTCAAGAGCCCATTGCCGGATTTGCCCGACCATCTGAGGACCGTCGATCTGACCACCGTTGAACGCCACCCGCCCATTGTAGAAACGACAGTCCGTGCGCTGCTCTGGCGCAATGAGGACGACACCCGCGCGTTCGCCGCTCAGCTCGCGGCCCAGCCTGCCGTCGGGCAGGCCTTCATCGAACTGCACGGCGACCTGGGCGCCGGCAAGACCACGCTGGCCCGGCACCTGTTGCACGCGCTGGGTGTGCAGGGGCGGGTGAAAAGCCCGACGTACACGGTAGTCGAGCCGTACGAGTCGAAGGGGCTGCCGATCTGGCACTTCGATTTCTTCCGCTTCAACGATCCGCGTGAATGGGAAGACGCGGGCTTTCGCGACATCTTCGCCGGACCCGGCCTGAAGCTGGCCGAGTGGCCGGAAAAGGCGGCCGGGCTGGTGCCGCGCGCCGATCTCGTCGTGCGCATCGAGGCACTGGCCGACGAATCCCGCAAGGTCACGCTGCTGGCGCAGACACCCGTGGGACAGGAGTTGCTGGCATGACCGGGAGCACGCGGTGAAACGGCGCGAACTGCTGCGACACGGCAGCCTGGTTCTGCTGCTGGGCGCCCAGGAAATCGCCCGCGGCGCCGGGATCATCGGCGTGCGCATCTGGCCGGCACCGGAATATTCCCGCGTCACGATCGAATCGGACCGGCAGCTCAGCGCCACCACCATCATCATGGCGAACCCGCCACGCCTGGCGGTGGACATCGCGGGCATCGACCTCAACCCGGAGCTGCGCGAGCTGGTGGCCAAGGTCAAGGCCGATGATCCTTTCATCGAGGGCATCAGCGTCGCCCAGCAAACGCCGGGCATGGTGCGGCTGGTGGTGGACCTGAAACAGGTGTCCGTGCCGCAGGTATTCACGCTGACGCCGGTGGCGGCTTACCGGCACCGGCTCGTGTTCGACTTCTATCCGCTCAAGACGCTGGACCCGCTGGAGGCGCTGATCGCGGAGCGGCTGCGCGACCAGCCGGCGCTGCCGGCACCGTCTTCTTCCTCGCGTCCCGGCGCGTCAAGCGATCCGCTGGGCGACCTGATCGCCGAGAAGCTGCAACGCCGGCCGCCGGGCGCGATTGCAAGCGCTGACGCCGCGCCACGGGCCACGCCGCAGAAAACCGATCGCATCATCATCGTCGCGCTGGACCCCGGCCACGGCGGCGAAGACCCGGGCGCCGTCGGTCCGGGCGGTACCCGCGAAAAGGACGTGGTGCTGCAGATCGCCCACCGTGTGCGCGATCGCATCAACGCGAGCGTGATCAACGGCAATCCGATGCGCGCGTTCCTCACACGCGACGCCGACTTTTTCGTGCCGCTGCACGTGCGCGTGCAGAAGTCGCGCCGGGTGCAGGCCGACCTGTTCGTGAGCCTGCATGCGGACGCCTTCCTCACGCCGACGGCACGCGGCGCCAGCGTGTTCGCGCTCAGCCAGGGCGGAGCCTCGAGCACCGCCGCGCGCTGGATGGCCGACAAGGAAAACCGGGCCGACCTGATCGGCGGCGTCAACATGAAGATGCAGGACTCGCACGTGGCGCATGCCCTGCTGGACATGAGCACGACCGCCCAGATCAACGACAGCATCAAGCTCGCAAGCGCCCTGCTGGGCGAGATGGGCAACGTCGGGCGCTTGCACAAGGGCCATGTCGAACAGGCCGGCTTCGCGGTGCTGAAGGCACCGGACATTCCCAGCGTCCTGGTCGAGACCGCCTTCATCAGCAATCCCGAGGAAGAAGGCCGGCTGCGCAGCGACGCATACCAGGAGCAGCTGGCCGACGCGATCATGCGCGGCATCCAGCGCTACTTCGCGAAGAATCCGCCCTTGGCCCGCAGCCGTGCGCTGTGACGCCAGACAACGCCGCGCGCAGGTTGAGCAGAGGGCCGACGGTGCGCCGCTGATTTCTCCTACACCTCTGCAACAAGCGGTTGCCTAGAGTTGCGCCACAGGCGAAACAAGCACGCGCGAAACGCGCTGCGCCTGCAGTTCAACCTACAGGTGAACAGATGAAAACCAGACTCGTCATGGCCGCTCTGGCCGCATCCCTGCTGGGGCTCACCGGCTGCGCCAACATGGACCGCGAAACCGTCGGCACCGTGGGCGGCGCCGTGGTGGGCGGTGTGCTGGGCAATGCCGTGGGCGGCACCGGCGGCGCGATCGTCGGCGGCGCGGCGGGCGCTCTCCTTGGCAATCAGGCCGCCAAAAAATAGCGAACAAGACCTCGCCGGTTAGCCGATCCGCACGCCCCTGCGCCGGCTCTTCCAGGCGCCGAACAGGATGACCAGGCCCGGGATCAGGATCATCGCCCAGATGATCTTGTCCAGGTTCATCTTCACCCAGGGTACGCTGCCGAAAAAATAGCCGGCAGTGACGATGCTGCCGACCCAGAGCGCGCCGCCCGTCACGTCGAAGAACGTGAACTTGCGGCGCGTCATCTGCGCGACGCCGGCCACGAATGGGGCGAACGTGCGCAGGAACGGCATGAAACGCGCCGCCACGATGGTGACGCCGCCGTATTTTTCATAAAACGCGTGGGCCTGGTCGAACGCCTTCTTGTTGAAAAAGCGCGACTGCTCCCACTGGAATACCTTGGGCCCGAAGTGGCGGCCGATGGCGTAATTGCTCTGGTTGCCCAGCACCGCCGCAGCCAGCAGGATCCCCACCGACATCGGATAGCTCATGAGGCCGACGCCGCCCATGGCGCCGACCACGAACAGCAGCGAGTCTCCCGGCAGGAACGGCATCACCACGACGCCGGTTTCCACGAAGATGATCAGGAACAGCAGCGCATAGACCCAGCCGCCGTAGTTCAGCACCAGCGATTCCAGGTGTTTGTCGACGTGCAGGATGAGGTCGACGAAGAAGCCGAGCAGTTCCATGGGCGGGCATTATCCGCGCCCTGGCAGCCTGCACAGGCCCGTTCCCTGCCGCGCAGCCTCCTAAAATGGCTGCGATCTCATGACTGACGCGCTGTCCCCCGTTCCCCGCCGCCCCATTCGCGAACTGCCCGACGAGCTGATCAGCCAGATCGCCGCCGGCGAGGCGATCGAGCGGCCCGGCTCGGTGGTGCGCGAGCTCGTGGACAACGCGCTGGACGCCGGTGCGACCCAGGTCACGGTGCGGCTGCTGGCCGGTGGCGTGCGCCTGGTGTCGGTCGAGGATGACGGCGCGGGCATCCCGCGCGAGGAATTGCCGGCCGCGCTCAAAAGGCATGCGACCAGCAAGATTGCGACACTGGCCGACCTGGAATCGGTGGGCACCATGGGCTTTCGCGGCGAGGCGCTCGCGGCGATCTGCTCGGTCGCCGATCTGAGCCTGCTCTCGCGCACCGCGAGCCAGGCCAGCGCTTTCCTGCTCGATGGCCGCAGCGGCGAACTGCGGCCGGCCGCCCGCGGCATCGGCACCACGGTGGAAGTCAAGGAGCTGTTCTTCAGCACGCCGGCTCGGCGCAAGTTCCTCAAGAGCGACGCCACCGAGCTGGCCCATTGCATCGAGGCGGTTCGCCGCCACGCGCTGGCGCGCCCCGAGGTCGGGTTTGCGGTCTGGCATGAGGGCAAACTGGTGGAACAGTGGCGGCCGGCAACGCGCGATCAGCGTCTGGCCGATGTGCTGGGTAGCGATCTGCTCGAGCAAAGCGTCGCCGTGGAATACGCGGCCGGGCCGATCCGGGGGGACGGAAGGCACACACTGCGCGTGTGGGGGCGCGCCGGCATTCCCGATGCGGCGAGGTCTCGCGCCGACCAGCAATTCGCCTATGTCAACGGCCGCTTCGTGCGCGACAAGGTGCTCACCCACGCGGCGCGCAGCGCCTATGAAGACGTGTTGCACGGCCAGCGCCAGCCGGTCTATGCGCTGTACCTGGAGATCGACCCGGCGCGGGTGGACGTCAACGTGCATCCGACCAAGATCGAGGTGCGTTTTCGCGACAGCCGCGAAGTGCATCAGGCGGTGCGCCACGCGGTGGAAAACGCGCTCGCCGCACCGCGCGCCGGGACTGCGGCGACGGCTGCGGCGAGCGCCGGCGCAGATCGCGCCGATCCTCGCGGCGCATCGATGGAATGGGGCCAGCCGCGAATCAACTTCAGCGCGCCCGCCGGCAATCGCGTTTCCGAGCTGGATGCGCTGTGGGGCGAACCTTCCGCCAGCCCGGCCGCAACGGCGGATGCCGGTCTGCCGCCGGGCGACTGGCCGCTGGGCCGCGCGATCGCCCAGTTGCAGGGCATCTACATCCTGGCGGAGAACCAGCAAGGGCTGGTGATCGTGGACATGCATGCGGCGCACGAGCGGATCGTCTACGAGCGCCTGAAGCTGCAGATGGACGCCAGCCTGGCGGCCGGGGGCACCGCCGGCGGCCTGGCCAGCCAGCCGCTATTGATCCCGGCCACCTTCGCGGCGACGCCACAGGAAATCGCGACGGCGGAAAGCTGCGCTGCGACGCTGCACGCGCTGGGCCTGGAAATCACGCCGTTCTCGCCCAAGACCCTGGCAGTGCGCGCCGTGCCCACCAGCTTGTCACAGGGCGACGCGGTGGAACTGGCGCGCAGTGTCCTGGCCGACATGGCCCAGCACGACGCCAGCACCCTCATCCAGCGCGCGCGCAACGAACTGCTGGGGACCATGGCCTGCCACGGCGCGGTGCGCGCCAATCGCAAGCTGACGCTCGACGAGATGAACGCGTTGCTGCGCCAGATGGAGGAAACCGAGCGGTCCGACCAGTGCAACCACGGCCGCCCAACCTGGCGGCAGGTCACGGTGCGGGAACTCGATTCGCTCTTCATGCGCGGGCGGTAGCCCTCCGTGAACTTTCCGGCCGCGAGCCACTCAGTCCATGGCCATGAAACGCTGGATTCTCTATGTCACCGCCGCCGTCATGGCCATCACCCTGGTCATGGGTTGCGCCTCGCTCGACGAGCAACAGCGGACCTGGATTTTCCAGCCCGGCGACCGCAGCTGGGGCAGCACGGCCGAACTGGCGCGCGACATGGACGACGTCTGGATCGACTTCGATTCGAAAGTCAGCGGCCGCGGCGCCAGGCTGCATGGACTGTGGCTGGCGGCCGAGGAGCATCCGGACGACGGGCCCGTGATGCTGTACCTGCACGGCGCGCGTTGGAACGTGGAAGGTTCCGCCCCGCGCATCCGCCGCATGCAGGATTTGGGCTTTTCAGTGCTGGCCATCGACTACCGGGGCTTCGGCAAGAGCACGCCCGGCCTGCCGTCGGAGGACATGGCGTATGAAGACGCACGCGCTGCCTGGGACTGGCTGGCCGCGAAATATCCGCAGCGACCGCGCTACATCTTCGGGCACTCGCTGGGTGGCGCAATCGCGATCGACCTGGCGGCCAAGGTGCCGGACGAGAGCGGCACCATCGTCGAAGGCACGTTCACTTCGATCCCCGACGTCGCGAGCAGCATGAAGTGGGGCTGGCTACCGGTCGGGCCGCTGATCACGCAGCGCTTCGAATCGGTCAGGAAGGTGGCGCAGATCGGCGCGCCGCTGCTGGTGGTTCACGGCGACAGCGACCACCTGATCAACATCGAGCTGGGCCGCAAGCTGTACGAGGCGGCCAAGGGCCGCAAGCGCTTCCTGATGATCGAGGGCGGCTCGCATTACAGCACCATGTCGATGGGCGCGGCGAAATACCGCGAAGCATTGGCGGATCTGTTCAGCCTGCGCTGACGGCAATTATTTCCTGCCCCACTTTTCCAGCAGGTCACGCGCCTGACCCTGCAGCTTGTCCCCTTCGGGTGCGGACAGCGGCCCCAGTTGCTGCCAGGCAAGGACGTCCCGATAGTCGGTCTTCGCGGCCTGCACCAGGTACAGCAGCCGGTCCTCGCTGCCGCCGCTCAATTGGAGGATGGCCAGCTGCACGCGTTCCTTTTCGCGCTCATGGGGCTCGGTTCCGAAGAGGTCCAGGACAGCCAGGACGGTCGGCAGATCGCTGCCCGGAAATTCGGCTTGGGCAGCCGCTGCCACGTCGTCACGAGTGGGTGTCATCGGGGTCCGCAAGCTTCGCGATCGCCGCCGCAAGATTGAGCCGCGCCCTTGCTTCCAGGGCCGATCGGAAATACGCGGTGGCGTAGATGAAGGGGCGATCGAGGAATGCCTGCAGTAGCGCGCGCCGCTTCTGCCGGAACGATTGTTCGGCGACGAACGAGTATTCATCGGCGATCTGCGCCTCGTACTGCGCGAAGCGCTGCTCGTCGGCACCGAGAATCGACAGGTCGATGTCCACCAGCAACTGCTCGTCCTGCGACGCCGGCACTGAAGTGTGCTTGGTTGCCAGCACCAGCTTCGCCACCCTCCCGGCCACGTCGCCTGGCACCCCCGCCGCCGCCAGCGCGGCATGCGCCCAATCGGCGCTTCGCTCTTCGTTGCCGGGCTGGCCCAGGTCATAGACCCCATCGTGGAACCACAACGCGGCTTCCACCTCCGCCGGCCGCCCGGCCAGGTGCGAAGCAGCCTCGAACCAGCCGATGCACTCCTCGAGGTGCCCAAGGGTGTGGTACTTCCGATGCGGCTCGCGGTAGCGCGCCAACAGTTCGGCAAACGTCGCGGTGCCGTCACCCGATGCGCCGAGGCCCGCCCACATTCGCTGCCACGAGTTGCGCAGGTTTGTCATGTCATGGCGCGCGATAGAAGTAATAGCTGGCCGTGTAGGGAACCCGGGCCACCTGCCCGGCATTTGCGGCAGTACACGGCTGGGCCGGCGCGACGCCGCCCACGGTCTGCAGGCGCTGAATGCTCTTCGTTGGGCTGAACACCCCCGTGCCGCGGGTCGACTTGGCGTCGAGCAGCAGCCAGGGGATCGCGGAGGCGTTTGGCCCCGGGTCGCGCGCCTTGACCTCCCCGACCACGGAACTGCCGTCGGTGGACTCCCACGTCGGCCCGGCGTAGTGCTTTCCAAGAGGACGGCCCGACCGGTCGACCAGTGGCGCCTCAGGCGCGCGGAAGGCCCATTCATACGAAGACGGCTGGCCCGGTTTGGGCGCGCATTCGTAAATTTGAACCCCGGAGGCGAGCGCCTCGAGGAACAGCACCTGCCCGGCCGGCGGGCGCAGGTTCGCTGGAACCTCCGGCGGGGTGGCGCCCGGTCCGCTGGCGCAACCACCAACGGACATGATCGAGGCTATCCGAACCCAGGTGAACGCGAGCGGTGATGCCATGGCTTGCCTTTCAGCGGCGACTCGACGCATCGAATTGTGGCACTTGGACCGCGAACGTACGTTCCCCCAATGGGCCCCTCATCGGCGTGCGGATCAGTTCGCGGCGGAAATCACTTCCGGTACTGCAGCGACAGGTCCAGGTTCAGCGGCGTGCCCAACGGTGGCGAGAATTCGACGTTGATCCGGATCGCCGCCAGGCCGTTGCTTCCGGCGCAAGGAACCGTTATGTCGTATCGCGACGAGGAGAAGTCACCCCTGCCGTTTTGAGTCAGCTTGGCTTGCGTTTTCTGGTACTCGGGCAGCTCGCATCTGCCGCCCAAATTCGTTGCCACGACGGACATGAAGGTCTTGACACGTTCATCTTCAAAGGTCGCCTTGGCTCTTTGAGCGGGCATAAGAGCCGATCCTGCGTCTCCACCTTGATCGGGCGCCGGCTGAGCGCCGGCTTGCCACGGATATGCGGCGAGCAGCATCGATGAAAGCACCAGCGTCGCAACTTTCACGTCCCTCGTCCTCTTCGAAATCGAAAACGAAAACGACATGATTATCGCACAGCGGTGCCGGCTGCGAAGCGTTCTGCTACCCTCGGATGGATGCCCGCCGCGCCGCAAACCGTCTCGACCGCCAGCTCCACCATGACGCCCGCGCTTGTCGTCCTGGTGCTGTCGCTGCTGCTGGGAATCCAGCCCGTCACGACCGATTTGTACCTGCCCGCGCTGCCGTCGCTGACGGAAGGCTTCGGCGCGCCGGTGTCGCAGGCGCAATTGACGCTCTCGACCTTGTTGCTGGCCTTCGGCATCTCGCAACTCTTCTGGGGGCCGTTGTCGGACCGGTTCGGCCGGCGGCCGGTGCTGCTGTGCGGACTGGGCGCGTACACCCTGGCTTCCGTCGGCTGCGCACTGGCCGCTTCGATGCCGCTGCTGATCGTCTGGCGCATCGTGCAAGGCGCAGCCATGGGCGCGGGCGTGATGGCCGCGCGCGCGATCGTGCGCGACTTGTACACGCCGGAGACCGGCGCGCGCATGATGTCCAGGGGCTTGACCGGCCTGGGTGTGATCGCCTGCATCTGCGCGCCGCTGGGCGGCCTGCTGGCCGACCTCTGGGGCTGGCGCTACGCCCTCACGACGCTGGCGGTGTTCGGCGCGTTCTCGCTGGCCCTGGTGGCGTTGCGCTTCGAGGAAACGATCCCGCGCCGGAACCCGCTGGCGCTTGAACCGGCCACGCTGGTGTCGACCTGGCTCACGATTCTTCGCCACCCGACGTTTCTCGCCTGGTCGGCACTGACCACGGCCGGCTACGCGGGGCTGGTCACATTTCTCGCCTCGTCGTCGTTCGTGTTCATCAAGGTGCTGGGCCTGACGCGCACCCAATATGGCCTGGTGATGTTCTCGATGTCGTTCGCTTACATGAGCGGCACCGTGCTGTGCCGGCGCCTGCTGCCGCGCTTCGGCGTGCGCCGCTCGGTCGCGTTCGCGGCCGTGCTCACGCTCGCGGGCGGCACATTGACCGGCGTCCTCGCACTGGCGGGCGTGCACAACGCCTGGGCGATCATGCTGCCTTACTACGTGTTCATGCTGGCCCACGGCGTGCACCAGCCGTGCGGACAGAGCGGCGCCGTCGCACCGTTCCCACAGGCCGCCGGTGCGGCATCGGCGCTCAACGGCTTCTTCATGATGGCGGCCGCATTCGGCGTGGGCGGCTGGATCGGCATGCGGCTGGACGGCACCGTCTTCGCGCTCACCAACAGCATCTGGTTCTGGAGCGTGTGCATCGCCGCCATCGCGTGGACCGTGGTTCAAAGGTATGGCGACCCGCGCCGGTTCTGAACCGCGGGTGCTCGCGCTGGCCGGCCCCACGGCGTCGGGCAAGAGCGCCGCCGCCCTCACCATCGCCCGCGCCTGCGACGCCGAGATCATCAGCGTCGACTCGGCCCTGGTCTATCGCGGCATGGACATCGGCACCGCCAAACCGTCCGCCGCCGAGCGCGCGGCGGTGCCGCACCACCTGATCGACATTCGCGATCCGTCGCAGGCCTACAGCGCCGCTCAGTTCGCGGCCGACGCGCGGCGGCTCATCGGCGAAATCAATGCGCACGGCAAGCTGGCGCTATTGGCCGGCGGCACGATGCTGTACTTCAAGGCGTTGTTCGAGGGACTGGACGCGATGCCGGAGGCGGATGCTCGGGTGCGCGCGCAGCTCGAAGCGCAGGCGGCCGCAAACGGCTGGCCGGCGCTGCACGCGGAGTTGGCGCGCGTCGACCCGGCGACGGCGGCCCGGCTGGCGCCCGGCGATTCGCAGCGCATCCAGCGCGCGCTCGAAGTGTTCCGCGTATCGGGGCGGCCCCTGTCCAGTTTTCATGCACGCAGCGATGGGAATGCAGCAAGCGCATGGGCCGGGACGCCCCTGTTTTCACTGGAGCCCGGCGATCGCGCGTGGCTGCACCAACGCATCGCCCAGCGCTTCGACGCGATGCTCGACGCCGGCTTTCTCGATGAAGTCAAGAGGCTGCGGGCGCGCGGGGACTTGAGCGCCGCGTTGCCCAGCATGCGCTGCGTCGGGTATCGGCAGGCATGGGAATTGTTGGACGCGCATGAAGCGGCCGCATCCGGTGCCTTCCCGCTGGCGCAATTGCGCGACAAAGGCATCTTCGCCACCCGCCAGCTCGCCAAGCGGCAACTGACCTGGCTGCGAAGCATGCCCGCGCGCCGGGTGATCGCCTGCGACGCACCGGATGCTCTGGACCGGCTGGTGCAACAGGTGCGAGCCGTCCTATGAAACGCCAGGACGCCGGCGCAACCGTATCGGTGCGCGACCTGGCCAAGCGCTACGGCGAGGTGCCGGTGTTCTCGCATGTGTCGCTCGAGGTGGCGCGCGGCGAGTTCGTCGCGATCGTCGGCGAGTCCGGCGTGGGCAAGTCCACGCTGCTCAATTGCATGGCCGGCCTGGACACCTGGGACGAGGGCTCGGTCTGCCTGGGCGGCGCGGACCTGGCGGCGCTGGACGACGACCAGCGCGCGCTGCTGCGGCGCCGCCAGATCGGCTTCGTGTTCCAGGCCTTTCACGTGCTGCCGCACCTGGACGTGGCGCAAAACGTGGCGCTGCCGCTGATGCTGCTGGGCGAGGCCGATGATGGCCGGGTCGAACGCATGCTGGACTCGGTGGGCCTGCAAGGCTTGGGCGAGCGGCTGCCGCAGCAGCTTTCCGGCGGCCAGCTGCAGCGCGTGGCGATCGCCCGCGCACTGGTTCACGGGCCGGCGCTGCTGCTGGCCGACGAGCCTACCGGCAACCTCGACCCCGGCACCGCGAGCAAGGTGATGGACGTGCTGATCTCGCAGACGCGGGAACACGGCGCTTCGCTGGTGCTGGTCACGCATTCGGAAGCCGCGGCGACGCGCGCCGACCGGGTGCTGCTTCTGACGAGCGACGGCGTGGCGCCGCGGGCTCACGCTTCGTGAGCGTTTGGAGTAGCGGCTCTGCCGCGCAGGCTCCTAGGCCCGAGGCTGGCCCAACGCCCTGCGCAGGATCGCGATTCCAGCCTCGACATCTTCGATCGGCATCTGGCCCGGCGCCGAGCTGCTCTCGCCGACCGCGAACGTCAGCGCCGATCCGAAGGCCCAGCCGCACAGCCGGGTAAGCGCGCCGGGGCCGCCCATCGACATGCTCACCACCGGGATCCCCAGGCTGCGGCTGGACTCCAGGGTGGCCATCAGCAGCGCCAGAACGTCGTCCATGTCGCGCGGCATCACCGCGACCTTGGCGATGTCCGCGCCCAGGCGCTCGGCATCGGCGAAGCGCCGGTGCAGCACATCGAAGGTCGGGGTCCGCTCGAAATCGTGGGACGATCCGATCAGCTTGACGCCGTGGGCCTGCGACAGTTCGCGTACTTCCTGAAAGTGCGCCGGGGCGTTGCCGATCTCGAAGTCGACGATGTCCGCATGGCCGCTGGCACAGACCGCGCGATACAGGCCGACGACCTGCTGCTGCGACAGCGCGATCGGCTCGCCGCCCTCTCGCGCCGAGCGGCAGGTGAACAACAGGGGGATCCCGCGGGCCGCGAGCCGGATCTGGCCCGCCAGCGAAACCACCTCGGCGGGGTCGGCGATGCCCTCGAAAAAATCCGCCCGCCATTCCAGCAGGTCCGGCGTCCTGGCGGCGACCGCGGCCGCTTCCGCCAATAGCCGCTCGCGCGTGCGACCCACCAGGGGCGCGCAGATGGCGGGAAACCGGCCGCCGATCGGCTGGCCATTGAGTTCGATTGCCTTCGGCTGAATATCTTGCATGTTGGGCCTGTTCACACTATTCCTACAAGATGCGTTGCGAGTCAAAAAGGTCATGCGCAAGGCGCGAAACGCAGCCGGAGTCGACCCCCGGCCAGGCTTCGCAACGCGGCGCATGGCCTTTTTGGCCGCAACCCGTAGGGAACGGGGCTAAAACAGCGCCACTCGTTGTTACGCTCCTAGCCCAGGCGGCCAGCCTGGACGTCGTCGCGCGCCTAAACCACCCCAAGAAATCGCTTATGCAATTTCTTGGGGGCCCCGGTGATTGGCGCTGTTCTAGCCACGTTCGCACTCGCAAAAGTAGTGCGATCGGGCCCTTACTCTCACTGGGAGAGTCCTCATGTTGCTGACCAAGAAGACGGGCGCCGGCCAAGCCGCTGCGCGCTCGCCATTCGTTCACAGCCTGCAGCGCGGCCTCTCGCATGCGCTGCCTACCATGGACCGGCGCGCGTTCCTGCGCCGCTCGGGCCTCGGGCTCGGCGTAGGCATCGCGGCTTCG
>DATNBX010000186.1:0-39335 GCA_035571795.1 Ramlibacter sp.
GCGGTGCCGGTGGTGCCGGTGCTGGCGGCGCGGGTGCGGGTGCCGGCGGTGCCGGTGCCGGCGGCGCGGGTGCCGGCGGTGCCGGTGCCGGTGGTGCGGGTGCCGGTGGTGCGGGTGCCGGTGGTGCGGGTGCCGGTGCCGGTGCTGGCGGTGCCGGTGCTGGCGGTGCCGGTGCCGGCGGTGCTGGTGCTGGTGCTGGTGCTGGTGCTGGTGCTGGTGCTGGTGCTGGTGCGGGTGCCGGTGCCGGTGGCGGCGGCGTCGCTGCGAGTGGAGGCGGTGGCGGCGACGGACCGGGTATCGGTCCATCGTCCGTGTCGCTCGCGTTTCTGCCGAGAGCGCGAAGGGCGATCGTGGCGGGGGCCGCGGCACCGCAAGTCGCGGACTGGCCGTGGGTGTCCGGTGGTTACACCGCCGCGATAACCGCCCCAGTTACGTCGCGCATGGGGGCGGCACCGGCGCAGCCGCTGCCCCAGATGGCGCCCTTGATAGCGCCCAGGCTCTTCCTCCCTTCGACCACGGAGCAGTGACCCAGGTGTCGATTTGCACGCGACGAACATCCGGTTCGCGCGGCTGAAGCCAACCATAAAAAAACCCGGGGACGTCGCCGTCCCCGGGTTGTTCGATGCGGATGCAGGCCTAGACCTGCATTGGCGTTGCTACTCTATCAAGGTTTCGTATGCACGGCCTTGATATCGGCGATCTTGCCCGATGCATGGCAAACCAGGCACTGCTCTTGGGTGGCAAGAGCCGTCGCGCGCGGCGCGTAGATCGAGCCGCCGTTGGCCCGCATGTGCGCCACCGCTTCGGATGCGTCATGGCAGGCGAAGCAAACCGTTGCGGTCGGCGAAGTCACCAGGTTGGTGTCGGCAGCCTGAACTGTCGCGCCGGTAGCGCCACTGAAGCTGAAGCCCGCGCCATAGTTGGTGCCCACGGTGATGTACGGCGACGCCGAGAACAGCGCCACGGCGGTAGCAGTGGCCGTCACCGGGGTGGAGCTGGCCACGTAGCGGTACAGGCGGCTGTCCGCCGCAGCAGCCGAGGTGCTCAAGCTGAAGTCATAGGTGCCAGGCAGGTGGCAGGTTTCGCACCTGTTCAGGATGCCCGGATAGCCGATGTTGGCAAAGGACTCCGTCGTCGAGCTGGCATGCCAGGTGAACGGCTTCTCGCGCTTGTCGGCCGCGTGGATCGCGTGGATGAACGAGGTCGAATCCGCCGCCCAGCCGCTGCTGGTCTTGTTCGGGTTGTGGCACCACGAGCAGGTCGTGCCGTCGTTGCGCTGTCCGGCGTGGAAGGACTCCAGCGTGAATGCACCGAGTTCTTCGTGGCAGGCGTTGCAGCGCTTGTCTTCGACGATGGGACGGCGACCCGTGTAACCGGTGGCAACCTTCTGCGTATCCTCAGCGATGACGATCAGGCCACCCGTGCGGTTGGGCATGCCGGCCGTCAGGTTGGTCGCGGTTGCGGCAGCAGTGGCAAACCTACCCTTGCGGTTCACGTCGGCCAACGAGTTGTCGACCAGGTTGGTCTGCGTCAGCGGCATCGTGGTCAGCAGGCCGTAGGTGTAGCCGATCCCGCCCGTCAGCATCACTGCATTGTCCGGAATCGTGACGCCCGTCAGGGTGACGGTGTAGAAGCCGTTGACGGGGCCGGTCAGCGTGCCTGCTGCAGCACCGGTGGCGGTGCCGTTCCAGATACTTCTGAGATAGCCTGAAACCGAGGCGTTGAAGTCGGCCGGTGCGGCGACGTTGTCCTGCGGTACGGCGAACACAAAGTACGCGCTGGGCGAACCCATGAAGTTGTCCCACATCTCGGTCTTGGCGCCGAACGTGTTGAACGGCACGGCCACCCCGTTTTGCAGCATCTGGAAGACGATCACCGGGTGCTTGGCGGCGTCGCGCGAAACGCTGGAGATGTTATAGCTCACCTTGATCGCGCCGGCCGGCAGGTTGCTGTCTCTCGAGGCAATCCACGCAGCGTTGGTGTTGTTGTTGCCACCGGTGACGGCCAGGCTGTTCGCCGGGTTCGGCGGCGTCACGGCAACGTGGTACACCTTCTCGATCGAAGTGGCATCGTGGCACAGCGAGCACCTGCTGTCGTCAGTCTGGATGCCGCCGACGTGGCCGGTGGCCGCAGCGGTCGTGCCGTTGATAACGGATTGGTTGAACGCAGCGTTGGTCACGCCCCCGCCAGTGGCGAAGTTGATGCCGTCGTGGCAGGCGCCGCAGGCGAGGCGGCTGGGCACGTTCTTGAAGTTCGTGGCTTGCGGGGCAACCTTGGGCGCGGTGCCGTCATGGCACTTGGAGCAATTGCGGATGTCTTGCGGGAACTTGGTTTCGTTCAGCAGGACGCCGGCGAAGTTGTAGCCTTGCTTGACCAGCAGGTCGCCCTTGTGCACCCGGTGAATCAGGACCGGGAAGTCGCCAACCGTGACGCCGTCCGCAACCATGGTTTGGCTGCCCGCCGGGAATACGTTGTTCGTCGAAACGACGTTCGTTTGCCCGAACTTGCGTTGGTCGGTGTGGCAAACCACGCAGAAGCGCGGGTCATAGCGGCTGCCGCCATGGAACGACGCGCTTTCCGTGCCGGGGATGCCGCCCAGCTTGCCGTGGCATTCGTTGCAGCTCAGCTTGTCGACGACCAGACGTTGTCCCGGGTCCGTAACGGCGACCGCTTTGCCGGTGGCGGGAATGAAGTCGAAGATGGCGTTGTTCGGCTGGGCCAGCGGCACGGCCGGAACCACCTGCACCCCGTCAGGGGTATTGGTGCCGGTTCCACGGACGTTGCCGGAAATCTGCAGCGCGAGGCGGTGCACCGCGTTCGGATCGTAGGTCAGGTCGCCCAGATCGGCGGCCTTGTTGGCTCCCGTGAATGTCATGGCGGCGACTTGGGCCTTGACCTGCGTGATGTCACGGAAGAAGGTGTATTTGTAGGTGCCGTCGCCGTTATCGACCAGTGTGCCGTTGCTGTCGGTCGAGGGACGGGTGCCCGTCGCCGCGGCCGTCGTGGTTGGCACGGTCGTCACGATGTAGCTGACCCACTTGCTGGGACCGCTCTGTCCTGCCACAAGGCCGGGAGCGCCGGGTACCAGCTTAGCCAGCGAGAAGGCCAGGTTCTGTACCGTGGGGACGGTGGCGGTTGCCGACTTGGTGGTCTGGCCCAGGCCCACGATTGCGGTGCCGTTCTGGTCGGCGACCTTGAAGGTCACTACCGGCGGGCTCGCAATGGTCACACCGGTGACCGTCGCGTTGAATTGGGTCGCCGCGACCTGGTCAGGGGTGAGGGTGGAAAGGTTGACGACACTTGCGCCTGACGGACCTGCAGGGCCCGCAGGACCCGCGGGGCCGGCCGGGCCGGCACTGCCATCCGAGCCCCCACCGCAGCCGTGCAGCAATAGCGCTGCGGCTGCTACAGCTGTCGCGAAGCGTGACAGCCTTTTTAACCTGCTAATCTCAAATTGCACCTTGATCTCCTTGGTGAAAAGCCACCTTGCTACGAAACCACATCACGACCGGGAACACTTGTGTAACACGACGGTTGCTGTTACTTCTGATATCCCGATAGACAAACTTTCTTAAACTTCAGCTGTCCTCGCGATTTTCCGATCACGTCCGGGTTTTCGATATAAGAAGCATCTCAAGATTGCCCTAGGAAAACTCCGAGAGTGCGTTCGGTACCCCCAAAGTTGGCGGCGAGGCTGCAGAACGCGTGGAATTGGAAAAGCGAACGGGGCTGCGGGCGCGGATGCGTCATCACCCGGTTACCAGGCCTCAAGCGAATTTGGGAAGCCGGCGCAGAGTGCGGTGCGGCCGGTCACCTGATGAAGTCAAGGCGAAGCTGTCGGATTCTAGCGTTGCGACAGCCCGCTGCAGCGCTAGGAAAAACCTGATTTTTTCGTCGCCCGGCAGCTGTGCTTCAGCAAGCACACCAAACGCCATCGCGACCGGCAAGGCCGGGGATCGCCCAATTACTTCTTGGAGTCCTTGGCGAACTTGGCATCCTTCTGCCTGGCGACAACCCGTTGCTGAATGGCCTGGTAGACGCCGGGCGAGACGATATTGTGGGTTTGCAGATGCGCTTTGGTGAGGTAAGGACGGCCCGCGATGATCTTGTCCGCATCTGCGTCGCCAATCCCGGGCAGTTTCTTCAGTTCGTCCTTGCTCGCGCTGTTGATGTCCACCAGTTCGACCTGCGGCGCGGGGGGTTTCTTTTTCTTCGCAGCCGCTTTCGCCTTGGCGGCGGCGTTTGCCTGCTTGGCTTTTTGCACCTGCGTTTCGTCGGCCAAGGACAGGCTGGCGGACAGACACAATGCCAAGGCGATCAGGGCGGCCCTGAATAGGCGGTGTTTCACTGGGTTTCTCCGAGAGGTTTTCTGGCGGAGAGGGTCGGATTCGAACCGACGGTACGGATTAACCGTACACCGGATTTCGAGTCCGGCGCATTCGACCACTCTGCCACCTCTCCAGGTATGTATCGCTTGGTGGTGCGAAGCGGGAAATTCTAACCGAGTGCGGGCCGCAGGAATTCCACGCCGCCCAGGTACGGCCTGAGGGCTTCCGGCACGGTGACCGAGCCGTCCGCGTTCTGGTAGTTCTCCAGTACCGCCACCAGCGTGCGCCCGACAGCCAGGCCGGAGCCGTTGAGCGTATGGACGAGCTCGTTCCTGCCCTGGGCATTCCTGAAGCGCGCCTGCAAACGCCGCGCCTGAAAGGCTTCGCAGTTGGAAACCGAGCTGATTTCCCGGTACGTGTCCTGCGCCGGCAGCCACACCTCCAGGTCATAGGTCTTGGCCGAGCCGAATCCCATGTCGCCGGCGCACAGCAACACCACGCGATAGGGAAGACCCAGCTTTTGCAGGATCGCTTCGGCGTGGCTTGTCATCTGTTCCAGCGCCTCGTAGCTGCGGTCCGGATGGGTGATCTGCACCATTTCGACCTTGTCGAACTGGTGCTGCCGGATCATCCCGCGGGTGTCGCGCCCGGCGCTGCCCGCTTCCGAGCGGAAGCAGGGAGAGTGCGCCGTGAGTTTGATCGGCAGTTGCGCTTGCGCCAAGATCTCGCCGCGCACGAAGTTGGTCAGGGTGACTTCGCTGGTGGGAATAAGGTAGAGCGCCGCGGCGTCGGACGCGTCGCCTTCCTGGCCTCCCTTCCTGGCGGCAAACAGGTCCGCCTCGAACTTGGGCAGCTGCCCGGTGCCGCGCAGCGTTTCCGCATTGACGATGTAGGGCGTGTAGCACTCGGTATAACCGTGTTCCTGCGTCTGCACATCGAGCATGAATTGCCCGAGCGCCCGATGCAGGCGGGCGGCCTGGCCCTTCATGGCGATGAAGCGCGAGCCGCTGAGCTTGACGCCCATCGCGAAGTCCAGGCCCAGTCGCTCGCCGACGTCCACATGGTCCTTCACGGCGAAGTCGTACTTGCGCGGCGTTCCCCACTTTCGCACTTCCACATTTGCCGTTTCGTCGGCGCCAAGCGGAACGCTTTGGTGCGGAAGGTTGGGCACCGAGAGCAACAAGGCCTGCAATTCCGGCTGGATCTGCTCCAGGCGTGCCGCCGAGCTCTCCAGTTCAGCTTTGAGCGATGCGACCTGCGCCATCACCGCGTCGGCCGATTCGCCCTTGGACTTGAGTTGGCCGATCTGTCTGGACAGCTGATTGCGCTGCGCCTGCAATTCCTCGGTACGCGTCTGGATCGATTTTCGCTCGGCTTCGAGCGCGACAAACGCCCCCACGTCGAGAAACTCCTGGGGTTTCCTGCGCGCTTCGAGGCGCGAAATCACCGAGGGCAAGTCTTTTCGAAGCAGGTTGATGTCGAGCATCGGGCGATTCTAAGTGTGACGACATGACGGCCACTCATGCCAGCGTCGCCGGATCTACGTTGGCGCCGCAGATCACGAGGCAGACTTTCTCATTGGCCCGAACCTGGTAAGCCCCGCTTTGCAGCGCCGCCAGTCCCAAAGCGGCCGCCGGCTCGACCGCCAGCTTCATCTGCTTCCAAAGCCACAGCTGCGAGGCCCGGATCGCCTCGTCGGGCAGCAGCAACGCATCTTTCACGTGGCGCTGCGTCACATCCCAAGCGATCGCGCCGATGCGCTTGGCGCCCAGCGAGTCGGCGGCGATGCCGCTGACGGCCACGTCGACCGGCTCGCCCGCCTTGCGGGCGGCATGGAGCGTTGGCGCCAGCTCGGGCTCGAGTGCGACAACGCGCGTCTCTTGGGCGAACCAGGACGCGATGCCGGCGATGAGGCCGCCGCCGCCCACGCTGACGAGCACGCTGTCCGGCGCTCCGCCCTGCTCTTCGATTTCCTTTGCCAGGGTGCCGGCCCCGGCCACCACTTCGAGCTGGTCGTAGGCATGGGTGAGCAATGCGCCGGTGCGCCGCTGGTGCGCCAGGCAGGCCTGCAGCGCTTCCGCGTAGACCGTACCTGTCACCACCACTTGCGCGCCCAATTCGCGCAGCCTGGCCTGCTTGGCGGGGCTGCAAACAGTGGGCACGAAGACCTGGCATTTCACGCCCAGCGCCTTGGCCGCCGCCGCAGTGGCGATGCCCGCGTTGCCGCCGGATGCAACGATCACGCCGCTGGAGGGGATGGCGTTGGCCAGCAGCCGGTTGAGCATGCCGCGGGCCTTGAAGCTGCCGCCCACCTGCAAATGCTCCAGCTTGAGCCAGACCTGCGCGCACTGCACTCCGAAGGCCGGGCCGGCAAGTTTCCAAAGTGGTGTCCTGCGCAGGAACGGCCGGTGTTCCTCGAAGCGCAGCGCCGCCGCATCGATCTCCGCGCGCATCAAAGCTTCAGGCCCTTGGGCAGCGGGAATTTCACCTTCTCCTCGATGCCTTTCATCCGGCGCACCGATACGGCTCCCAGCGCCTTGATGCGCTCGATCACCTGCGCCACGAGCACTTCCGGCGCCGAGGCGCCCGCCGTCAGGCCGACGCGCGACCGGCCCCGCAGCCACTCGGCTCTGAGCTCGTCCGCGCCGTCCACCATGAAGCTGTCGACACCGAGCTTGCGCGCCAGCTCGGCCAGGCGATTGCTGTTGGAACTGGTGGGACTGCCCACGACGATCATGACGTCGACCTGCGGCGACATGATCTTCACCGCGTCCTGCCGGTTCTGCGTGGCGTAGCAGATGTCCTGCTGCTTGGGCTCGCGGATGTGGGGGAAGCGCTGCCGCACCGCAGCCGTGATCGCCGCCGCGTCGTCGACCGACAAGGTGGTCTGCGTCACCACCGCGAGCTTGTCGGCCTGCGCCGGCTGGATCCGGGCCACGTCGGCCACTTCCTCGACGAGGTGGATGCCGTGATCGAGCTGGCCCATCGTGCCTTCGACCTCGGGGTGGCCCTTGTGGCCGATCATGATGAACTCGTAGCCTTCGCGCGCGAGCTTGGCCACTTCCACATGGACCTTCGTCACCAGCGGACAGGTGGCGTCGAAAATCTCGAAGCCGCGCGCGCGCGCTTCGGCCTGCACCGCCTTGCTCACGCCGTGGGCCGAGAACACCAGCGTAGAGCCGGGCGGCACTTGCGCCAGGTCCTCGATGAAGATCGCGCCCTTGGCCTTCAGGTCGTTGACCACATAGGTGTTGTGCACGATCTCGTGGCGCACGTAGATCGGCGCGCCGAACTTGCGCAGCGCCCGATCGACGATTTCGATGGCGCGGTCCACCCCTGCGCAGAATCCCCGCGGCTCTGCCAGGAGGATCTCTACGCCGGCCGCCGGTTGCTCTTTCATAGGACGCCGATCACATGCACTTCGAATGTCACAGGCTGCCCCGCCAGGGGATGATTGAAGTCGAACAGCACGGCGTCGGCCTTGCCGTCGCCGTCGCCATCCTTGTCCACGCGCTGCACCGAGCCCGCATACTGGCCCAGGCCGTCGGGAGTCGAGAACTGCACGACTTCGCCGACGTCGTAGTCCTCGTCGGCTCCGCCCATCTTTTCGAGCAGGCTTCGCGCGACCCAGTGCACCATCTCCGGATTGCGGTGGCCGAATGCTTCGCCGGCGGGAATTTCGAAGGTGGCGCGGGCGCCCTCCTGAAGGCCGATCAAGCGCTTTTCGACGGCGGGCGAGAGCTCGCCCGCGCCCAGCGTCAGCGTGGCCGGCTTGTCGTTGAAGGTATTGATGATGTCGCCATTCGGCCCCGCCAGCCGGTAGTGCAGCGTCAGGAAGGAGCCCGGCCGAACCAGGTGCGCGGTGGAAGCCATTGCAAGTACCGATAAACTGGGCCCTATTGTAGAAACCCGCCCTTCCCGCCGGGCAGCGGCAGCCGAAGGCCCTTCGGCAGGCCCGGCGGCCAGGGCTCCTGCGTTTTTCCTCCATGCCTTTGAAACAACTTCCCGCCGACTGCCGGCCGCGCGAAAAGCTGCTGGCGCGCGGGGCCGGGGCACTGACCGACACCGAACTGCTGGCGTTGCTGCTGCGCACCGGCACGCCCGGCCGGGGCGTGCTGCAGATGGCGCAGGAGCTGCTGGCCGAACCGGACACCGACGCCGGCACGGGCAGGGCGACAGGCGGCTTCGGCGGAATTTCCGGCCTGCTCAACGCTGGCCCGGACGACTTGAAGCGCATCAATGGCCTGGGCGGCACCGCCAAGCGGGCCGAGCTGATCGCGGTGCTGGAGCTGGCGCGCCGCGCCCTGGCTCAGCAGCTCAAGGCACGCGAGGTATTCGGCTCGCCCGGCGCGGTCAAGCAGTACCTGCAGCTGCACCTGGCCGGCCGCGCGCACGAAGTATTCGCGGTGCTGTTCCTGGACGCGCAGAGCCGCCTGATCACCATGAGGGAAATGTTTCGCGGCACCTTGACCCAGACCAGCGTCTATCCGCGCGAGGTGGTGCTGCATGCGCTGCAGCACCAGGCTGCCGCGGTGGTGCTGGCGCATAACCACCCCAGCGGCACCGTCCAGCCTTCGCGCGCCGACGAGGCCTTGACCCAGACGCTCAAGGCCGCCCTCGCGCTGGTGGACGTGCGGGTGCTCGATCATGTGATCGTGGCGCCGGGCGATGCGCTGTCGATGGCGGAAAAGGGACTGCTGTGAAAGCCAAGTCCCTGAAGGATCTGCAGCATATCCAGCAAAAGCTGGCCGAGCAGCAACAGGCGGCGGCCGCGCAGGAGGCCGCCCGCACCGAAGCGGAGCGGCTCGCCCATGCCGAGCGAAATCTTTTCGTGCGCGCCGCCGGCGCCGTGCAGCCGATGCGCGCGCACGGCCGCGTACATCTGGCGCCGGAGCAGCCGCCACCCATTCCAGTGCAGCAACAGCTGGACGACCAGCGGGTGCTGCTCGAAGCCATCAGCGACGAGTTCGACGCGGCCACGCTGCTGGACGTGGACGATGCGCTGAGTTTTCGCCGTCCCGGCATCGGCGTGGACGTGACCCGGCGGCTGCGCAAGGGCGACTGGAGCATCCAAGGCGAGATCGACCTGCACGGGCTGCGCCGCGAAGAGGCACGCGAGGCGCTGGCGGCGTTCGTGCGGGAATCGCACCGCCGCGGCTGGCGCTGCGTGCGCGTGGTGCACGGCAAGGGCCTGGGCTCACCCGGCAAGGCGCCGGTGCTCAAAAGCAAGGTTCAAACCTGGCTGATCCAGAAAACCGAAGTGCTGGCCTTCGTGCAGGCCCGCGGCGACGAGGGTGGTGCCGGGGCGCTGGTGGTGCTGCTCAAGCCCGGCCTGGCCGCACCGGTGCGAACCTGAAGAGCCCTTGGGCAGTTCTGCCCTCTCCTACCTGGAGAGACTGCTAGGGCCGCACCTTCGCCACGCGCAGCGCCACGCCGCTGGCACCCACCTTGACGGTCTGTACCGACGAGATCAGGTCGCCCGGCTCGGCCTTTGCCATGCCGGTCTTCGAAATTCGAGCTTCCACCTCCACCTCTTTGGCGGCGGAGATGGGCGACGCCGGATTCATCGATTGCGAATCGTCGAGCACGAATTTCAACGGCAGGTCCCCGGCGCGAAGCCGCGCCGCCGCTATCGGCATCCGCGAACCCGGCAGGCGGGCGATGATCATCACGGTGTCGTCGGGCCCGGCCTTGCCCTTGAGCGACGGATCGAGTTCGACCGTGCCGGTGACATTGCCGCCCCCTGCGGCGCCCAACGCCACCGCCGGCGCCGGCGCCTGGGTCGGCAGGCCGGCCTTGGCGCGGACATCGTCGATCGCGCCCTGCAGCATGCGCGCGTCATCGGACCCCGGCGGCAGCAGCTTGGCGAGCCGGTCCCAGGTCCGCAGGGCGGCCGTGTAGTTCTTGCCTTCAAGATCGGCCGTGCCCGAGAGCCATAGCGCCATCGGGTTGTCGGGGTCGGCCTTCAATGCCTTCTGGATCAGCATCGCCGGTTTGCCGATGAGGGTGCCCCCGTTGTTGCTTGCCATCACGTCGGCGTAGGCGGAGAGCATCTGCGCGTCATTGTCGATGAACGATCCCGCCCGCTCGAATGCTTTTTCGGCCTCGGCGTTGCGGCCGATCACCTTGTAGGAGCGCGCCAGCATGGCCCAGCCCTTCTGATTGTTCGGTTCCTTCTCCATCTTCGCGGCCAGCGCCATCACCATCTTTTCGAGGTCCTGCTGATTGGCGAGCTGGTGCGGGTTGGCGGCGTTCTCGGTCAAGCCTGCGGGATTGCCGATCAGCAGGTACAGGGCAACGGCTGCCAGCGGAACCAGCACGCTCACCGCCACCATGGTCTTCTTCGGGGCGCGCAGCGTGTTGACCGCGTCCTGCTCGCGGGTGTCTTCCAGCGCGCGCCGCTGCAGTTCAGCCCGGGCTTGCGCGCGGTCGGCCTCGCTCAGGGTGCCTTCGGCCACGTCCTGGTCGAGCTTGGCGAGCTGGTCGCGCAGGATTGCGGCATTGAACTGGCGCTGCGACAACTGCCCGCCCGAGGTCTTGCGGAAAAATGGGCGCAACAGCAGCGCGAGCGCGAGCAACACCGCGACCGCGGCGCCAATTAGAAATCCGGTCATCTTTCGCCTTCCTTCAGCAGCGCCTCGGCGCGGCTGGCTTCATCTTCGGACAGGCGGTCTTCATCGACCACCGCCCGGTTGCGCCGGCGCAGGTATGTCAACAGTACCGCAACAGCGACGATCATCAGTAAGAATGGGCCGCCCCACAGCAGCCAGGTCTGGGGCTTGATGCGCGGCCGGTACAGCACAAAATCGCCGTAGCGTTCCACCATGAAGTCCCTGATCTCCGCGTCGGTCTTGCCCTGCTTGATCAGCGTGCGCAGTTCGCGGCGCAGGTCCTGCGCGAGCTCGGCGCGCGAGCCGGCGAGCGATTCGTTCTGGCACACCAGGCAGCGCATCTCCTCGGAGATGGCGATCAGCCGCTGCTCGACGACCGGGTCTTCGGCCAGCGGCACAGCCTCTTTGGCCCAGCCCGTTCCCAGGGCGAGCGCGATCATCAGCAATGCGAACAGTCGTTTCATGAGTTCTTGAGTTTTGCGATCAGAGGCAGGATGGTCTTTTCCAGCGCCTCGGCGGTCACCGGCCCGATCTGCTTGTGGCGGATGATGCCGTTCTTGTCGATGATGAATGTCTCGGGCACGCCGTACACGCCATATTCGATGCCGATGCGGCCATCGGTGTCGACGGCCGAAAGATCGTAGGGGTTGCCTTGCTGCGCGAGGGTTTTCAGCGCGTCCTCGCGCTTGTCCTTGTAGTCCAGGCCGATCAGCGGCACTATTTTCGAACGACCGAGTTCGACCAGCAGCGGGTGCTCGACCCGGCAGGCGACGCACCAGGAAGCCCAGACGTTCAGCATCCAGACCTGACCCTTCAAGTCGGCCGGCGAGAACGCCTTGTCGGCGGCGACCAGTTGCGGCACCTTGAACGCCGGTGCCGCCTTGCTTACCAGCGGTGACGGGATTTCGTGCGGATCGCGCGTGAGGCCGACGGCGAGGAATGCGACCAGCACGCCGAACGCTGCGAGCGGAATGAGGAACTTGGCCTTCATGTGGTTGCCCCTTGCAGCGCAGCCGCCGGAGCGCGCATTCGCAGGCGGTAGCGGCGATCAGACACGGCGCAAAGGCCGCCCAGCGCCATCAGCAGGCAGCCGCCCCAGATCCAGTCGACAAACGGCTTGAAGTAGACGCGCACGGCCCAGGCCTGGCCTTCGAGCGGCTCGCCCAAGGACACGTACACGTCGCGCGTCAAGCCCGCGTCGATGGCCGCTTCGGTCATCGGCATTGAAGAGGAAACGTAATTGCGTTTTTCCGGATAGAGCGTGCTGCTTCGCCGGCCACCCTGGGTCACCTCGAACTGGCCGCGCGCGGCACTGTAGTTCGGGCCCTGCACTTGCGTGACGCCCATGAACTTGAATTCGTGACCGCCGACGAGGACCGTGTCGCCCGGTTCCATGCGAACGTCCTTTTCCTCCTGGAAACCGCCCACCAGGGTGACGCCAACCACGAACACGGCGATGCCCAGGTGCCCGAGCTGCATGCCCCAGAACGACAGTGGCGGGATGCCGGACTTCAGCCGCTTGGCAATCTGCAGCCCCATCGATGTGCCGACCCAGATGGCCAACATGGTGCCCAGCCCGGTCAACACGGTCCAGCCGCCCATCGCGAGGGGAATCGCAATCGCCGCGCCCACCGCGAGCACTGCGGCAATCCACAGGCCGCGGGCCATCTGCTTGACGTCGGCATGTTTCCACCGCGCCAGCGGGGCGGCGGCCATCAGGAACAGGACCGGAGCCATCAGCGGCACGAACACCGTGTTGAAGTAGGGCGGGCCGACGGAAATCTTGCCCAGGCTCAGCGCGTCGACGATCAACGGATAGAGCGTTCCGAGCAGCACGGACCCGGCTGCCACCACGAGCAGCACATTGCCGATCAGCAGCATCGTCTCGCGCGACAGCAGCGCGAAACTGCCGCCCAGCGCCACCTTGGGCGCGCGCCATGCATACAGGGTCAGGGACGACCCGATCACGAGCGCCAGCAGCACCAGGATGAAGATGCCACGCCGCGGATCGGTGGCGAATGCGTGGACGGACGTGAGCACGCCCGAGCGCACGAGGAAGGTACCCAGCAGCGACAAAGAGAAGGCTCCGATCGCCAGCAGCACCGTCCAGCTCTTGAAGCTTCCGCGTTTTTCGGTGACAGCCAGCGAGTGGATCAGCGCGGTGCCGATCAGCCAGGGCATGAAGGAGGCGTTCTCGACCGGGTCCCAGAACCACCAGCCGCCCCAGCCGAGTTCGTAATAGGCCCACCACGAACCCAGGCCGATGCCCAGTGTGAGGAAGATCCATGCGGTGGTCGTCCAGGGGCGCGACCAGCGGGCCCAGGCGGCATCCAGGCGGCCCGACAGCAACGCCGCGATCGCGAAGGCGAACGCCACGGAGAAGCCGACGTAACCCATGTAGAGCATCGGCGGATGGAACACCAGGCCCGGATCCTGTAGCAGCGGGTTCAGGTCGCGTCCATTTTCGGCTGCCGGCAACATCCGGCCAAACGGGTTCGAGGTGAGCAGCACGAACAGCAGCAAGCCGGTAGCTACCAGGCCCAGCACGCCCAGCACGCGCGCGACCATCGTTTCATCGAGCGTGTGCGACAACTGCGCAACCGCCACCGTCCAGCCGGCCAGCATGAATATCCAAAGCAGCAGCGAACCTTCGTGACCACCCCATACCGCGGCCAGCCGGTACATCGTGGGCAGCAGCGAATTGGAATGCTCGGCCACGTAGGTGACCGAGAAATCGTTGACGTAGAAGCTCCAGGCCAGCGCGACGAACGAAGCGGCGACCAGCAGGAAGAACACCTGAGCGGCCGGCCGCGCCAGCACGACCCACTCGCGCCGGTGGTAGTGCGCACCCAGCAGCGGCAGCGTGCCCAGCAGGGCGGCCACGCAAAGCGCCAGGATCAGGGCGAAGTGTCCGAGTTCGGCAATCATTGTGCGGCCACTCCTTGAGGCTTCTTCGCCTTGTCGAGCGCGTCCTGCGCTGCCGGCGGCATGTAATTCTCATCATGCTTGGCAAGAACTTCCGATGCGGTGAAGTTGCCGTCGGGGCCGAGGCGGCCCTGCACCACGGCGCCTTTGCCCTCCTTGAACAGGTCGGGCAGGATGCCGGTATACGAAACCGGGATTTCCTTGGCCAGGTCGGTCACTACGAAATGCACCGTCAGGTTATCCCGCTTGAGCGAGCCGTCCTTGACCATTCCGCCGATGCGGAAGGCCTGGCCGTGCGGCGCCTTCCCCGCCACCACGTCGCTGGGGGTGACGTACAAGGCGATGTTGCTGTTCAGCGCATTGAGCACGAGCGCGGCCGCGACACCGACCACGGCAACGCCACCGGCGACGATCGCGCCGCGCTTTTTCCACTTTTTCATTCAGACCTCCTGGTCCATCTGTTCGGCCCGTGCATGACGGCGCAGGCTTTGCAGGATCGCCTGCCGGCGCCTGCTCAAAAGAAGGGGCTCGAGCGCAAGTGCCACCGCACAGACGCCGAAGCTGCCCCACACATAGAGGGCGTAACCGCCCATCGCGAAAAATTCGGCCGGGGAATTCCAGCTCATGTGGCCACCTCCGCCAGCTTGCGCACCCAGTCGGTGTGGGCCTCGCGCTCAAGGATGATGGTGCGAACGCGCTTGAGCGCCATCGCTACCGAATACATCCAGAAAGCGAGGGCCATCAGCAACATGCCCCACAACATGGTCTGCGCCATCGACGGTGCCCTGGTCATCGACACCGAGGAGCCCTGGTGCAAGGTATTCCACCACTTCACCGAGAAATAGATGATCGGCACGTTCACCACGCCCACCAGGGCCAGGATCGCTCCGGCCTTGTCGGCGCGGCGCGGATCGTCGATGGCGGCCTGCAGAGCGATGAAGCCCAGGTACAGGAAGAACAGAATCAGCTCGGACGTCAGCCGGGCATCCCAGACCCACCAGGTGCCCCACATCGGCTTGCCCCAGAAGGCGCCGGTCCACAGCGACAGGAAAGCCATCAAGGCGCCGGTGGGAGCCAGCGCCTGGGCCATCATGCCCGACAGCCGCGCGTTGAGCGCCAGCCCGATCCCGGCCCAGGTCGCCATCACCATGTAGATGAACATCGACAGCCATGAGGCCGGCACGTGCACGAAGATGATCCGATAGCCCTCGCCCTGCGTGGCGTCGGTCGGCGCGACGAAGAAGCTGATCCACAACCCGATCACGCCGAACACCGCCGCCAGCGCCCAGAACCACGGCTGCATCTTGCCGGCAAGCGGATAGAAGCTGGACGGGCTGGCGAACTTGAACCAGTGGATCACTCCCTGGCTCATTCCCATTCGATTGTTGATGACGATTTCGCTCATTCCAATGCAATCCTCAAAGCCGCCGTGGTCGCCCAGGGCGCGAAGAACAGGGCCATCACAAGCAGTGCGGCCAGCAGCGATAGATGACCGGCGGCGCCCAGCCCCGAGCTGTGGGCCTGGACGGCGCCCGCGCCGAAGATCAGCGTCGGGATGTACAGCGGCAGAACCAGCAGGCTCAGCAGGACGCCACCGCCGCGCACTCCGAGCGTAAGCGCCGCGCCGACAGACCCGATCAGCGACAGGACCGGCGTGCCCAGCAGCAGCCCCAGCGTCAGGATCCCTAGCGAGCCGGCGTCCAGGTCGAATTGCACACCCAGCAGCGGCGCCAGCAGTACCAGCGGCAGCCCCGACACGATCCAGTGCGCCATGTTCTTGCCGCTCACCAGCAGCCCCAGCGGCGTGGGCGAAAGGAGCATCTGTTCCAGCGTTCCGTCGGCATGGTCGGCCGCGAACATGCGCTGCAGGCCGAGCATCGTCGACAGCAGCGCGCCGACCCACAGCACGCCCGGAGCGATCTTGCGCAGCAGCGCCGTCTCCGGTCCGATCCCGAGCGGGAACAGGCTGGTGACGATCACGAAAAAGAACAGCGCCGTCAGCACCTCGGTCTTGCGGCGCATGGCGAGCAGCAGGTCACGGCGCATCACGGCCAGCATCGCCTTCACAGTTCGAGCGCCTTGCCGCCCGGGATCGACACGGCCTGGTGACTGGTGACCACGGCCATTCCACCTTCAGCAACGTGCTCTCCAATGAGCGTTTCCAGCATGTCGACAGCGCGCGTATCGAGCGCGGTGAAAGGCTCGTCAAGCACCCACAATTTCGCCTTGCGGGTCACCAGGCGCGCCAGCAGCACGCGCCGCTTCTGCCCGGCCGAAAGAAAACGCACCGGCAGGTCCTCGCGGCCTTTCAGGCCGAAGCGCTGCAGCGCGTCGAGCGCTTCGGCGCGCGACAACACGCCGCCGTCGAGTTCCGCGGCGAGTTGGAGATTTTCAAGCGCGGTGAGCTCTTCCTTCACCGCCGCATGGTGGCCCAGGAACAGCAGTTCGGCGCGGTATGCCTGCGCGTCGTCGTCGGCGGCTTTGCCACGCCAGCGGATCTGCCCCTTGGCTGGCTGCGACAGCCCGGCCAGCAGCCTGAGCAGGCTGGTCTTGCCCGATCCGTTGGCGCCGCGCACGTGCAGCCACTCGCCGGCCTCGACCGAAAAGTCAATGCCGGCGAACAGGGAACGGTCTCCGCGGACGCAGGATAAATCGTGGACAGTCAACATTGCATGGATTGTCGGCGGGCAAAGCGCCACCGCCACCGCAGCCAAACCGCGCCGGTTGACCTAAATCAACGGCCGGGGACAACTGCCCCGAGTGTGCATGAGCTCAACCTGCCCAGCAGGGCCGCCTACTATAACCTCATGCGCACATCGGTCGGCCGTTCGCGTCTACCGTGTGCGCCGGCTGCGGTGCATCTCATTGATTCGAAACCGGCGTTGGAGTTCCAGTCGCCTGCTCCGGCGATTTCTGGTACCCCCGAGGCAGCTTGTGAGCCAGGCCCTTGTGGCAGTCGATGCAGGTCTGGCCGTCTTCCCTGGCCGCCATGTGCTTCTTGTAAGGTTCCTGCTTCTGCAGGCCCCCGCTCATCGCGTCGTAGGTGTGGCAGTTGCGGCACTCCCGTGAATTGCTCTCCTTCAAGCGCTCCCACTCGTGGGTGGCGAGCACGATGCGCCTGGCCTCGAACTTTTCCCTGGTGTCGATGCTGCCGGTGATCTTGCCCCAGATCTCGAAGCTCGCCCTCAGCTTGCGCGCCATCATGTGCGACCAGTCCTTGGGGACGTGGCAGTCCGAGCAGATCGCGCGGATGCCGGCACGGTTGCTGTAGTGAACCGTCTCCTTGTATTCCTGGTACACGGTGTCGCGCATCTCGTGGCAGGTGGTGCAGAACTCCAGGGTGTTGGTCATGTCAACGGCCGTGTGGAAGCCGCCCCAGAAGACGATCCCTGCGATGAAAAAGACCGTGGAGATCGCCAGGAACGAATACCGGCTGCTCGGCCTGTTCAGGCGTGCCCATGCCCGCCGCAGGAAGCCGGGGCCGCGCCTGAAAACCCGCGAATCTCTGGATGATGTGGACATGCCTCACGCCGCCAGCAGCAGGACTGCCTTCACGGCGGAACTCTTGTCGCAGCGAATGCCGCATTCACCTGGTTTTTCCCCCCGTCGAGTCTGAATGACGCAGTCCCGCCATAGCGTCGGCAATGACTCTGGGTGGATATTGATGGGAAGCACGGCCCCTGCATATCGGCACCCGCTCAAAGTAGCCATCGGATATTTCCGATGACCGGCTTGGGGTTATCCCGCGATCAGCGGCTACTCCCGTGTCGGATCGAGCAGGTTGTGCTCGATCGCGTAGCGCACCAGGTCGACCTGGCCTGCCAGATTCATCTTGCCCAGGATGTGCGACTTGTGGGTACTGACGGTCTTGATGCTCAGGCACAGCTCGTCGGCAATCTCCGTCAGGCTGGCGCCGCGCACGATACGGCTGAAGATGCCGTACTCGCGGTCGCTCAGGAGCGTATGGGGCGCGCAGTCCCCGCCTCGGGAAACGTCGGTGGCCAGCAGCTGCGCCACCTTGTCGCTGACAAAGGCACCGCCGGCCGCCACTTTGCGCATCGCCGGCAGCAACATGTCGCTGTCGCCCTCTTTTGACAGATAGCCCGAGGCGCCGGCGCGGATCGCCCGCACGGCGAACTGCTCCTCCTGGTGCATGCTGAAGACCAGGATCGGCAGGCGGGGCCGTTCGGCCCTCATCAGCTTGATCAGTTCGAGGCCGCTGCGCCCCGGCATCGACATGTCGAGCACGACCAGGCCCCAGTCGCGCTCGCGTACTTTTTCCAGCGCCGCGTTGCCATTGGCGGCTTCACCGGCCACGACCATGTCGCCGGTGTCCGCGAGGATCTTCTTCAAGCCATCGCGGATGATGGCATGGTCGTCTGCAACGAGAACTTCGATCTTCATGCGGCTTCCTTTTCCAGTACCGGCCGGCCCAGCGGCAGGGTTACCTCGATCGTGGTTCCGGCGCCTGGTTCGCCCACGATCCTGAGCTGCCCGCCTAGCGCCGTGGCCCGCTCGCGCATGCTGACCAGCCCGATGCCGCTGCCCGCGCGGGGACCGCCGGCGATGCCGGTGCCGTTGTCGCGCACGGTGAGCACCAGGTCGGAGCCATCCGAGGCAAGCCTCACCTGCACACTGGTGGCGCCGGCGTGGCGAACGACGTTGGTGAGCGATTCCTGGACGATGCGAAAAAGCGCGGTGGCCACCACGTCGTCCTTCACCAGCTCCTGTGCCTGCAGGTCGATCGCGATATCGAGCCCGCTGCGCTTGGCGAATTCCGCGGTCTGCCAGGCCACGGCTTCACCGAAACCCAGATCGTCGAGGATCAGCGGGCGCAGGTCAGTGGCGATGCGGCGCACCGAGGCGATCGCGGTATCGAGCAGGCGGCGCATGGCGCCCACCTCTTCGGGGGTCGCCTGCCGGCCTTCCTTGAGCCGCCCGCCGAGCCAGGAAAGCTCGAGCTTGAGCCCGGTCAGCTGCTGGCCCAGGTCGTCGTGCAGTTCCATCGCGATGCGGGTTCGCTCCTGTTCCCGCACAGCTTGCAGCGAAGACGACAGGCTGCGCAGCTGCCGGTTCATCTCGTGCAGGTTCTCTTCGGACCGGCGTCGCTGCGTGATGTCCCGCAGCACGGCGGTCAGCTGCGGCCTTCCCTCGATCAGCGTCTGCGAGATCGTCGACTCGATCGGAAACTCGGTGCCGTCGGCGCGCAGCCCGGTGATCTCGACGTTCGCCGCCATGGCGCGAGACTCCCCCCGCGTGCACATGAAGCGGTCCATGTGCAGGACGTGGGCCTCGCGCACCCGCTCGGGGACCAGCCGTGCCAGCGGCTGGCCGATCATGTCGGCCTTGGCGAGCCCGAACATGCGTTCGGCGGCGGGATTGAACAGCAGGATGTTGTGCGACTCGTCCACGGCGACGATGGCATCCATGACCGAATCGATGGTCTGGTGGTAGCGATCGTTGGCGTCGCGCAGCGCCCGCGCGAGTTCCGCCTGCCGGATGACGCCGCGCTTGAGCAAACTGGAAGCGGTGAGGATGAAGGTGCAAACCAGCAGCGCGCCCAGGATGAGGGCGATCGAATTCTCGCGCCACGTGGCCAGCGCCAGTTCCTCTTCGTTGGGGACGCTCACCAGCAATGGGAAACGCCCCGTGCGGCCGAGCGCGAAAGCCTCACGCCCGCCGTCGCCGGTGGGATGGTCGACCATGCGCACTTCGTCACCGGGGGCGGGCAGCGCCTGGTTTCGCAGCTCCGGCGCAAATTCGCCGATCATGTTCTCCCGGTGCGGCAGGCTCGCCACGAGCGTGCCGTCGGCCAGGTACAGCGCCATCGGCCGCGCACCCTCCTTGATCGAGCGGTAACCCTGTTCGAGCTGCAGAACGCTCATCGCCGCCACCGCCACACCGCGCAGCTTCCCGTCGGTGCCGCTGAAGGCACGTGCCACGTGCAGCGTCCAGCCGCCATGGGTGGCGTCGCGCACCGGCTTGCCGATATAGAGCCCGTCGAACCGGCCGCTGGCAAATACCTGGTAGTACTCCTGATCGTTTTGCCGCACCCCCAGCGCTTCGTTCTCGCTGGACGAATTGACCACCCTGCCGTCGGCATCGAGCAGGAACAGCGCCCCGAGCTGGCGGATCCCGAAAATTCGCGCGCTGAGCAGCAGACGCACCGGCACGCCGTCCAGCGCCAGCCCGCTTCCGTAGGCCGTCTGCATCCGCTCCTGAACGCCACGCAATACCAGATCGACGCGATCGAACGTCTGCTCGGTCTCTTCCCGGATGATGTGGGCGAGCGCTATCGTGTCGAGGCTGGCGTGCTCGAGCTCGCGCTTTCGCATGTCCCATAGCAGGAACGCGAGGCACACCGCGACCAGCACCAGGGTGAGCATCGCGAGCGAGCCAATGGCACGAGTTGGGCGAATTTGCATGCTCATGTAGTCGATCGCGGTCCGGTTGCAACACAACCGGCCAAGTGTGTATAGGAGTTCTCCGATTCGACACCATGGACACGGCGGACGGTTGACCTACGTCAAGTGACCCCTAGGCACTGCCGACACACTTCAAGGCTACAAAAAGTTGCGCCCCGCCGCAGCCGGCGATCTCATGCGAGACCGGCCCTGCGGATGAGGCAGGGGCCAGCACATTTCTTTCTTGACGGAACTGACAATGCAATTCGAGTCGAGTCTTTCACGCCTGCGGCGGTTCGCAGTTTGCGCCTGGCTTGTGGGCGCTTCCCTGGGTTTAGCTGGTGTTGGCGCGCGCGCGGCCGATCAGGCCGCGGCGGCATCCGGCGCGGGGCTGGACAACGCCACCTGCCTGACCTGCCACGAGGCGAAGAAATCAAAAATCGAAGTGCGTGACGCCCAGGGCAAGGCGCGTCCCTTGCATGGGATTCCGGCTGACAAGTTCGGGCAAAGCGTGCACTTCACGATGCAATGCGTGACCTGCCACACCGACATCAAGGACAACGCGGAAAAAGGCAATGCGCATGCCAAGAACACGGGCCAGGCGCTCAAGAAGGTCGACTGCGCGGGCTGCCACCAGGAGTTGTGGGAGCTGACCCAAAAGCACGGCAGGGCCGGCGACCGGCCGCGGCTGGGCGTTGTCGCGAAGAACATCGAGGCATACCGCAAGTCGTTCCACGCGCGCCCCAGCTCGGAGGACAAGACCAAGCCCAACGCCGAGTGCAATCAGTGCCATGACGTGCACAGCTTCAACGTGCCACCGAGGAACACCCCCGAATACACGCAGTGGCGCCTTGGCATCCCGTCCATTTGCGGCAAATGCCATACCGACCAGCTCGAGGCCTACCAGGGTTCGGTGCACGGCAAGGAAAATGCCAAGAACATGCTGGCCCAGGCTGCGCTGTGTTCCGACTGCCACACCGCGCACTCGATCAGCAACACCTCGGGAGACCCGTTCAAGCTGACTGTCACATCCAACTGCGGCGGCTGCCATGACGAGCAGTTCAAGAGCTACAAGGATACGTTCCACGGCCGGATCACCACGCTCGGCTACAGCTATACGGCAAAGTGCTTCGACTGCCACGGCAGCCATGAAATCAAGCGGGTGGACGACCCCGAGTCCAAGGTGCATCCGGACAACCGGATGAAGACCTGCCAAAGCTGCCACAACGCCAAGAAAGGCTTGCCCGACGTACCCAAGGGGTTTGCCAGCTTCCAGCCGCACGGCAACGAGCACAACTTCGGCCGCTACCCGCAGATCTGGGTCGCCTTCCAGATGATGACCGGCTTGCTGGTCGGCACGTTCGCATTCTTCTGGCTGCACACGGCGCTCTGGTTCTACCGGGAATACAAGGAGCGCAAGGCACGCGCCGGACAGCCGCACATCAAGCTCGATGAAGTGCCGGCCCGCCTGCATGACAAACACATCCAGCGCTTCAGCCGGACCTGGCGCATCGCGCACCTGCTGTTCGCCGTGAGCCTGATGATCCTGACCCTGACGGGCATGCCGCTGTTCTATCCGGACGTGGCCTGGGCACCGACGATCATGAAGCTGCTGGGCGGCCCCCGCATCGCGGGCCTCATCCACCGCTACGCCGCCGTCGTCTTCGCGGGCGTGTTCTTCTGGCACCTGCTCTACCTGCTGGTTCGCATCGGCGGCAACTGGAGGAATTTCCAGCTGTTCGGGCCGAACTCGCTGGTTCCGAGCCTGCAGGACGGCAAGGACATGCTGGCGATGTTCAAGTGGTTCTTCGGCACGGGTCCGCGCCCGAAATTCGACCGCTGGACCTACTGGGAGAAGTTCGACTACTGGGCACCGTTCTGGGGGGTCACGATCATCGGCCTGAGCGGCTTGATCATGTGGCTGCCCGGATTCTTCGGCGCCTTCCTGCCTGGCTGGATCTTCAACGTGGCGGCGATCTTCCACGGCGAAGAGGCGTTCCTCGCGGTGGTGTTCCTGTTCACCGTGCACTTCTTCAACAACCATTTCCGGCCAGACAAGTTCCCGGTCGAAGTCGTGATGTTCACGGGTACCATGTCGCTGGAAGAGTTCAAGACCGACCATGGCGTGGAGTACCAGCGCCTGGTCGATAGCGGCGAGCTGGAGCAGAAACTGGTTGACCCGCCGTCGGCGCGGATGGTGACGGCGTCCAAGGCGCTGGCATTCACGCTGATCGCAGTGGGATTGACGCTGCTCACGCTGGTCGGTATCGGATTCTTCAAGGGCGGCTGATACGAGCCCCGATCGAGGCAATGAAGTCAACCGTTCACGCCCCGATTGCGTTGGACGGGCTGACCAGCCGGCAGCGATGCGCGGGGTGCCCGTCGCTGGCGGAGTTAAAGTAGTCGCTTTTAATTTTTTAGGAGACCGGAAAATGAAGTTGCTTTTCACCTTGGCCGTTGCCTGCGGGCTGATGTCGGCATCCCTGGCCAATGCCGCAGTTGACGCCGACGCGGCCCAGGCGCTCTTGAAGAAGAGCGATTGCCTCAAGTGCCACGCTGTCGACAAGAAGAAAGACGGCCCGTCCTTCAAGGAGACCGCCAAGAAGTACAAGGGCAAGGCGGATGCCGAAGACAAACTGGTCAAGCACCTCACGACCAAGCCCATGATCGAGATCGACGGCAAGAAGGAAGAACACAAGGCGATCAAGTCGACCGACACCGCCGAAATCAAGAACGTCGTGCAGTGGATCCTCTCGCAGTAAGTCTTTAGCATTTGCCGGCGCCGGGCATCTCCGTGGGGAGGGCGCCCCCGGCCGCCGGCGCCGCGTCCTGACCCCGATCCGCCTCGGGGGCCTCCAGTCTCAAGCGTATGCAAGCCAGTGCGTTGATGCGCGTTTATTGAAGGAATGACAATGCCTCGGAGAGTTCTTGCAAAAGTGCGCAGATGGACTGCCGGTACCAGGGCCCTCATGGTTCTGCTGGCGGGCGCCGCCCTGGGCTTCGTCGGACTGAGCCTGTTCGGCACGACGATGATCTACACCAGCACGGAGGCGTTTTGCGCCACCAATTGCCATGAGATGGCCAACAACACGACGCTGGAATACCGGGACACGATTCACGACAAGAATCGCACTGGGGTGCGCGCCATCTGCCCCGACTGCCACGTCCCGCATTCGCCGATTCCGCTCTACGTGGCCAAGATGGGTGCACTCAACGACCTCTGGAGCCACCACGTCACCCACTCCGTCGACACCAGGGAGAAGTTCCAGGCCCAGCGCCCGAAAATGGCGCAGCGGGTGTGGGCGTACATGAAAGGCAACGACTCGCGCGAATGCCGCCATTGCCATACCGTGGCGAACATGGATCCCGACAAGCAATCTCCTATCGCCAAGGCGCGGCATGAGAAGGCCAAAAAGGAAAAACTGACCTGCGTCGATTGCCACTACGGCGTCGCGCACGAAGTGCCCGACGGCCCCGGTCCGCAGGAACTGGACGTCGACAGAAGCCTGATTCCGCGCAGCGCGATCTTTTAGTGCGAACACCGGCCCGGCAATTTTCAGGGCAGCGTCATTGCCAATGCCCGTCCCGAAGGAGATAGCTCAGATGAAGGTTATTCAAAAGTTTCGCAGTTGGGGTGCGGGTCCGGGCAGCCTCGCCGTGCTGATCGTCGGCCTTGTCCTGGGGGTCGTGATTTTCGGCGCGGGCGGTGGCTTCATGGTTTATGCGAACTCGGAGCCGTTCTGCGCCACTTCGTGCCACGAGATGGACGCCCTGAAGCAGGAGCACAAGGGAACCATCCACGACGTCAACCGCACCGGCGTGCGGGCCACGTGCAACGACTGCCATGTGCCGCATGAATACATCCCGAACTACTTCGCCAAATTGGGGCTCCTTTCCGACGTGTGGGGCCATTGGACGGGCTCGATTGATTCGAAAGAGAAGCTCGAAGCCAAGCGTTACCAGCTGGCCAGGCGCGTGTGGACCTACATGAAGGAAAACGACTCGCGCGAGTGCCGGCATTGCCATACGACGGCCAAGATGGATCCGGACAAGCAAACCGACAAGGCAAAAAGCCGGCATGAAAAAGCCCGCCTCGAGGGGCTGACCTGCATCGAGTGCCATTTCTCCATCGCCCATAAGGAACCCGAAGGTCCCGGGCCGCAGGAACTGTTTTCGACCAAAGCGGCCCAGAAATAGAGGAAGGATTCACCGTGCTCATAGAATGCCCCGAATGCAAGGCGAAGGTCAGCGATACCGCGGCGAGCTGCCCCTCCTGCGGCGCCTTGCCCGTTGATTCCGGACGGTCGTTGTCCGTGGTGGTCTCGGATCTGGACATGAGGTTCAGCACCATCTTCTGGTTCCTCATCAAGGCCGCCGTTGCCGCGGTTCCGGCGGTGGTGGTGCTCTACACCGCTTCAACCGTCATCGGCGGCATACTCGGCCCCTTGCTGCACCTGTAGAAATCACGAGGGCACGCGGATTTTGCGTTCGCGCATCGCCCTGGGCCTCGGCAAGTCTCGAGCGCGGCGAAATCGGTGCAAGTCCTGCGGACGACCGCCATCGGCGGCTCTCTCACACCTGCGCGCTGAAGCTTTGGTTCGCCGGCACCCGATGCCGCCCTGCGCATCCGCGCGCCGAACCGCACTCTCGGAGTTTTCCTAGGGCAATCTTGAGCTGCTTCTTATATAGAAAACCCGCACTTGATTCGAAAATTCAACGCTAGGTTAATGGCGCGTGCGGAACGCCCTGCTCCCATGGCGGCAAGGTGTTTGAGCTCGGAGTGCACGCCATGCCGCCCGCAAGTGCGATTGGGGTCGACGTCGTGCACGGCTTGAAGTAGCATCTCACGGCCGCAAGAATGTGCGTTTGGGAAATGGGGCCGGCTCGGTGTGATGGCCCCGCCTAATTTGATTGGTTGGTCCGATCGAGGAGCATGAAGTGATGAAATCCTGGGTTCGAGTGGCGACGGTATTGACCGCTCTGACTATCGCAGGCTGCGGTGGTGGCGGCGGCGGAGGTGTCGCCCCCACACCAGGAGGTGGCGGCACGGTGGCCCAGGCGATCAACAGTGCTGCCGCACTGGCGGCCAACGACTCGTCGATCAACTCAACCGCGCCATTTACTGCGGTTCAAGCGGCCGGCGTGCCGGCCGTCACGATCAAGAGTGCCCCGAAGGTGAACTTCGCAGTGTTCTCCGACGGCAAGATCAATTCCAGCGTCACAGTGGGCAGCGTCAGCTTCGCAATCGCCAAGCTGGTTCCCGGCGCCCCCGGCAACCCTGACCAATGGGTGAGCTACGTGTATCGCACCAGGGCGGCTGCCCCGGCAACGACGACGGGCGTTACGGCTGCGGTGAAGGCTACCTTGACGACACCCAAGTTCGCAACGGCAACGCAGGCGGATACTGACCCCAAGCAGACCAATGCGGCGCTGGCCGCCGCGCAGCTGGTGTTGAACCCCGACGGTTACTACACTTACACTTTCACGACCGACATCACGAATCCGGCGCAGACCAACGGCGTCGTCTTCGAGCCCGGCAGCACGCACCGGATCGCCATTGAGCTCACCTACGTGAATGCGGCGGGCACTCAGGTCTTCGTCAATCCCTACTTCGATTTCACGATTGATGCCGCAGGGAATTCCGTGGCCGTGACGGACCCGTCCAAGACCCGCAAGATAACGGACGTCGGATCGTGCAACGTCTGCCACGAGAAGCTGGCCCATCACGGCCCCGGCCGCGTCGATACCCAGTATTGCGTGCTGTGCCACAACCCGGGCACCACCGACCCGAACAGCGGCAATGTCCTGACTTTATCGACGATGGTCCACAAGATCCACGCGGGCAGGTTGCTGGCATCACAGGTCGCGACCGGTGGTGAGATCTTCACCGTCCGCACCGACGACTTCTCGGACGTCGGCTTCCCGCAGGACCTGCGCAACTGCACGGTGTGCCACAACGGCGCCAATCCGGCCACGCCGCAGGGCGACAACTGGAAGACCAAACCAAGCCGGCAAGCCTGCCTGACCTGCCACGCCTCCCAGCCCGGTTCAACCTGGTTCAATGTCCACCGAGCCTTCAACGCCAACCGGGACCCGAACGCGGCCGATTCGCTGCTGAGAGACGGCGCCTGCGCCGCCTGCCATTTGCCCCCCAGCGCGATTTCGCCCGAGCGTGTGCACTTCAACCAGGTGCAGGTCAACGCAGCCAAGTACAAGATGAACATCGACAGCGCTGCGTTCGACGCCGCCACCCGCAAGGTGACCGTGAAGTACTTCCTGTCCGACCCGACCAACGGCAATGCCGCCTATAACCTGGTCACGCCCGATTGCACGGGCACCAGCACGATCGCCTGCAGCAGCAACACCAAGTTCGGCAATCTGCGCTTCTACGTCGCCTACCAGAACATAGTCGGACAGTCGGCCGCCACGACTGAGTTCTCGTCGTACAACAACGCCGGCAGCGGCGCCAACGCCTTTGCGTACACCGGCACCAACGACGGCAGCAACCACTACACGGTGCAGATCTCGATCCCGGCCGATACAACGGTCACGGCCGCCTTCGGCACCGCGCGCGTAGTCAGCATCGGGCAGATCAAGGAACCGGAGCTCGCCCTCATATCGCTTGCCGATCCGCGGCCTGCGGCCGCGCCCGCAGCTTTGGTCAACACGGGGGTCCAGCACACGTTCAAGGAATTCGCGATCAGTGGCGTGCTGCAGCCGCGCCGCGCCGTGGTTGCAACCGAGAAGTGCAACGCGTGCCACGGCATGCTCGGCACAGCGTCGGGTTCGAACACAGTTGACAACGCATTCCACAGCGGCGCGCGCAACATCGTCGAAGCCTGTGTGGTTTGCCACGATCCGAACCGGGCGTCTACCACGATCATGACGAATGGGTTGGCTCTGAACGAGTCCTTCCAGTTCAAGCGCATGATTCACGGCATCCACGGCAGCTCCGAGCGCACCTTCCCGTTCACCCACGACAACAAGGTCATCGGTGCGTTCAACAAGGACGGCACTTCCACGACCGGCGGCGCCCCCTTGGCCAGCACTGTGGAAAACTTTGCCGCCACAGTGAAATGGCCAGGAGCGACTCTCAATTGCAACACCTGCCACGTCGACAACTCCTACAAGGTGGATCGGGGCACTCTCGGCGCGTCGGTGCTCAGCACCAGCCTGAGCAAGGACGCGGCGACGGGTCTCTACAGCAATCCCAATGTCGGCCTGTTCGAGGCTTCCGGTGCTTGCATCGGCGGGAACGGGACGGTCGCGGCCAAGACGCTCACCGCCTGTGCCGCCATCGATGTGAACAAGCTGCCGGTGATCTCGCACTGGGCGAGCGCCTGCACGGCATGCCATGATTCGCCGGCCGCGATCGGGCACGTCACCAGCTTCGGCAATGCGTCGTTCGGCAACCGCACCCAGGCCGAGGCGGCACAGGCAACGGAGATCTGCGCCGATTGCCATGCGACAGGTTTGTTCAAGGCAGTGGACTTCGTCCACGGGCTGCGGTAATCGGGGGCCGGCGAGATAAAGAACAGCCACTCGCCGGCATCATATTGAGGTCCGAGGGGACGAGGAGAAGATCGAATGCGAATCAAGCGAGCGCTGGTGGCCGTCGCCCTGGGAATTTTCGGGCTGGTGGCAACCGTTAGCGCGGCTGGCGTCGACGCGGCGGCCTCCGCTGCCTGTGTCAAGTGCCACGACGAGGAGGATTTGCCGGACAACAGCCGCCACGCGCATGCTGTCGCCACGGATTCCCGCACCCCGACGTGCATAACTTGCCACGGGGCGAGCGCCGCGCACATAGGCAAACCCTCCGGCAACTTGCCAGATCGCGTCTTCAACAAGAAGGCGACGGTGCCGGTGAGCGAGCTCAACGGCGCATGCCTCAGCTGCCACCAGAAGGACGCCAAGCGGGCGCTGTGGGGCGGCAGCCAGCACGAAACCGCCGACCTCGCCTGCGCGTCCTGCCACAAGAACCATGTGAACCAGGACAGGGTGCTGGCCCGGGCGACCCAGATCGACGTGTGCTTCACCTGCCACAAGGAACAGCGCACGCAGCTCGCCAAGCCGTCCCACCACCCGATACCCGAAGGCAAGATGAGCTGCTCGGACTGCCACAACGTGCATGGATCGGCAGGGCCGAAACTGGCCAAGCGTGACAGCACGAACGCCACCTGCTACACCTGCCACGCCGAGAAGCGCGGCCCGTTCGTCCACTCGCACGAGCCGGTGCAGGAGGACTGCGCGATCTGCCACAACCCGCATGGCAGCGTCGTAGCGGCCATGCTCAAGACCCGGCCGCCGATCCTGTGCCAGCAATGCCATACACCCCATGTCACCGGCGGCGTCGGCGCAGTGGGAGGCCAGCGCGGCGTGTTCCCACCCGCAGCGCCCGGACAGGCTTCGGCCGCGGTGACAGCGACGACCAACGGCAAGAACGTGGTGAACATCTGGCAAGGCCGCGCATGCGCCAACTGCCATACCCAAGTGCATGGTTCGAACAACCCGGCGACGACGAATCCGACGCCCGGCTTCCTGTTCCGCTGAGACCGGAGAACGTATATGACTTCCCTCATGCGGCCTCGTAACGCCCGCCTCTCCCTGCTCGCAACCGCCTTGCTATCCGTGTTCGGCACGGTGCAGGCCCAGGTGGCTCCCGCCTTCGAAGCAAACGCCAGCGCCGGTCTCGGGTTCGTCAGCGGAGACCGCGCGGATCGCTCCCTGTTCGACCAGTACACCGGCCTGCGGCCTAGCAGCAATGTATTCGGCATATTCGACGCCGATTACTACCGGCGCGACGACGAGAAAGGCACCGCGGTCAATTTCCAGGCCAGCGATGTCTTCAACAGCAGCCGTGAATTGGGTTTCCGCTGGAAAAAGCAGGGCGACTGGAAGTTCTCCGCCGACTTCCGCGAATTGCAGCGGCGTGATCCCGCCATTCCCAACACCGGCCTGATCGGAGCCGGCACCACCACGCCGCAAGTGGTGGCGCTGCCCGGCGGGACGGGCTTCGACATGGATGTGAAGACCCAGCGCACCGGCCTGGGCTTCGCTTTCTCGAAGGTGATCAGCAGTGCGTGGCAGTTCGACGCCAGCGTGCAGAGCGAAAGGAAGGAAGGCTCGCGGCTATGGGGCATCGGCTTCACCTGCCCGTCAGCTGTTGCGCCAGGTTGCGCCCCGGGTACCGGCGCCAACACCGGAACGGCCCTGCTGTTCCTGCCCGAGCCGATCGACTCGCGCCACAGCCAGATCGAAGCGAGGATGACCTTCTCGCGGGACAAGCTGCACCTGTCGGCGGGCTACTACGGCTCGTTCTATCGCAACGAGAACGGCAGCATGACTGCGTCGGTCCCAGCCAGCCTGTTCAATCCTGTGGGCACGCTGCTTCCCCTGTCGACCGGGTTGCAATCCATCCTGAGCCAGCCTGTCGCATTGCCGCCGGACAACCAGGCGCATCAGTTCGACGTGACCGGAAGCTACAACTTCACGCCGACCACCCTGCTCAATTTCAAGCTGGCCCATTCGCAGGCCACCCAGCACAGCAACTTCACCTCGGCAGGCCTGACGAACGGTCCGGCCGGAGTGCCGGACCTGGGCGGCAAGGTGAACACCACCCTGGCGCAGATTGGAATGACTGCGCGCCCGATGCCCAAACTGTCGTTGTCGGCCAACGTGCGCTACGAGAACAGGGACGACCAGACGCCGCTTGCCCTCTATAACGTGGAAGATACCAACCGGTACACGAACCACCAGGAGCCGTACAAGAACCTGCGCGCCAAGGCTCAGGCCGCCTATCAGTTCAACAGCGACTACCGCGGCACGCTGGGCGTGGACTACACACAGATCGATCGCGGCGTGCTCAATCCCTCCGCCGCAGTGGCCGGCATCACCGCCTTGCGGGCAAAGACCGACGAGACCGGGCTGCGCGCCGAACTGCGGCGGCGCATGGCGGAAGACCTCAGCGGCGCCGTCAGCGTCGAACAGAGCAACCGCAACGGTTCGAACTGGCTGAAGGACAACAGCGGCACCGGCGTGACCGAAATCACGGACCCCAACACTGTAGGGACGGATTTTTCCAGGGGCATCTTCATGCCGACCCTGGCCGATCGCAAGCGCGACAAAGTCAAGCTCAACGCCGACTGGCAGCCGAACGAGCGCCTGTCACTGCAGGCTTTCGTGGAAGCCGGCAAGGACCGCTTCAGCTCGCCCAGCAGCTTTGGCCTGCGCGATACATCAATGAACACCATTGGGGTCGACTGGACCTTTGCCGTGAACGACAAGTGGAACCTCAACGGCTACTTGTCGCGCGGCAGCCAGGGACTGAATCTGTTCCGTCCGGATGCCGCCTTCCTCGACTTCGACAACAAGACCACCAGTCTGGGGCTCGGTTTCACCGGCAAGCCCATGGCCAAGCTCGACGTCGGCGGTTCGCTGTCGTTCCTGCAAGACCGCAGCACCTTCGCACAGTCTCTGGACACGACGGCAGGCCTGGACAGCGTCGCGCTCCTCGCTGCGACCGGCGGGTTGCCCGATATCGTGTTCCGGCAGGCAACGCTGAAGCTGTTCGGCAAGTACACCTTGGACAAGCAGTCGGCGGTACGCGTCGAGGTCGGGCACCAGCGATCGACCTGGACCGACTGGGCCTGGAACTTCAACGGCACGCCGTTTGTATACTCCGATGGCACGATCATCAATCGCGGCCAGGTCCAGAAGGTCAGCTTCCTGGCGGTGAGATACACCTACCACTGGCAGTGATACTGCGCGCCTAAAGTTGTATCCACGAGACCAGTCTTTCGCCGCACTTGGCACGCACACGGAGCGGGCTTCGGAGCCGTTGACATTCGTCAACGGTCCCACCCCTGCCCAGCGTCAATATCTTTATCAACCACATCACTTCAACGGAGCGAAAACATGAAAGTTATTCCCCTGCTGGCGGCCGCGGCTGCCGTGTTCGCATTCTCGTTGCCGGCTGCAGCCGCAGTCGACGCCGACGCTGCAAACAAGATCATCAAGGACAGCGGCTGCACCAAGTGCCATTCGGTCGACAAGGACAAGAAGGGTCCCGCGTTCAAGAAGACCGCCGCCAAGTACAAGGGCAAGGCCGACGCCGAAGCCAAGCTGACCGATTTCCTGACCAAGAGCCCGAAGGTCAAGTTCGACGACGGAAGCGAAGAAGAGCACAAGGCCGTCAGCACCAAGGACGCTGCGCAGCTCAAGAACCTGATCCAGTGGATCCTCGCGCAATAAGCGCGCCGCAAGCGTAGTACCAGAGGATCAGCCCCCATGCCGCCCCCGCCCCTTGCAGACGTTGTGTTCCCCGCGCCTGCACTGGCGCCGCCTGCCCTCAAGCTGCCGATTCCACGCTATCTCGAGCAGGTGTACTGGTGGGCCTATGTGCACCCGAACGCCGTGCGCGTTTTCGAGCGCGAGTGGCTGGTCAACCTGATCCTCTTCGGCAATTACGGCAGGCTGCGCGATGCGGCACTGGCCGATCTCGGCGCGACCGTGCACGGCAAGACGCTGCAGGTCGCGTGCGCCTACGGAAACATCACGCCCAGGCTGTACTCGCGTCTTGCGCCCGATGCGAGCCTGGATGTGGTGGACATCCTGCCGATCCAGCTGCTGAACCTGGGCAAGAAGCTTCCGGCCGATGAGCGGGTGGTGCTGCTGCAAGGCGACTCCTCCTCGCTCGCCTGCCCCAATGCCTGCTACGACCAGGTGCTGCTGTTCTTCCTGTTGCACGAGCAACCCGAGCAGGTCCGGCGCGCCACGCTTGCCGAAGCCATGCGGGTGGTCAGGCCCGGCGGCAAGATCGTCATCGTCGACTACCACCGGCCGGTACCCTTGCATCCGCTGCGGCTGTTGATGACCGGCGTATTCCGCAAGCTCGAGCCTTACGCGATGGACCTGTGGGAAAACGAGGTGGAGGCCTTCCTGCCGCAGGGCGCCAGGCCGGCGTCGATCGCCAAGCAAACGTATTACGGCGGGCTGTACCAGAAACTGGTCCTGACCCGCTAGTTCATAAACCAAGATAGAGGGGCCATCAGATGGATGTCTTCAAGGCCGATGTAGCGATCGTCGGCGCCGGCGGGGCCGGGCTTCGAGCCGCGATAGCCGTGGCCGAGGCCGACCCGTCGCTCACGATCGCGCTCATTTCCAAGGTTTACCCGATGCGCAGCCACACCGTGGCCGCGGAAGGCGGCGCTGCCGCCGTCACCCAGTCGCACGACAGCCTGGAAGCGCATTTCCACGATACCGTGGCCGGCGGCGACTGGCTGTGCGAACAGGACGTGGTCGAATTCTTCGTGGGCCAGGCCCATGAGGAAATGGTGCAGATGGAACACTGGGGCTGCCCGTGGAGCCGTACGGCCGACGGCCGCGCCAACGTGCGCGCCTTCGGCGGCATGAAGATCGAGCGCACGTGGTTCGCCGCCGACAAGACCGGCTTCCACATGCTGCACACGCTGTTCCAGACGTCGATCAAGTATCCGTCGATCAAGCGTTTCGACGAGCATTTCTGCGCCGACCTCATCGTCGACGAAGGCCGCGTGCAGGGCGTGGTCGCGATCGAGATCGCGACCGGGCAGTTCCGCATGATCCAGGCCAAGTCGGTGATCATCGCCACCGGTGGCGCCGGCCGGGTGTTCCGCGAGAACACCAACGGCGGCATCGTGACGGGCGACGGCATGGCGCTGGCATACCGTCATGGCGTGCCGCTGCGCGAAATGGAGTTCGTGCAGTACCACCCGACCTGCATGCCGGGCACCGGCCTGCTGTTCACCGAAGCGTGCCGCGGCGAAGGCGGCTTCCTCCTGAACAAGGACGGCTATCGCTACCTGCAGGACTACGGCCTCGGCCCGGCCTCCGACAAGCCGCGCAACAAGGCGATGGAACTGGGTCCGCGCGATCGTCTGAGCCAGGCCTACTGGCACGAGAAGCAGAAGGGCCGCACCCTCTCCGATCCGCGCTGGGGCTCCTACGTGCACCTGGATCTGCGCCACCTGGGCGAACAGAAACTGCGCGAGCGCCTGCCGCAAATTTACGAACTCGCGGTGGAGTACCTCGGTGTCGATCCGGCCAAGGAATGCATTCCCGTGTTGCCGGCCGTGCACTACACCATGGGCGGCATCACGGCCGACGGCAATACCGCCGCGCCGCTGCCCGGCCTGTATTCGGTGGGCGAGTGCTCCAGCGTCGGCATCCACGGGGCCAACCGGCTCGGTTCGAATTCGCTGACCGAACTGATCGTTTTCGGCAAGGTCGCGGGTGTCCAGGCGGTCGCGTACGGCAAGACGGTGTCGCACGGCAAGGAAGCGACACTGCGGAAACTGGCCGAAGACGCCGAGCGCCGGGCCCTCGCGCTCGTGGCGCGATCCGACGGCACCGAACGCGTCGCCACGCTGCGGCGCGAGATGGCCAAGAGCATGGAAGAAGGCTGCGGCATCTACCGCACAGCGTCCACCATGCAGTCGACCTGCGACAAGCTGGCCGAACTCAAGCAACGCTACAAGCGCGTTCAGGTCGACGACCATTCAAAGGTCTGGAACACCGATTGGCTGCTCGCGATCGAACTGGGTTTCCTGATCGACGTGGCGGAGGCCATGGCGCACTCGGCCCTGAACCGGCGTGAGTCACGCGGCTCGCATCAGCGGCTGGACGGCTTCGAGGCGCGCGACGACGTGAATTTCCTGAAACATTCGCTGGCCCACTACCGCGGCGCCGACGCGCCGCAGATCGGGTACGGCCCGGTGAAGATCACCACATCGACGCCTGCGACACGGGCCTATGGAGCAGCCGGCGAAGAAGCCGACCGCAAAGCGAAGGAGGAGGCTGTCCATGCCTGAAAGCAAACGAATCGAAATCCAGGTCCTGCGCTACCGGCCCGAGCAGGAAGACGTGCCGGTCTGGCAGAGCTACTACGTGCCGTTCACCGACGACATGTCGGTCCTGCAGGGCCTGCAGCACATCAAGGACGACATCGACGGCACCCTGAGCTTCCGGTGGTCCTGCCGGATGGCCATTTGCGGCAGCTGCGGCATGATGGTCAACGGCATCCCGAAGCTGTCGTGCCAGACCTTCCTGCGCGACCTGCTGCCCGGGCCCGTGCGCGTCGAAGCGCTGTCCCACTTCCCGATTGAGCGCGACCTGGTCGTGAGCGTGGAGCCCTTCGTCAAGAAGCTGGAGAGCGTCAAGCCCTACATCATTCCCAAGAAGCCGCGCAGTCTCGACCAGGGCGAATACCTGCAGACGCCCGAGCAGCTCGAGCAGTTCGAGCAATTCAGCTCCTGCATCAACTGCATGTTGTGCTATGCCGCCTGTCCGCAGTTCGGCCTGACGCCCGACTTCATCGGGCCCGGCGTGCTTGCCCTGGCGCATCGCTACAACGCCGACTCGCGTGATGGCGGGCAGGCCGAGCGGATGGAAATCATGAGCACCGAGGAAGGCGTGTGGGATTGCTCGGCCGTGGGCTACTGCTCCGAAGTCTGTCCCAAGCACGTCGATCCCGCCAACGCCGTCAACCAGAACAAGGTCAACAGCGCCAAAGATTACTTCCTCAGATTCCTCTCACCGAAAGGGGCCTCCAAATGAACGCTAGAGCCGGAGTGAGGCGACCGTATGTCCGGTCGATGCAAGGCTGGTGGCGCCGCGACCCGTTCTTCATGGCGTACATGGCGCGCGAGATGACCGCGTTCGCCGTGGCCATCTACGCAGTGGTGCTGGCGGTCGGCGTGATGCGCCTGGCGCAGGGCGAGGCCGCCTGGAACGGCTGGCTGGCCGCGCTGCGCTCGCCTGGATCGATCCTGTTGCACCTGGTGCTGCTGGTTTCGTTTGCGGTCCATGCGAAGAGCTGGTTCGAGATCATGCCCAAGACCATGCCGATGATGTTCGTCGGGGGGCGTCGGGTGGAGGCCTCGACGATTACGCGAACGGGCTGGATTGCTACGCTCGTCGTATCGGTCCTGATGTTCGCATTGACATGGTGGTGGAAGAAATGAAGCGATCGAACGCACCTATTTTCTGGCTCCTGTTCGGCGGCGGCGGAATGCTGGCCGCCCTGTTCGGAACGATGCTGGTGTTCATCACCGGCATAGCCGCCCCGCTGGGCTGGCCCTTCGGGCCCGACCTGCTGAGCTATCCGCGCGTGCTCGCCTTCGCGCAAAACTGGATCGGCAAAGGTTTCCTGTTCGCCATCATCCTGCTGTTCGCGTGGCATGCCGCACACCGCATCAAGGTCACGCTGCACGACGTGGGCATCCACCCCGGGCCGGTCGCCAAGCTGGCATGCTACGGCAGCGCGCTCGCGGTGACCGTGGTGGCCGCCGCGAGCCTGCTGTCCATCGGCTTCTAGCGAAGGACGGGGCAATCGCAAGGGCCGCGCATTTGCGCGGCCTTTTTCTTGCGCCCGCGCGTGTCAAGCTGTTCAAGCGAATCCAGTAAATCGCGTGCGGGATTGACTTGGCTTAAGTCGCGCGCCGCCGTTCTGCTTACGATGGAACCGGCCGCTTTTTCACCGGGAGAATTCCATGCGAGTCGTTAAGGAGCCCACCCCATTCGAGGCGCTCGATGCGGACCACCGCGAGATCCTGTCGCACCTGAAGGATCTGGCGGACCTGACGCGACAGATCGCGGCCGACGGCGTGGACGCCGCCGCCCAGCGGCAGGCCGGTGTCATCGAGGCTTTCTTTTCAGGAACGTCCCGCCAGCATCACGAGCAGGAAGAAAAGACGGTGTTTCCGCCCCTGCTGGCCAGTGGCGACGCCGCCCTGACAGAGACCGTGCGCACGCTGCAGCAGGACCACGGCTGGATCGAGGAGAACTGGATCGAGCTCGCGCCGCAACTGAGCGCCATCGCATCGGGCAACAACTGGCCCGACCTGGCGGAACTCCAGCATGGCGTGCAGGTCTTCGTGGACCTGTGTACCGGCCACATCGCCCTGGAGGAAACCGTGGTGTACCCGGAATCCCGGGCGCAATGGGCCCGGGCCGTGGCAGCTCGTGCGGGGCTTAAAGAAAAACTTCGGCGCGCTTGAGCAAGGCTTCCAGCCCCGGCTCGCTGGGGTTGCGCGGCTTGCCCGGGTGGATCACGGCCACCTGGCAGTTTTCCGCGGCTTCCACCAGCTGCGCATAGGTGCCGGCATTCACGTCCTTGATGTACGCCTGCTGGTTGCCGTCGTAGGCGAACATCTTGCCATTGAGCTGGATGCACTCGTTGCAGGTCGAACAGCGCGCTGTCTCGATGTACGCCTCGTCCGGATTGCGTTCAGGCTCCTCGGCAGTTTCCACCACCGGTGCAGCCGCTGCGGAGGCCGCCACCGGCGCCCCCACCGGGGCCGACGGGGCGAGCCTCGGGGCGCTCGTCGCGGCGGCCTCGGCTTCCTGCTTCAGCCGCTCCTGCCACACCTTTTGTTCGCGCGCGAGCAATTGTTGGGCGTGCGAGTTGTTGATGCCTCCGAGCTCCTGCAGGCTGTGCCACATCTCGCGGCAACGGTTCGCCTGCCGGATCAGGCTCTGGGCGACGATCACCCGCTGCAGCTTGTTTTCCCCGTCCACCATCAGCAGGCTGGGAACCTTGTCGGGCAGGCCCTTGCGGTCCTTCGCGAGTGTCTCGTCGACCGGGATCATGCTGCCGTTCCATTTCTCGCGCGGCACCCGCGCGAGGCGGCCGGCATAGCGGCTGTCGGCAGCGAGGAAATCCACCACAGTGAACGCGAGGTCCTGCGACACCGTCTGGTGCTGCTCGTCCTCGTAGGTGAAGCCCTTCACCGGCCAGTCGAGCTCCACCTGGGAGTTCGCCTGCAGGCAGAACCTTGCCGCCCAGTTGGCACCGGCCGACGGGTCATACGTGAAAGCGGGGAACGCCCGCGACTCCATCGCCGCGGCCGCCATCAGGTAAGGCGGCAGGCCGGCGGCGGCCGCGTTGGCGCCCGAATACACGCTGAAGAATGCAGGCCCCCGGTAAGTGACGCCCTTGAGCACGCGCTCGCGGAACTGGAACAGGTTCGATGCGCTGGACTGCAGCACATACACTTCGTTCAGGCCCATGGCCAGGCTCGCGAGCTGCCTGCTGCGCAGGCCCGGCGCCCGGGCGGCCTGATCGGCGCCCTCGCTCAGGTCGTCGATTTGCAGCAGGACCTTGATCGGCAGGCCGGAGGAAAGAATCTCCATCAGGCGCGCGTTCTCCTGCGCGTCCAGGCCGGCATCGTCGATGCACACCAGGTAGTCGGGGAAGGCTGCTGCCTCTTTCGGGTCGAGGCCGGCTTCCCCATATGTGTCGAACACGTCGTCATGCCGCTCGGGGTTGTACTGCCCGTCGATTTCGAGTTCGGCGACCGCCAGGGCCCGCGCCACTTCGACTTGCATGGGCAGGCGTTCGCGATAGGCTTTCAGCGCCGCGGCACAACTGTCGAAAGCAAAGGAATAGGGCTTCGCGGCCGCGTCCGCCAGCGCGCCGCCGGCAAAGAAACGCTGCGACTTCAGCACCCGCAGCAGCTCGGTGATGCGGCGCTTGCGGTCAGCCGGCATGGACACGCGGGGCTGCGATTTCACGAGCATGCGGGACATCGCTTCGAAATCGAAGGACCCGGCAAACCCGTCACCCACGGAAGTCTGCAGCCGCTGTGCGGCCAGGCCCTTGGCAGACTGCTCGAAATCGGACTGGAGGATGCCGGATAACTTCAGGACCAAGCGGTCCAGGTTGTCGCGGAACTGCGCCGCCTTGGCCGTCTGGCTCGCTTCCCACACATGACGCAGCAACCGCCGCGGCAGCGCGGCGTCGCAGTCCACCACCTGGCCATCGACCTTGATCGCCGCGCGCAGGCGCCGGCGGCTGTCGTCGAACGAAGCATCACCCTGCGGTGCGGCGCGAGTCGCAGCCTGTTCCCAAAGTTCCGACAGCGTGCCGGTGACACCGCTGGCTGCAAGGGCGCGGATCTCCTGCTCCAGGCGCAAGCCATGTTTGCGCACGCGCTCGCCATCGGTGCCGGCGGCCGCCTTCTCGAACGCCTTGTCGATCAGACCGGAGAGCGAAGAGACGGGCGCGCCTTGCGCACCGTTGCTCGCGAGCACTAGCGGAAAATCGTAGCGCAGCGGCGTGAGGTCGCGATAGCCGGCAAACAGGGCGGGACGCAAATCCAGCCCTTCGACCGGGTCCAGGTATTCACCTGGCCTCCGGCCGGTCAGAAAAAATGCAACATGTGCTTGGGTATCGGCTTCCATCGGGGTACCTGTGTTGTGTGGCTCGGCAGCTGGAGATTCAGGCGGCCTTGCGGGCAGCCTCTTCCGGCCAGACCGTGTACTTGTCCAGCTCGGCGTTCAGGCCGGAGCGGGTCCATTCGGGCGTAACGAGCCGATCGGACCGGCGCAGGTCTTCATAGCAGGGCACCGCCGGATTGCGGTAGAGGATGCCGACTGGAATGTTGTCCGCCTGGCTGGCAATTTCGCGTGCCCGGTCGATATTGATCGGGTCGTGGTCGATCTGCTGCTTGTAGATCTTGGACAAACCGGCGCTCGGCTGCAGGCCGTCGGCATGGCGCAGGAGCTGCACCCTGTTGGGGTCATTCATCCACGGGTCGAGTGCCGTGGGCAGCCACTCGGGGCAGCGCTGGATGATCCGCACGAATGACAGGCCCTTGTGGTGATAGGCCGCCTTGACGATCTCGAACAGCGACTCGGGTATCCAGTCCACCGCCTGGGCGACAAACGACACGTTTTGCACGCCGAGCGTTACCGAGAGCGGGTTCAGCGCCTCCAGATAACTGCCGCGCGGCGTGGTGTTGCTCTTCGTGCCCACCGGCGATGTAGGTGATGCCTGCTTCTTGGTCAACCCATAGATCTGGTTGTCGTGCAGGAACACCGTCAGGTTCATGTTGTAGCGGATGGCGTGGATCCAGTGCGCCGCGCCGATGCTGCAGCAGTCGCCGTCGCCGGTGTTCACGAACACCGTGAGGTCCGGACGTGACAGCTTCACGCCTTCCGCGACGGGCAGCGCCCGTCCGTGGATGCCGTGGAAGCCGTAGGTCTTCATGTAGTGCGGAAAGCGGCTGGAACAGCCGATGCCCGAGACG
>DATNBX010000187.1:0-5404 GCA_035571795.1 Ramlibacter sp.
CGTATGGGGCCGCCTGCAAGGCAGGCTCGCCGGCGTCCACGTCAACATGGCCGAGCGATTGAGCCTGCTCCGCAAGAGCGTGATCGTCGTCATGTGCCGGGCGCTGGGCGTGCCGGTCGTGCTGCACCTGCACGCAGCGCAGCTGCATCATTTCTACCGCGCGTTGCCCGCGCCCTTGCGCGCCCTCACCCGCTGGGTGTTTTCACTGCCCGCCAGCGTCGTGGTACTGGGCACGTCCGCGCGGTGCTTCGTCACCGAAGAGCTGCACGTGCCCGCGCATCGCGTCGAGATCGTCATCAACGGCGTGCCCGCGCCGGTCGAGCGGCGGCGCCAAAGCGGGCCGGACGGTACGCAGCGGATCCTGTTCCTGGGCAACCTTTCGGAACGCAAGGGCATATCGGATCTGCTGCAGGCGCTGGCGCGGCCGGGCTTCGCCGCGTCGCGGCTGCAGGTCATCCTCGCCGGCGGTGGCGACGTGCCGGCGTATCGGTCGAAGGCGCGCGCGCTGGGCATCGACAATGTTGTGCGCTTCGAAGGCTGGTGCGACCAGGGCCAGGTGGCGCAGCTGCTCGCGACGTCCGACTTGCTGGTGCTCCCGTCGTATGACGAGGGCCTGCCGCTGGTCATCCTGGAGGCGCTGGCCCATGGCGTGGCCGTGGTCTGCACGCCTGTCGGCGAGATCCCCTCGGTTCTGACCCACGGCGTCAACGCCTATTTCATCGCGCCGGGTGACGTCGAGGGCCTGGCCACGGGACTGCAGGAAGTATTGCGCGACCCCGAGCTGCTCGAGACGCTCGGCCGTAACGGCCGGGCTCTTTTTGAACAGCGGTTTTCGCTGCCACAGTTCTTTGCGAGCATCGCGCGCATCCATCAGCGCCATTTCGGCATCGCCAGCCAGCCGGTGCAGGCCGGCACGCTCGCCCGGGAGCCCGCACGGTGATCGTCGACGCCGACACGATCGAAATGAACGCCTGCCTGTGGGCCGACGTCTGCGTGGTGGGCGGCGGCGCCGCCGGAATCTCGCTGGCCCTGGCGTTGTCCGGCCAGGGGTTGAGGATCGTGCTGCTGGAATCGGGCCGGCTGCGCGATCATGCGCCGACCCAGGCGCTCTATGCGGGAGAGGTCGCCAACGAGCGGCTGCACAGCCCGCCCGATAAATACCGGACGCGGCGGATGGGCGGCTCCACGGCGATCTGGGGCGGCCGCTGCGTGCCGTTCGACGCTTTCGATTTCGACGCGCGCAGCCAGGTGCCCGGCAGCGGCTGGCCGCTGTCACTGGACGACCTGCTGCCCTTTTATCCGCAGGCCAATGCGCTGGCCGAGGCCGGTCGTTTCAGCTATGACGCCGACGAGGCGCTTGGTCCTGACGCGCCGCCGATGATCCGAAATTTCGCGAGTCCGCTCGTTCGCACCAATTCGCTGGAGCGGTTCTCCTGCCCGACCGATTTCGGCCGGCGTTATGCGCGGCGCCTGCAGCTCGCCAATGACGTCAAAGTCCTGCTCGGCGCCAACTGCACGGCGGTGCGGCTGGCGCCCGGTGGCCAGGCCGTCGACGAACTCGAAGTCAAGACATTGGCCGGCCGGCGTTTCCGCGTCGCGGTCCGCGCTGCCGTGGTGGCGACCGGCGGGCTCGAGACGGCACGCCTGCTCCTCGCCTCGTCAGACGTGACGCCGGCGGGCATCGGCAACGAACACGACGTCGTGGGCCGCTATTACATGTGCCACATCGCCGGCAATGTCGGCAACCTCGCGATCAATGGCGAAACGCGTGACGTGCACCACGGCTACGAGATCACGCCCGAGGGCATCTACTGCCGGCGCCGGCTGGCCGTCGTCGGCAGCGAGCAGCAGCGGCGCGGGCTGGCCAACGCGGTGGCGCGCCTGCACTTTCCGCGCATCACCGACCCCGCGCACCGCAACGGCGTGCTGTCGAGCCTGTTCCTCGCGCGCCGCCTGATCAGTTACGAATACGGCAAGCGGCTGAACGACGGGACACCGGCAACGGCGGGGCTTTATGCGCGGCACCTGTTCAACGTGCTGGCCGATCCGATCGACACGTCGGCGTTTCTTGCGCACTGGGTCCTGCGCCGCACATTGGCGCACCGCAAGTTCCCGTCCGTCATCCTGCGCAACCGCACCAACCGGTTCAGCCTCGAAGTGCATGGCGAACAAAGGCCGCGCCCAGACAGCCGCGTCACCCTCACCGGCAAGACCGACGCGCTCGGCATGCCGCAACTGCGCATCGACTGGCGCTACAGCCCGGAAGACATCGAGTCGATCCGCCGCACGCTGGACCTGATGGCGCAGGAGTTCGAGCGCAGCGGCACGGGACGCCTGGAATACGACCAGCACACGCTGGAAGAGGATCTCGTGCGCTTCGGCGCCTACGGCGGCCATCACATCGGCACGGCGCGCATGGGCACCGACGTTCGCAATAGCGTCGTCAACGCCGATTGCCGCATCCACTCCGTCAACAATCTTTATGTCGCCGGCAGTGCCGTGTTTCCCACGTCGAGCCAGGCCAATCCGACCCTGACACTGATCGCGCTGTCGCTGCGGCTGGGCCGCCATCTGGCGCAGCGGCTGGCGCCGCGGCCGGTCGCGCACGTCGACAGCAAGCAGCCGGCGCCACGTCCAATCGCAACGGCCGACATGCCACAGCCCATGGTGCGGCCACCGGCGGATGTCAAGCCAACGCAACCAGAGCCGCAGCCGGTGGAGCTGCCATGAAGGTTCTCGTCCTGGGCGGCTCCGGCTACATCGGTTCGCGGCTGTGCAAGTTGCTGGCGGATAGCGGCTGGGCAACGCCGGTGAGCGCTTCGTCCAGGCGCCAGGCGGCCGGTGTGGAGAGCATGCGGGTGGATACGACCGACCCGGAGTCGCTGCGGCTTGCCGTGGTTGGCATGGATGCCGTCGTCAACTGCGTCGCCGGCAGCCCGCGCGCCATTGCCGAAGGCGCGAAGGTCCTTGGCGAGGTCTGCGCCAAGGCCGGATGCGACCGCATCGTCCACCTCAGCAGCATGGCGGTGTACGGCGCCCGTGAAGGGCCGGTACGGGAACGCTCGCCGGTCGACCAGTCGCTGGGCTGGTACGCGCGCGCCAAGTGCGATGCGGAACGGCACGTGGCTTCGTTCGTTGAAACCGGTGGCACGGCCGTCACGCTGCGCCCAGGCTGCGTCTGGGGCCCCGGCAGCCAGTTGTGGGTCGGCCGCATCGGCCGCTACCTCCACGCCAGGCGGCTCGGCGATCTCGGCGAGGCAGGCGACGGCTGGTCGAACCTGGTCCACGTCGACGATGTCTGCAGCGCAATTTGCGCGGCGTTGCGCTTGCCTCAACCACCGGGACAGGTCCGCGCTTACAACCTGGCGGCGCCGGACAGCCCGCGCTGGAACGAGTACTTCGTCGATCTGGCGCTCGCCATCGGCGCCACCCCGGTGCGGCGCATCTCGCCGTTGCAGCTGCGGGTGGACGCCTGGGTCGGCGGGCCGGTGCTGAAGCTGGCGCAGTCCGCGCTGGTGCGCGCCGGCCGCAAGGCGGCAGTGGTGCCGGACCCGCTCCCGCCGGGGCTGCTGGGCTTGTGGCACCGCCACCAGCGGCTCGAATCCGAAAAGGCGCAGAGCGACCTGGACATCCGCTGGACGCCCTACGGCGACGCGTTGCAGCAGTCGGCGAGTTGGTACCTGCAGGCGCAGCACCATGCACATTGAGATCATCCGCATGGAGGAGCGCGGCGCCCCACCAGCGGCCTTCAAGGCGGACACCTGGCGCCAGTTCGGCAGTTTCAGCTGGGCATTGGCGCTGCAAGGCGTGATCCTGCGTCGCAATTACCGGGCAGTTGCCACTTTGCGGCTGTGCCAATGGATGGCCGAACGGCCCGCCATCGTGTCGCGTCCGCTGCTGCCGGTCGCCCGCCTCCTGCACCGGATCGCGTGCCAGGCCGCCGGCATCGATCTGCCCTGGAAGACCTCGATCGGACCGGGACTGGCGCTGACCCACGGCTGGGGCACTGTGGTCAATGAGCATGCGGTGATCGGCAGCAACGTCACGCTCTTTCACGGCGTCACGCTGGGGCAGCGCGACCGCATCGGCGCGGACGGTTCACGCTTGACCGGCTACCCGGTGATCGAGAACGATGTGTGGATCGGCCCGCACGCGGTGGTCGTGGGTCCGGTGACGATCGGCCGCGGCAGCCGGATCGCGGCTGGCGCTTGTGTTTTCGAAGGCGTGCCGGCCCACTCGATCGTGATGGGCAACCCGGCGCGCGTGGTCAAGAGCGACTGCGCGCCGGATGTGATGAATCGGTGGGAGGCTCAGCGTTTCGAACGGTAGCCCTCGCGGCAAAGGCGGGGCCCGGCAAGGCCTCGCATAACGATCCGCCGCGGCCCGCCCGGCCCCGCCCTTGCAGAGACGTTTCCGCGCGCCACGAACTGGCTGTCCCCTGCCGTCATTGCGGGCTTGACCCGCAATCCATGTTGGCGCGCCAGTGTGGATCGAATCAACTCCGAGATGAGAACCGTTGCGGTCGCCGCTTCGCAGGGTAACGCCGCCCGCGCTCACAGTGACACTGCTGCGCGTCACCAGCCGAGCACGAAGGCTGTGTAGCAGATCGCGCCGCAATCAAACCGTCGGCACTGTCCCGCCGTCGATCACGTATTCGGCGCCGGTGATCGCGCCGGCCTTGGGTGACACCAGGAACGTGATCAGCTCCGCCACTTCCGAAGGCCGTGCCGGGCGCCCCAGCGGAATGCCGCCAAGCGAATCCATCACGCTGCGCCGGGCCGCTTCGTGACTGAGGCCGTTCTTGCGCGCGATTTTCTGGACCAGTGCCACCGCGGCGTCGGTTTCCACCCAGCCCGGTGCCACCCGCAGCACGCGCACGCCTCGCGGGCCGACTTCTTTGGACAAGCCCTTGCTGTAGTTCGACAGCGCCGCCTTGGCGGCAGCGTAGGCGATCGTGGATTCGGGCAGCGGCAGCTGGCGCTGGATCGATGTCACGTGAATGACGACGCCTGCACCCTGTGCCACCATCGCCGGCACCAGCTCGCGGTCGATCCGCACGGCGGCGAGCAGGTTCAACTCCAGCGCTTGTCGCCAGTGCCCCTCCTGCAACGCGGAGAAGCCACCGGCCGGCGCATCCGATCCACCGGCCACGTGCACGACGATGTCGATGCCGCCAAGCCGGTCGCGGACCGCTGCGGCCGTCTGCGCCGCACCCGCTTCGGTCGCAATGTCCGCTGGCGCGAAGAGCTCGGGTGGAAAGTCCTCGGGCCGGGTGCGCGCTACAGCGAGCACTTGCGCGCCGGCACGTTGAAGTGCCGTGACCACGGCGCGGCCGATCCCCTTGGTGCCGCCCGTGACGAGCGCGCGGCGGCCCTCGAGTTCCACGGGCAGCCGGATCGTCAGC
>DATNBX010000188.1:0-25927 GCA_035571795.1 Ramlibacter sp.
CTCGAGTTCGCGGCCCTGGTGATCGATCCGGCCATGCACCGGCAGCCGCAGGCGGCGCGCAACCAGCGGCGCCGGCGCGGTGAATTTGTTGTCGTAGAACGCTTCGCGCACGCCCCGGCGCATTTCCAGCGCATCGCGAAAGCCGTGGGTGGTGAGCAGGCCGGTTCGAGCCGTGTTGCCCGTCAGCACGGCATTGGTCGTGACTGTCGTGCCGTGGACGATGATGTCGACCTGGCGCAGAAAGCTTGCCAGCGGTTGGCCCGCGAGCGCCGCCAGATCGGCCAGGCCGCGCAGTACCGCTTCGGACGGATCGGCCGGGGTCGAGAGCACCTTGTGCGCGTGCGTGCTTCCGTCCGGGCGCAGCAGCAGGTAATCGGTGAAGGTGCCGCCGACGTCGATCCCGATGCGATAAGCCATGTCGTCCTCAAGTCCCAAGCTGGGTGCCCACATGGTAAATGGTGCGCTCGAAGCAGCGCCGTTCCCATCTCGCCGGTGCGGCCGCGATGTTGGGCGTACGATCCGGTCGAAATGCGCAACTCCTCGCCTGACCTGATCGTCCTGCACGAGCACCCGGAATGGCAAAAGCCGCTGTTCGCCGCGCTCGAGCGGCGCGGGGTCGCCTTCGAGCCGTTCGACGTCACCCGCGCCGCCTTCAGCAACGTGGAAGCGCCGCGGGCACGGCTGTATTTCAACCAGGCCAGCCCCAGCGCGTATGTGCGGGGGAATACGCGGGCCGTTCCGCTGGCACTGGCCTACATGCGCACGCTCGAGCGTTGCGGGGCCCGTGTCCTCAACGGTGCGGACGTGTTCGCGCTCGAGCTGAGCAAGAGCATCCAGGCGACCCTGTTGCGGACGCTGGCCATCGATACGCCGCGGTCGATCACCTTCAACGATCCAGGCGCGCTGCGTGCGTACGCGGACCAGATCACTTGGCCCGCCGTGCTCAAGCCCGACCAGGGCGGCAGCGGCGCACGCATCCAGGTGGTCGACTCGATAGTGCAGGTCGAGGAAATCTTCCGCCGCGACCCGTCGATCTGGCTGCCCGACAACCTGTTCCTGCTGCAGGAATACCTGCCGCACGATCCCGAGCAGGGCATCGTGCGGCTCGAATTCCTCGGCGGCGAGCTGCTCTATGCGATGCGCGTCAAGACACATGGGCGGTTCAACCTTTGCCCGTCGCCGGTGTGCAATCCCGACGAGGGGGAGGGCGCCTGTGAACTGCCCGCGCCCGAAACGGCCGCGGCGCCGCCGGTGGAGTTCTATCCGTACCCGGAGGTGCCGCGCGAAGCCGTCGCGACGGCGGCCCGGATCGTGCGGGCGGGCAAGCTCGACGTGGGCGGCATCGAATACCTCGAGACGCCCGACGGCCGGCGCGTCTTCTATGACATCAACGCCAACTCGAACCTGCGGCCTTCGGTGGCCGCCGCCTTCGGCTTCGACCCGTTCGAGCGCGTCGTGGATTTTCTGGTGGCGCAGCTGCGGCGGTAGCTGCTGCCTGCAGGCGCGACATTTTCCGGCCGGCCCATCACGTCCAGGCATTTCGCAAAGGAGACTTCGATGAAGCAATTCCTGATCAGATATCGGCGCACTGAAGGTACGGAAGAGGAATGGCATCAAGCCATTCGCCACTTCATATCCGCCTTGGACAACGATGCGCAGCTGCGGGGAAAAATCAGTTACCGCTGCGTGAAGATCAAGGACGCGGCCGACTACTTCCACATCGCCACGGCCGCCGACGATGCGGCGATCAAGGCGCTGCAGCAGCGCGAATTCTTCAAGAGCTACACCGAAAAGACCAAGCTGGTGGCAAGAGGGGAAGTGACTGTTTCTCCGCTGGAACTGGTGGCCGAGACGGCTCCCCTGCCGTAGCCGGTCCTGACCCTCAACACGCGAAAACCGACGGGAGCCCCGACATGCCGACGAAAGCCTTCACGAACGGCCGCATCCGGAAGGCGGTGTACGACACCGCATCCCAGCAGCTGGATCTCCACTGGGACAACAAGTCGATCCTGGCTTACAAGCATGTCCCGCAGGAGGTGTACCGGCGGCTTTGCAGTGCGCCGAATCCGGCGACGTACTGGGAGGACCGGATCGCGGACGAATATCCGAAGGGCACGCCGATGACATCCAACGCCGATCCGGATGGCGCCAGGAAGTTAAGCGACCTGTTCGGAGGCGGCGAAGGGGAAGGCTCATCATGAACGCCGACATCCGCCCGTTTCGCATCGCCGTCGGCGATGACGTGCTGCAGGACTTGCAAGCGCGCCTGCGCAACACTCGTTGGCCGGAGGCGCAGCTGGTCGGAGACTGGAGCCAGGGAGTTCCCCTGGCGTGGCTCCAGGACGTGTGCCGCTATTGGGCGGAAGGCTACCACTGGAGAGTTCGCGAAGCCCAGCTGAACCGCTTCACGCAGTTCGTCACCACCCTGGATGGGCTCGACATCCATTTCATTCACGCGCGCTCGCCGCATGCTGCCGCGATGCCGCTGCTGATCACCCACGGCTGGCCCGGCTCGATCGTCGAGTTCCAGAAGGTGATCGAGCCGCTGACCGACCCGACGCGGTTCGGCGGACAAGCGGCTGATGCATTCCATGTGATTTGCCCGTCGCTGCCCGGTTTTGGCTTTTCGGGCAAGCCGGCCGGCACCGGATGGGGCGTGGATCGAATTGCGCAGGTATGGGCCCAGCTGATGGCGCGGCTTGGCTACGAGCGCTACGGCGCGCAGGGTGGGGACTGGGGCTCCGCGGTGACCGCTGCCATCGGCGCGCTCGACCCCGGACACTGCGCGGGCATTCACGTCACACTTGCCATGGACACCCGGCCGCGGGTCGAGGGTGAACCGACCAGCCAGGAACAGCGAGCCCTGCAGGCGCTGGACTACTACCGGAAATGGGACTCGGGCTATTCGACGCAACAGGCGAGCCGCCCGCAGACCTTGGGCTATGGCCTGACCGACTCGCCCGCCGGCCAGGCGGCCTGGATCCTGGAGAAATTCTGGGCCTGGACCGACTGCGGCGGCGACCCGCAGAACATCCTCAGCCGGGACGAGCTGCTCGACAACGTGATGCTGTATTGGGTGACAGCCTGCGCAGCTTCTTCGGCCCGGCTTTATTGGGAAAGCTTCGGCAAAGGCGGCAAGCGCCTTGCCGTAGACATCCCAACCGGCGTGGCGGTATTTCCCAAGGAGATCATCCCGCCGGTGCGCAGCTGGATGGAGCCGCGCTTCAGGAACATCCGGCACTGGAAGGAAATGCCCAAGGGCGGACATTTCGCGGCATTCGAGCAGCCGGAAATGTTCGTCGATGAGATGCGCGATTTTTTCCGGCCGCTCATGGCGTGAGTGCTCGCGGCCAGCGCCGCGACGAGCAGTTACAGACGTTTCCAGGGCCGAAACGATAAGGCCCAGCAGAAATGGACCTATACCAGAGCCCCTCCACCGCGGTGGTGGTCGAGAAAGGAATTTGTTATGAGCTCGAACGTCGTCCTGTTCGCCTGGAATCGCTCCGTGCCAGGGCGGGAAGCAATTAGCGGACAACACTTCCAGGAGTTCCTGGAGTACCTGGGTGTGCAGAAGCGAAATGCCGTGATCGAGTCGTTCGACACGGTCTTCCTTGATCCGTATGGCGGCACCCTGAATGGTTTCTTCCTGCTGCGCGGCGACCCGGCCAAGCTCCAGCAGCTCATCGCCAGCCCCGAGTGGATTCGTCACCAGATACGGGGCCTGCTGCACCTCGAGGGCGCCGCAACGCTGCGAGGGGCGACTGGCGCCGCTGTCGGCGAGCGGATGGCGCTCTGGCTGCAGGAGATCCCGAAATAAGCACCAGCAATTGCTTTCGCACGCTTGCGGCACTGTGCAGCGGCGCGGTCCTGGTGGCCTGCGCCGCTGTCCAGGCGCAAGAGGCCGCGCAAGCGCGCAACATGGAGCTGGTCGGCAGCCACGATCTGCAGGGCCGCAGCGCCTACCAGCCGACGATCCAGAACCAGAACGGCCGCTGGATCGCCTATATCGGCCACCACGGCGGCACGGCGCGCAACCCGCAGCCCCTCGACCCGCTGACGGGAACGCGGCAGTTCAATGGCACCTCCGTCGTCGATGTCACCGATCCGGCGCATCCCAGGTACCTGAGCCACATTCCCGGCGAGCAGGGCCTGGACGAAGCCGGCGGCGCGCAGATGGTGCGTGTCTGCCCGGGCAAGGGATTGGCCAAGGCCGACCCGAAAAAGTTCTACATGCTGCGGGCGTTCGGCAACAGCGCGCACGAGACCTGGGACGTCAGCCGTCCGGAGGCGCCCGTGCGCCTGGCGCAGCTCGGCTCCCTGAAGGGAACCCACAAGAACTACTGGGAATGCGACACCGGCATCGCCTACCTGGTTTCGGGCCTGCCCGACTGGCGCACGCGGCGCATGACCCAGGTCTACGACCTGAGCGATCCGGCCCACCCGCTCTTCATCCGCAACTTCGGCCTGCCCGGCCAGCAACCCGGCGCCACCGGCCCGGTGCCGCAGGAACTGCACGGAGCCATCTCGACCGGGCCCGCCGGCAACCGCGTGTATTTCGGCTACGGCACCAACAAGAACGGCATCGTGCAGATCGTGGACCGCAAGAAGCTGCTGGAAGGACCGCGCGAGCCCACCGACGAAAACCTGCTCTATCCGCAGGTGGGCCGGCTGGAAATGTCGCCGCTGACCGGCGCGCATACCACCTTCCCGATCCTGGGGCTGGAAGTGCCGGAGTTCGCCAGGGACCGCGAGCACAAACGCGACTTCCTGCTGGTGGTGAACGAATCGATCGCGAACGAATGCGCCGAGGCGCGGCAGATGGCCTGGATGGTGGACATCACCGTGGAGTCGAAGCCGCAATTCGTCTCCAGCTTCACGGTGCCGGAGGCCAGCGGCAACTTCTGCAGCCGCGGCGGCCGCTTCGGAACGCATTCGTCCAATGAGAGCTTCACGCCGGCTTACTACCGGCGCGTCGTCTTCCTCGCCCACTTCAACGCGGGCGTTCGCGCGGTGGACATTCGGGACCCGTTCAAGCCCAGCGAGATCGGCTACTACATACCCGCCACCACGGCGCTGACCGAGCCGCGCTGCGTGAAGGTGGACGGGCAGGACCGCTGCAGGGTGGCGATCCAGACCAACAACGTGGAAGTCGACGACCGCGGGTACATCTACATCGTCGATCGCGCGAACACGGGCCTGCACATCCTGCGCCTGACGGGCGCGGGACGCGAGGCCGCCGGCCTGCCGCGATAGGCTAACGGCCGATGCTCGCCCGGGCTTGCGCGATTCGCGGCGCTGCATGGGGGCGCCGGTACATGCGCTCCATATAGGCGACGAGTCCGGGACAGCCGGACAGCCACTTCAATTCGTTGGCCCAGTCCAGCGTGTACGCGAGCACGAAGTCGGCGACGGACACGCGCGAGCCGACGACGAAGTCGCGCCTGTCCATGTGCCGCTCCAGCACGCTTGCCATCGGCAGGAAATCGTTGCGGGCCAGCTCGATGTCGGCCGGCAGGCGCGCTGCCTGCGGGTACAGCGACGTGTGCTTGGCCACTCGCCACAACGGCTGCTCCAGCTCGGTGGCGGCAAACAGCAGCCACCGGTGGACCTGCGCCCGCTCCTGAGGGTCCGAAGGCAGCAAGCACGCGTCCGGGTACTTGGCCGCAAGGTACAGCACGATGGCGACCGACTCGGTGAGTACGAAATCGCCATCCGCGAGGACTGGAAGCTTCCCCGCGGCGTTCAGTTGCAGGAACGCCGGCTTGCGGTGCTCGCCCGCCCGAAGGTCGACCACGACGCTTTCGAACGGGACCTGGAGTTCCTGCAGGACCCAGCGCGCGCGCAGCGACCGCGTTGGACCGAACTCGTACAGCACCAGGGAGTCAGGCATGGCGATTGCGTCCTTTCGCTTGAAATCTTAGCCATCATTCGCCGTGGCCGCGCGGCATACTGCGGCCATGATTGCGAGCAGGAAATGAGCCGGCAACGTGGCCACTGAAATCGAATTCATCCTGAACGGCCGCGCGACCTTGGTTCGCGCCGACCCCGAGCAGACATTGCTGGATGTGCTGCGCAATACGCTGGGCCTGAAAGCCACTCGACTGGGTTGCGGAACCGGGCAGTGTGGCGCTTGCACGGTGATCATCGGCGACCAGGCCGTATCGTCGTGCGACACGCCCATGTGGTCGGTGGCCGGCAAGGAACTGACCACGCTGGAAGGCCTGGGCTCGAGGGAAGCGCCGCATCGGTTGCAGGCCACCTTCATCGAAGAGCAGGCCCTGCAATGCGGCTACTGCACCAGCGGATTGCTGATGGCCGCGGCCGCACTGCTGAAGCGCAACCCGCATCCCTCCGTGCCGGACATCCGGCAGGCGCTGGAGCGAAACCTGTGCCGCTGCGGTGTGCACAACCGCGTGATCCGCGCCGTGCAGAAGGCCTCCTCGTGAACGCGCCCCCGATTCCGGAGAACCTGAAGAAGCACCCGCGCCTGGGCCAGTGGCTCGACCTCGGGCCGGATGGACGGCTGCGCGCCTACTCGGGCAAGGTGGATCTGGGCCAGGGCATTTCGCATGCGTTGCGGCTGGTCGTCGCGCAAGAGCTGCGGGTGAAGCTCGATCAGGTCGTGATGGTGCGTGCCACCACCGCGAAGAGTCCGGATGAGGCGGTGACTTCCGGCAGCCTGTCGATTCAGCACTCCGGCGCTGCGCTGCGCTACGCCGCGGCGCAGCTGCGCGAGGTGTGCCGCAGCCGGTTTGCCCAGCAGCATGGCGTGCCGCCGGAGGCGGTCGAACTGGACAACGGCATCTTCTCCCTCGAAGCCGGACGATCCACGGCCCGCTACCCGGACCTGGTGGACGACGCCATGCTCGCGGCGCCGATCGAGCCACTGCAGCTGCGACCGAACCACGCCGATCGGCTGGCCCTTGGCGCCGAGCGCAGGCCCGACATCGAAGCCAAGGTGTTCGGCCAATTCGAGTTCATCAATGACCTCGCATTGCCGGACATGCGCTTTGGCCAGGTGTTCCGTCCGAAGACGCTGGGCGCGAAAATAGATGAGGCAGCGGCAAGACGCCTCGAAGACGAGCTCACGCGGCTGGCCGGCGTCATTCAGGTGATCCGCGACGGCATCCTCATCGGCGTGCTGGCCGATGCCGAGAACGTGCTGGCCAAGGCCGCACGGAAGGTTCAGGCCGCCGACCCCTGGCGCGGCACTGCCGACGTACCGCCGGCACGGGCCATCGCCGCCTGGCTCAAGTCGCAGCCGCTGGAGACCAGCGTCATCCTGGACCAGCGGCCGCAGGCCCCCGTGGCAGGACCCGTGCGGGTATTTCGCGCCGAATACGAGCGGCCCTGGCTGCAGCACGCTTCGATCGGCTTGTCGTGTGCGATCGCCCAATGGAGCGATGGCGCGCTGCAAGTCTGGAGCCACAGCCAGGGCATCTTCAACCTGCGGCGTGACTTGGGCCTGGCATTCGCCCTGCCGGCGCAGGCCGTGACGGTCTCGCATTGCGACGGGGCCGGGTGCTACGGACACAACGGCGCCGACGATGTGGCTTTCGACGCCGCCTGGCTGGCCCGACATGCCGCGGGCCGGCCGGTCAAGACGCAGTGGACGCGGCAAGGCGAGATGGCCAACTCGCCGCTGGGTCCGGCCATGACGGTGGCCGTCGAGGCGGGCATCGACGAGGCGGGCAATCTGCGTTCGTGGAAGCAGGAAGTCTGGAGCCAGGGCCACGGCAGCCGGCCGGGCCGCGGCGAGACCCCGGCCTTGCTGGGGGCCTGGCAAACGGAAAATGCCTTTCCGGTCACCATGGCCGTCAACGCGTCACTGGCGGCGGGTGGCGGATCGGAGCGCAACGCGGTGCCGCCCTACGCCATCCCCGAAATCGAGGTCGTGAACCATCGCGTGCTCGCCATGCCCCTGCGCGTGTCGGCGCTGCGTTCGCTGGGGGCGCACTTGAACGTGCTGGCGGCCGAGTCGACCATCGACGACATCGCCAGGAGTGTGGGACGCGACCCGCTGGAGTTCCGGTTGGCCCATCTTCAGGACGAGCGCGCCAGGGCCGTGCTTGCGGAAGCCGCGCGCATTTCCGGCTGGGAATCTGGAACGTCGCGCGGCGCTGGAGAAGGGTTCGGCCGCGGCATCGGATTCGCTCGCTACAAGAACACCGGCGGCTATTGCGCCGTGGTCGCGCAGCTGGTGATGGAGGAACGGGTCAAGCTCAGGAAGTTAAGCATCGCGGCGGACCTGGGCCTGTTGATCCATCCCGACGGCGCCCGCAGCCAGCTGGAGGGCGGCGCCATCCAGGCTGCCAGCTGGACGCTGTGCGAGGCGGCCGACATCGGCCCGGAAGGGGTCCGGTCGGACTGCTGGGAGTCGTATCCGATCTTCAAGTTCAGCGAAGTGCCCGAGGTGGAAGTCGCGCTCATCGACCGGCCGGACTGCGCCTCGCTCGGTGCCGGGGAATGCAGTATCGGCCCGACGGCCGCGGCGATCGCCAACGCGATCCATGACGCGCTCGGCGTGCGGATCAGGGCCATGCCCTTTACCGCCGACAACCTGTTGAAGATCGTGCAGGCCGATCAGGCCTCTTAGGGCGCGAATCCTTCTTGGTGCAACTTCCTAATACAACGCAGCGGGCCGTACGGCCGGCACTGCCAGCTCGCGCCCGACCATGGCCCGGGCAAACAGATAGTTGTTGCGCTCACGGTCGCTGAGCAGACCGAGGTCGACCTGGCCATTGGGATCGCACGGGAAGGAGTAGCCCCGTCCGCTGTCGAACAAGGACTGGAAGCGCAGTTCGAATTGAGCCGAGGAGGTATTGATCATTTCGCGTCTTGTCGGGTTGAGGCCTGTGGCCTGGATGGTTCCACTATGGCCCAAGCTCTCGCGCCGGCACGTCGGCAGACGCTCAGTCAGGCGGTCGGCCTTCTCTGATTCGCGAATTCACTTTTGCTCGCCAGCGCGTAGGAATTGACCTGAACCGCTGGAGTCCATGGCGAAGCAGTAGCATCCGCTCGAGACTTGAACTGGAGCAGCAACATGAATTCCAGATCGTTCGCTCGCTGGCTATCCACGCTCGGCGCGGCCGCCTTGCTCGGCTTGTCGATTGCGGGGGCAGCGCGTGCTGCCGATGTTCAGGTAATGATCTCGGCCGGCTTCTACGGGGTCTATGCCGAGCTGGGCCCGGCTTTCGAGCGCGCCAGCGGCCACCGACTGGTCACGACCCGGGGCCCATCGATGGGCGACTCGCCCGAGTCGATTCCCGCCCGCCTGGCGCGCGGCGAGACCGCGGATGTCGTGATCCTGGACGGAGCGGCTGCCGATAGGCTGGGCCAGCGAGGATTGGTCCGTGCCGAGAGCAAGGTCGAGCTCGCCCGCTCCATGGTCGGTATGGTGGTGCGCGCGGGAGCGGCCAAGCCGGACATCGGCACCGTCGAGGCATTCCGGGCCACGCTGCTCGCTGCGAAATCCATCGCGTACTCGGACAGCGGCAGCGGCACCTACCTGTCGACGACGCTGTTCCCGAAGCTTGGCGTCGCAGAACAGGTCGTGGGGAAGAGCCGAAAGGTGCGCGGTCCGCCCTCCGGCGAGCCGGTGGCCGCGGTCGTTGCGCGTGGCGAGGCCGAGATCGGCTTCCAGCAGGTGAGCGAGCTGATCCACGTTCCCGGGATTGCCTTCGTCGGCGCGATTCCGGCCGAGCTCCAGCCGGGATTCATCTTCGCCGGAGCGCTCACCAGCGCGGTGCGGCAACCGGAAGCGGCCAATGCACTGCTGCGCTTCCTCGCATCGCCCGAGGCGGCGCCCACGATCTTGAAGGCCGGGCTGGCACCACCCTCGCCGCGGTAGCCCTTTCCGACGGCAGGTTTTCGGAAATTCTTTTGAATATCGCCATGTGCCGAAACATCAAGACGTTGTTCAATTTCGAGCCGCCCGCCACGGAAGTCGAAATCCGTGATGCCTCGCTCCAGTTCGTTCGAAAGCTCAGCGGTTTCAGCGTGCCGTCCAAGGCCAACGAAGCCGCATTCGAGAAAGCGGTCGAAGAAGTTGCCGCCTCGGCGCGGGTTCTCATCGACTCCCTCGTCACGACCGCTGACCCCCGCAACCGGGAGGTCGAAGCCGTCAAGGCGCGCGCCAGATTTGCTGCCCGCTTCGGGGCGGCCTGACCGGTGCCGGGTTCGGGGCGCTGCTTCGGGCGCCCTGACCGGTCCGCTGCATTCACTAACACCTGTGGCACGCAACCTGCTGAGTTAGTGCTGTACGCGGCATCGGTGGGACCGCCCCGAGGCTGGCAGCATCTGGCGTGAATGCGGTCTGGTTTCATCAAAATAAGACAGGAGCAGCCGTGGCCCAACCCAAGAAGATCCTCATCATCGAGGATGAAGAAGTGCTCGCGGCGAACCTGCAGACGCACTTCCAGCGTTGCGGCTGGGATGCACGCGTTGCCTGCAACGGCAAGCTGGCCGTGATTGCCGCCGACGAGTTCCTCCCCGAACTGATCCTGCTCGATTTTCACCTGCCGGACATGAATGGATTCCAGGTGCTCGACGCGATTCGCGCCTCCCACCACTGCGCCGGCTGCGTCCTGATGACGGGCCATCCCACCGAATCCGTAATGGCCGACGCGCAGCGGCGCGGCATCGGCCACATCCTGTGCAAGCCCTTTCCCTTGTCGAGCCTGCAAGGGCACCTGCTGGCGTCTCTCGAGGCTTCTTCGCCGAATCCCACTGATCCAAAGGCGAAATAGCCCCGGGTGTGGCACTACACCCAGGACACCCAGACCGTGGGTGAAGGCACCCAGGATCGTTCACCCGCTGCCAGCCGCTTCAAGGCGTTCGGGACACACGAGAACTTCGATTGCATCAGTGTGTTGCGCGTTATCGGAAGAATGCGCGCGCGTAATTGATAGGAGCGTGGTCAGCCAGGTCCCGCGTCGGCACGTTGCCCAGACGGCCGGCGTAGCGCGTGAAGAATTCGGCCCGACCCAGATGGCGATCGAGATCGATTGCCGCATCGGCGGGATTCTCGACCAGCTCGCCGGTCCAGCGGACGTAGGTCGGACTTGCCATGTGTTCGTAGCCGGCGATGGCAGGCGGTACCCGCGCCACCAGGTCGCAGCAATTGAAGATCCGACGGCACCGGGTGGCGGCCAGCGAGTCGAGAAACGCCCGGTCGCCAACGCGGGGAGAGCCGATGGTGATCAGCTGCCCGGCACTCCAGGCGGCGGCCGCCAGTGTTGCCTGGGCTGCGCCCAGGCTATGGCCGCAAACGAGCAAGCCGGCCCGCTGGCCCGCCACGGCATCCAGCCAGAGTCTCACCGGATCGCGCACGCTTTCGAAGGCGCGTGCGAAGCCGTTGTGCACAAGGCCTGGACCGTGCCAGCGTGCCGGCAGGAAACTCGCATCGATGCCGATGTCCTGCAATGAATCCGATTCGGTGCCGCGGAACGCCACCACCGCCAGCCGGTCCGGCTCACGAAAGGCAGCGAAAGCCTGGGCGCCCAGCGCGCTGGAGAAATGCTCGAACTGCGAGAAGCCGGCCAGGTTCAACGCTGCTGCCAGGCGCGCGCGCTGGATGCTGCTGTCTTCGGCCTTGTAGTAGGCCAGCCGCGCCATTTCGATTGCCAACTGCACGGGCTCGTACTGCTGTCCCGCCCGGAACAGAGTTTTGCGCCGCTCGGGGTGCAACAAGGCTTCGGTGCTCGCGTCGTAGTCGATCGTCATCATGGTCTCCTGGCCGCTCGTGCTCATCATCCCTCACATCGTTCGATCGGCGCAAATTTCGCGGGCGGCGCTGCCGCAGCTGAGGCGGGGACTCGCCGTTCATGCTCCATTCAGCGTAGTCGCTGCAAACTGCATTCATCCAAGGAAGGAGCATGCAATGACCCGTTCAATGAAATCCAGGATTGCGGCGGCCATGTTGGCGATCGGCTCGCTCGGCACGGTGGCTGTCGCGAACGCATACACCGCCTACGACGCACCCTACTCGTACTCGCACGGCTGGCGCTACCAACGCGAGCATGACTGGCGGTCTGGCTGCAGGGCGCCTGCGTGGGATCCGAACGCGCGGTACATGCCAGGCCAAAGGGTGTGGCGCAACGGCTACCTCTTCGTCGCGACCCGGCTGTCGGCCTCGGTGTGGAACGTCAACAGCCCGCCCGAATGGACGCCGAATTACTGGGCGCCGGCGGGCTGCAGGTAAGCGAACCCGGCCCGTGACGGACTGCTTCCCCGTTGCTGGGGACGCCGGGGGCGGATTCCCCCGGCACGGGTATGACATCGGCCCGCTCGACCGGCCGTGGCCAGCTCAACGCGTGCGCAAGACGGTGCCCGAGAAGTGCCTTGCAACATTGGCGCGCCACTCGAGAAATGCGCGCGTAGCCTCTGCGGACAACCGGACGCGATAGGTGAAGACGGAGACGCAAGTTTGCGATGGCATGCTTGTTGCTCAGACAGTGTCAACAACATATCTCGACAGGAGTCCATCATGATCCGCTCTGCAACGTCCCAGCAAGGCCAGTCTCGCAAACAGAAGGCGCAGCTTGCCGCGCCCCGCACCGTGCGGCGCCGCCTGCGGCCCACCCGTGCCGGCCTGGCCGTGCTCGAGGGAAACAGCGACGCGGACTGGCAGCTGTGGGAGGACTCGGTAGAGGCCTTCGACAGCCAGTTTCCGTCGATGAGGGATCAATTTGCCCACGTGGACGCGTTCGCCGGCATCTACCAGGAAAGGTGACCGCCGGGCCTGCGGCCTGCATGGCGCGCGTGGTGCCTGGGCACTTCGCCGCCGGCAAAAAAAAGCGCCCCGAAGGGCGCTTTCCTGTTTGCCGTGACCGGAAGGGGACGGGGCTTACTTCGAGACCTTGTAGTTGGTGATCTGGATGTCCCCGACTCCGTCGACGGGCTCGACACCCAGTTCGACACTCACTGCGTACTCGTTGCCATTGGCCCAGGGCGTGCCGAAGGCATCCTTGCGGCTCGCCACGTAGTTGATGAACGTAGCCAGGTTCAGTGTGCCGGGAGCGATCGTCGTATCCGGCTCGAACACGATGAACTTCCAGCCGCCGCCGAAGTTGGCCTTCACGGAGCCGTCCGAGCCCTTGTTGACGTAGACGTGGAAGAGGCGGCCGTCCAACGTGACGTCATGGTCGTACCAGCCAGGATTGCGCCCGGTGGGGTACGCGCCGTAGCCGCCCCAGTAGTTCAGCGGAATCATGATTTCATGGCTGATCGGGGGAGCGCTGAAACCGGCGACTTGCGTCGGGGTGCCCTGCAACCAGATGTCGTATGACAGATGGCCGTGGCCTGTCGGTGGTGTCAGATGACTGTAGTTGAACGACGCCTTCAGCGATGCGATCGGCAGCTGCAGCGGGAAGAACGTGCCAGGCGTGGCGCCGGACGGGTAGGTCGCGGACTGCGTGCCGTTGAGCAGCCTGACGACCTCGCCGGCGGGATTCGTCCAGGTGTTGTAGTAGCCCGGCTTGCGGCCGGAGATCACGCTGGGGTACGCCTTCACTTCGGTCGTGCCTGTGGGATATTTCCAGGACCACCGGAATGCCACCTCGCCGTTCGGCCCCATGTTGGGACTGACACCCGTGTACTGCTCATAGGTCGTGCCGGTGATGCCGGTGTACGTGCCACGGGTAAGACCGGCTGCTCCCCAGGAGTTGTCTTCGATCCAGTAGGCGTCGGTATCGAAGCCGGTCTGCAGCAGCGTGTTGGGCCAGGCCGCGACGGGGACCGGGGAAGTGGCTGAGGGTGCCGGAGCCGGAGCGGGCGCCGGAGCAGGAGCCGGTGCTGGTGCTGGCGCAGGGGCGGGTGCAGGTGCAGGAGCTGGCGCTGGCGCTGGTGCAGGGGCGGGCGCAGGAGCTGGCGCCGGTGTGGGCGTCGTGGTCGACGCGCCGCCTGCTCCAAGCGCGACGCTGTCGACATACGCGTAGCCGGAGCCCGCGTTCTTCCACACGTACACCAGCGCGCTGGTGGAGTTGGCCGGAGCCACGGCATCGAGCGCGACCGCGGAATAGCTCGTGGAGGTGACCGGCACGGTTTTCTCGAGCAGAGTCGCACCGGTGGCATCCTGGAACTTGACGCCCAGGTACACGGTCTCCCCAGCCACCGTCATCTTTCCTTTACCGGTGAGGTGATAGCTGGTACCGGCGGTCACGCCGGCGATGCTCTGGCCGACTCCCCCGGCTGCCGTGCCCACGCACAGGGCGTAGGTGCCGGAATCGGATTGGCCGGTAGCCGACCACGAGTTGCCCCAGTTGCCCCACCCGGTCAAACCGGTTTCGAAGCCAGGGTTGGTCACCAGATTCGTCGTGCTCGGCGCTGGCGCCGGTGCCGATGCGCTGACCGTCGCAAGCCCGATATCGTCCACGTCTGCATAGCCGGCGCCCGCGTTCTTCCACACATACACCAGAGCGGCGACGGTGTTGGCAGGAGCCACGGCGTCCACGGCGAAGGCGGAATAGCTGGTGCTGGTGACCGTGGCGGTCTTCTCGAGCAGGGTCGCACCGGTGGCGTCCTGGAACTTGACACCGATGTAGCCGGTCTCCCCGGCGACGGACACCTTGGCCTTGCCGGAAAGGTGATAGCTGGTGCCGGCGGTCAAGCCGGCGACGTTCTGGCCGAGGCCGCCAGCTGCGGTGCCCACGCGCACGGAATAGGTGCCGGAGGCCGATTGGCCGGTGACGGCCTGGGCGTTGCCCCAATTACCCCATCCGGTCAGGCCGCTTTCGAAGCCAGGGTTGGTCACAAGGTTCGTGGCCGTCGCGGGTGCCGTGGCTAGCGGCGCCGTGGTCGTAGTCGTCGTGGTCGGAGCTGTCGTGGTGGTGGTGGGACTGGTGCCGGTCTGCCTCTGCCGGAACGTTTGGGCTGACAGAGAGAGCACGCTCGGGGCATTGGAGTCGGCGACCGGTTCGCCGCTGCCGCCACCACCACATGCGCCAAGGGCCAGGACCAGGGGCAGGCCGACGGCCCAGTTGACACGTTTGCCAGCGGCGAGAGCGGTGGCGGTCTTGGAGAATTCACGTCTTTTCATGGGGTACTTCTTTATCGGGATGTAACTACAGCGCGTTTAGGCGGCGTCCGAAGAACCGATCAATTCCCCTGGGTGTCCCAATTGGAGAATTGACATACTGATCAGTCCATGGGATGAGGTGCTGGTCCCAACGCGCTGTGGGCACCGGAGCATTGCTCAACCGTTAGGGACGACTGTAGTAGGACGTGGCTGACGCGTCAGTAGGACATGACTGACAAGAAGTAGGATTAGGTCTTAACTTATTTACAACTGCAGAGTACACAAATCGGGCGAATCTCGAGCCCAAACTCAGCAATAATTTGTGAGTGTGCGATTACGGGTAAACCCAGGCGGTGCCTAGCTCAACAGCGCCTCGGTGCAGAGTCAAGCGTGTGTAAAGAAGGGTCGTGTAGGAGCTGTCCCGCAGCGATGTAGGACACCAGCTCGACACTAGCCGCTAAAGCAATAGTTACGTGATGAATCGTTCCGTGATGATTAGTTACGTGACCTGCGTGAATTCATCACGAAATTGCATCTGCTTATTTTCGACCTCGGGGCATGGACACTTGCCACGATGGATGAGCTGGGTTAGGGGCGCCGCAGACAAAGGGCGGCCGCCGTTCCAGGAGCGCGGGAGCGGCCCTGGCCCTACCGGGCTAGGCCGGTGGCCGGCCCGGCAGCTTTCGAAACGAGATTCCCGGTTTTTGTTGCGCTGACACAAAGCGCCCGCCAGGCGCAACCGCTATCTTCTGCGCCTGTGCACAAGGAGCGATGAAATGAGCCTGTTCGTGTGGGACTCCAAATACAGCGTCAACATCCGCGAGATCGACGCCCAGCACCAGCGGCTGTTCTGCCTGTTCAACGAGCTCTACGAAGCGATACAGGAAGGGCACGGCAACGAGGTGGTCGGCAAGGTGCTCGGGGGCGTGCTGGACTACACGGCCTACCACTTTGCCTACGAGGAGAAGCTGTATCGCCAATACGGCTACACCGACGAGGCGGCTCACCGGGCCGAGCACGCCAAGCTGACGGAGCAGGCCAACACGCTGGTGCAGAAGCTGCACGCCGGGCAGAGCCACGTCACGCTAGCGACGCTCAAGTTCCTGTGCGACTGGCTCAACAACCACATCCTGGGGTCCGACAGGAAGGCAGCGCCTTTCCTCATCGGGAAAGGTGTGCGCTGAAAGCGGCCGTCAACGCCGCCTAATAGTCAAGCCACTCGAGCTCGGCGACCAGCGGGCTTCCCTTGATGCGCTCGATCGCCTGCGTGATCGCGGCGATGTTGTTGTCGAAAGAGCCGTGCGTGGCCTGGATGCGGCCGCCCTCTCGCGTGACGACCACTTCGGGCGTCTTGACCACCTGCAGCAAGCCTTGGCCCGCGCCCGGCCACGCGCTGCGCCATTGACGGACCTCGGGCAATTGACCCGCATCCCACTGGTCGGCATCGTCTTCGTATTCCGGCAGCTGGGCGCGTTGCATGCCCAGCAGCGGAATCTTGCGAACATCATCCAGCGCGCGCGAAACCAGGTACAGCAGTGACTTGCCGTACGCGGGCAGCGCGGGAGAGGGCAAGGCGTCCGCCTTCTCGTTCTCGTCGCTCAGGGCGTACAGGCAAAGCTCCGAGAGCTTGAGCACGCCCTTTGCCTGCGCGGCCACGTAGTGCTCATTGGCAAACGCGCTCGAGCAGGCCGGCGCGAAGAGCGTTGTGCTCTTCACCGCCAGCGGCTGCGGGCCGTCCGCTCGCCGCCCGGCAACAAGGCTCACGAAATGACCGAGCAGGATGCTGCCCGCCGAGTGCCCGGCGAGATGCAATTCCAGGCGCTTGCCATTGGCCGCCAGCTCCTCCTGCAGCGCCAGCAGGTTTTTCGCCAGCAGGTCGAGGCCATGCCCGGCCTGCACCGACGCGGCCGCGTTGCCGCGCATCTGCGTCCACAAGCCTCTGAACAGCGTGTGAGCCGCCGCCTCCACCGCGCGATCCTTGGCATCGCCCAGCGCGTCCAGGATGCCCTTGCTGCGTGCTGCCTCTTCGCCGAGCCAGCGGCGCGCCCAGTCCTGGAGCATGTCCACTATGGTTTCGCCCACGCCGGTTTTCCAGGTCAGGAAGATCGGGTAGATGCCATTGGCCTCGAAGCACGGACCCAGCATCCGGATCCGCTTGATCGACTCATCCTCGCTGTTCAGGCCGCCGTGCGCATAGACCAGGAGTTTGAGCACCGACTCCGAACCCGAGGCGAGCCACATTTGCGGCGCTTCCCGCACGATCTGGCCGGCAAGCCCCTGCCGGTCCGAGGGGTCCCGCGTGAAATCGGTGGGCACGAGCTCGCCGTTGTTGCCGGTCACCAGCGTGTGCTCGTAGGCTGCTGCCGTCGACCACGGCCGGTACTCCTTGTGATTGAATGGGTGATCGACAGGCCATGGATCGTCGGCGGGGTTGCCTTCCTGACGCGTCTGGCGCTCCAGCGCCGTCAGCGAGCCGCTGCGGCCGACGCGCCAGCGCGACGATGCGATCGGCCGGCTCGCGAGGTTTCCGCCGTCGCGCAGCACCGCCGGAACACCCAAGGCACACGCCCACGCGTCGGTCACGTTCACGATCCAATCGTCGTAGGGCAGCACGGCAAACCCGGACGCGCCCCACGAGGTGCCCCACGAGTTCTGGACGACGAACCCTCGCTCGTCATAACCCACCACGGCAAATGCATGTCCACCGCCGCTCTTGCGGTCCGAAATCGGTTTGATCTCGGGCAGGTCCGCATGCCTGCGGGGCGCGGGCAGCCCGCATTGCGCGAGCGCGTCCCAGCCGTCGTGGGCCGTCGCCGAGACATAGATCGCGCCGATCTCCGCGATGGCCGATTGCAGATCCACGATGGACTGGCGATCGATGCGGTAGTACACGCCCAGCGGCCGCTGCGCCGCGTCCAGTTCCCAGCGGGGTGCCGGACGGACAAACACCGGCTTGCCGGCGGCGTCGAGCCGGTAAGGCCAGTCCCGCGCGCTGCAAACGCCGTGCTTGTGCCAACCCTTGATCGCGCCACGGCAACTCGAGCCTTCGTAGTCGGTTCCGGGCCACTCATCGTAGCGCTTTGCAAGCTCGTACAGCATGCGCGGGCTGACCGGAACAAAGGCAGTGCGAGCGCGCTTGCCGACATGGCGGACCCAGAACAGGTAGTTGGCGACGCCGGCCAGCCCAAAGCCCGTGCACGCGCCTTCCTTGCCCTGATCCAGCACCAGCTTCGCGGCCACGTAGCCGGGTATGAACTGCTGGATGTCGTTGTCCGTAGGCCACGCAGGAGCAAGCGATCGCAATGGAGGCCGGTAAGGCAGGTCCCGCAAATCGAGCCGATCGGGCCTGGCGTCGAAGATTCTTTGTGTCGCCATGTTCATGCGCTCCCGTTGTGGTGACTGGCGGCAGCATTCTGGCATTCGCGCCGCGCGCAACTATGCAACGGTTCTTCTCGCGATAAGTGCCTTGTGCCGCTTCATTTGGCCGCCACACGATATCGATCACTCGGTTTCAGTGACAAATCCAACAGGAAAACCATTTGGTGATAAATGCACCAGAAAGTGCCACGCGAACGCGCGATGCCCATGCTCGAACGCGGTATAGCAAATACGGCGGGCGGCAACCACTATTGCGGCACTCGTTCGAAATTCATTTCAAGCGAGTTCCCTCCAAGGTGATTAGCGCAAGCGGCTCACCACGGCTGGACTGACGGGGGTTGAGCGGCTCGTCATGTCTTGAATCGCAACAAGCGCTCAAAGGAGTTGAACATGAACCGCAACATCGCATCCACCCTGGCCCTGTCCACCACGGCCGCCGCCGCCATCGCACTGGCTGCGCTTGCTTCGAGCAACGCTTATGCGAATGGTGAAATCGGAAACGACAACACGACGTTCGTGAGCACCCGCGACCGCGCCGAAGTCCAAGCCGAAGTCATGGGCCAGGCCGAAGTCCTGAGAAGGGCCAACAGCGAATGGGGAACGCAGCTCAATGCGTCACTGCCCCAGACCAGCTACACCCGTGAGCAGGTGAAGGCCGAATACATCGCCGCGCGCCGCCAGGTGAACTCGATGAATGGAGAAGATAGCGGCTCGTCGCACATCGCAACGCTGCCGCATCGCGCACCCAACGGCGTCATCCTGGCCGGCACGGACCGCTGAGCAGCCCAAATCGCCGCGCCGGACTGCGCCCACCCGCCCCGCACGCGGGCAGATCGCATCCGGCGCGGCGACCGGCGAGTTATCAGCTTTCCCGGTACATGGAAGTAGGAATAGGCCCACAGCGCAGGCCGTCGAATGCGCCCAGAATGAGCTCAAGACGTCGCACTACCCGCGCGACGGAAGGAGCCGTCATGCGAGTTCATGCCGCACTGCTGCTTTTCACGGGAATCCTGATCGGCACCGCGATCGGCGTGCATGTGGACGGCTATGACCTGGGATGGTGGCTGATGGTGGCTGCCGGCTTTTTCGGCAGCTGGGCTTTCGTGCCGCTCGGTGGGGCGCCGCGCAGCGCAGCCAGCGGTGACGGCCGCGCGCAGGGCTCAGCCCTGGTTGGCAGCCCACAAGAAGAGAATGAGCCAGGACAGGCAGATCAGCGTTCCGCCCAGGTCTGAAAAGATTTCAGCCATGCGCCGTAGCGTACGAGCGCGCCGCAGCGGCATCGCCGCATAGTGCAACTCCCGTGACATTCGACGACCGGCACGATGCTGCAAAATACGCGCCCATGGACGAAGCCACTTCATTGCCCGCTCTTCCCGACCGTCTTTCGGCCGACCCTCGCAGCCCCCATCACGTTGCTGCGGTGTTCGAGCATGAAGTGGGCATTCGATTGAACGGCAAGGAGCGCAGGGACGTCGAGGAGTACTGCATCAGCGAGGGCTGGGTCAAGGTGCCCGCGGGCAAGACCCTGGATCGCAAGGGCAACCCCCTGCTGATCACGTTGAAGGGCAAGGTCGAAGCCTTCTATCGCTAGTGCCCTGTCACTAGGGCAATTCGATCTTGCGGATCTTGCGGTTGCCCATGTCGGCGACGTACAGCACGCCGCGGGCATCGAAAGCCAGCCCGGTCGGCATGCTGAATGTGGCCGTGGCGGCGTCGCCATCTGCGCTGCCGCTTTGGCCCGTACCGGCAACTGTCGTCGTCTCGCCCGCCGGTGTCACCTTGAGGATGCGGTTTCCGTACGTGTCGGCGATGTAGTTGTTGCCGGCGGCGTCGGTCGCGACATCCTCCGGAAACGGAAACGCGATCGGGTCCTCGGCCAGACTCGACACACGGCCCTGCGAAATCAGACGGGTGAGATGACTGCTTCCATAGTCGGCGACATGGATGCCGGACTGCGCATCGACAACCACCGAGTGCGGCATCGAAAACTGTGCTTGGTCCATCGCGCCGTCGACGTTGCCTTGCTGGCCCGTGCCTGCGAGCGTGCTGACGCAGGCGCCGGCGCCGCTGCACGCAGCGGTACCGGCCCCGGTATCGGATCCGCCGCCGCAACTGGCCGTCAGCAGCACTGAAAGGCCCGCAGCCGCTGCCAAAACGGCGGCCTGGCGCATGACCATCGAATCGTCCTTTCTGCCCGAGCCGGCGGTACGACGCGGGCCTGTCAGGCGTGACGCAATCTTGCAGGATATACGTCACGTGTCCGCACTTCCAGCTCTGCAATGAAAGCACGGAGCCAGAGGGGTGTTACCGCGGGCGGCCGAATACCTCGGTCCAGTAGATGCCGGACGCACTGTTGGGGTCGACGGCATAGGCGACGCCCATTTCCGTGAAGCCCGGGCTCATCAGGTTGGCGCAATGCCCGGGGCTGCCGATCCACTCTTGCACCACCTGCTCGGGCGACGTCTGACCCGAAGCGATGTTCTCCCCCACGCTGCGCCAGGGATAGCCGGCGCGGCCGACGCGCTCGGCGACGCCGGTCCCGTCGCGCCCGCGGTGCTCCAGGTAGCTGTGCTGCGCCATGTCCTGGGCATGAACAGCCGCAGCCTTTTCCAGCAGGGGATTTGCCTTCAGCGGCGCGGCCGCCTCGAACAACTCGTCGCCGCATTTGCGCGCCCGGGCTCGAGCTTCGTTCGTCAGTCCCAGCACCCGGCCAGCGATAGCCGCTGCGGCGGACGCCGGCGGCGGCGCGAAGGGCTCGGCCATCACCAGCCAAACCGAGGCACCGCGCCGAAAGAAGCCGGCGTCGGTCAGCCTGGGGTCGCTCAAGGCCTTGCAATATCTTTCGGCCATCGTCCTGGCCAGCCCGGAAGGCGATTCGTAGCCGCTCATGTTCATCATGAACAGGCGCGTCGACCGATAGCCGGACGCCTTGGTCGCGGCATCGGGCGACTCGCCCTGCGCGATGCGCTGCGCGGCCTGGTCCAGCCGGTCGACCCGGCGCAGGCCGGCCACGGCTGCAGGGTGGCCCGCGCACCCGTGCCTGCGCGCGGCCGACAAGGCAGCGATGAGTTCCTCGGACGGCTGTGCCTGTCCCGGTTGCGCCTGGGCAGCGGCTGTGAGCCACGCGCCGCAGGCGACGGACACGAAGAGCACCAGGCAAGAATGAAGTTTGGTCGTGCCCTCCATCGCTTGCCCGGTTGCTTAGCGCAGCGCCCGGATCAAGTGCCGCGCGAGCGACGTGGTTTCGCCTTGGCGCGGCTGGCGCCGCGGCGCCGGTGGGGTTCGGCCGAAGCGAACGCGTGCTCCGTCGAAGCAGTTCGAGCTTTCGTGTCGCGCTGTCCGCCGTGTTGGCGCGAGGAGCTGTGCGCTCGCGTGGCAGATGAGTCGAGGTCCGCGAAGGGCAGCAGATTCTTGGCCATGGTGCCGAGGACGCCGCTCTGGCTCTTCCGGCTTCGGCTTGGAGCAAGGCTCGCCGCCAACGACGCGAATGAGCCCAGCGTCGACATCCACTGTGTCCAGCCATGCATCCAGCCCTGCATCATCAGGTCGAGGGCGGAGCGTTGCAGATCGGCGGACAGTGCCACACCGGAGGGGATGGCGAAATCGGATTGATGCGACGCCGTGGAACGCGAGACCACGTCCTGGACCGGCTCGACGCTTGCGCTCGCGCTGGCGCGGGTCAGCCGCTCGATGTTCTCGCCGATGTCCTGGGACGAAGACAGGGTCATGTCCAGCGCGCGCAGGCCCAGATCGGACCACACCATCATGGGATTCAAGAGATTGGAAGCATTGAGTTCATACGCCATTGAGCTTTCCCGATTCAATAAAGTTGGCAACTCCCCGACTCCCAATATGGCAGCAAGTCCACGGCTGGTTGCAGCAGGACGTAAGTGAGCTTCCGGTCTGCTTTGCCCTCCCGTCTCGCGGCTCGGATGCCGCAGCGGCCTCGCGCCGCTGCGGCCCGCGCGATTGGCTTGCATGCCGCGCCTTGCGCTCCGGCTCATGTTGCGCGGTCTCGCGAACCTGTGATTGAGCTTTCCGCCGCGGCAGCCGGCGGGCCGCAGGCGGGGTACCCCCATGGCACAAAATGAAAACTATTTGTGCGAGCCCCGAGTCAGCGCGAACGGCGCGGCGCTACGGTTCACCGGGCAACACCGCGCCTGATTGGGGATATTTCCCCAATAGTGATGGGTCTTGGGTGGCCGGGTGGCGCTGCTCAGTCCCCGCTCTCGGAGTCCTTCTCGGCCAGGAACTGCGTTAACCCCGCAAGGGGAAAGGGCTTCCACAGGATCCGCTTGATGGCGTGCCTGCGCGCATCGGCCTGAAGCTGGATCGTGTCGGTCGGATGGCCTGTCATGAGGACGCAGCCGCAGCAATGGTTCGCGGCGCGAATGGCATCCAGCACCTCGAATCCGTTCATGTCCGGCAGGTGGTAATCCACCAGGATCAACTCGGGCAGGAACTCGTCGGCCGCTATCAGTGCCAGCTTGCCATTGCAGGCGACACGAGCGTTCCACCCACAACGCTGGAAGTGCGTTTGCAGGTTCTCAGCGAAGACCGCTTCGTCTTCGATGATCAAGACCTTCTTGGCTTCAGACACAAACGCCTTTCGTCCGGGCCGCACGCCGCTTGGCTGGCCAGCGGGCAACCAGGGTGATTGATATTGCAACTCGTTTACAGCATATTGCGTGCCAATTTGTCACATCGATGACGCCAACGTTACCGACCCTCGCAGCTTAGGTGCCGAACCTAGGTGCCGCCCACGAAGGGATTGGTGGCGCGTTCGCGACCGAACGTGCTCTCGGGACCGTGTCCGGGGATGAACACCGTGTCGTCGCCCATCGGCCAGAGCCGGCCCGTGATGCTGGCGAGCAGCGTCGCGTGATCGCCCTGCGGCAGATCCGTGCGGCCGATGCTGCCGGCGAACAGGACGTCGCCGACGAACGCGCGCTTCATCTGCGGCGAATGGAACACCACGTGACCTGGCGTATGGCCGGGGCAGTGGCGCACTTCGAAGCGATGTCCCGCCAGCTCGACCGTGTCGCCGTCATGCAGCCAGCGCGTCGGTTTGAACAGCTGCGCAGGCGCCAGTCCGAACATCGCGCTTTGCTGAGGCAGCATGTCGATCCAGAACTGATCCGCCGGATGCGGGCCGATGACCGGTACGGCCAGCCGCCGCGCCAGTTCCGCCGTGCCGCCGGCGTGGTCGATGTGGGCGTGGGTCAGCCAGATCTGCTGCGGCGTGACCTTGAGCCGCTCGATCTCGGCGAGCAATTCATCCAGGTCGCCGCCCGGATCGATGATGGCGGCCTGCCTGGTGTCCTCGTCCCAGACGATGGAGCAGTTTTGCTGGAACGGGGTGACGGGGAGAGTGAGGTAGCGCAGCATGGGGGCGGTTGTTGATATGAACTTTGCAGGGCCCCGAGTTTGAGGGCGAACGCGGGGGCACAAGTTGAGGTTTCGCAAGGGGGGCGATCGGCGCGGACGGGATGCATCGGCGGGGTGCTTGGCACGCGGCACAGCAAAACCTGTTATTCGCCGGACGGCCGCTTTCGGGCCCCTTCCAGACGTTCGACCGTCAAAATTCGACGACGAATACCGGACATTCGCGGGCATTCAGGAGATTCTGGCCGCGAGTCGCCGCTTTATCGGAGCCTCGGCCGCGTTCGCCGGCGCGAAGCACGTATTGAGTGCGCTCGCGCAAGGTATGGCCAGGGGTTTGGCGGCGCCCGGATCATCTTCAACGGACTGCTGAAGATCATTTCGGCTCTGGGTACTCGATCGCGGACCCGATGGCGGGCACACTGCCCGGCATTTACCAACGAGGTGCCGATGAGAGCTGTTGCCTACCAGATGCCGCTGCCGATTGCCGATGCGCAGTCACTGCTGGACGTGGACCTGTCCGAGCCCATTCCCGGCAAGCGCGACCTGACTGTCGACGTGAAGGCCGTGTCCGTGAACCCGGTGGACACCAAGATCCGCAACGGCTCACGGCCGCCGGAAGGCCAATGGGGTGTTCTGGGCTGGGACGCCGTCGGCATCGTGCGCGCCGTGGGCCGGGAGGTCACGCTGTTCAGGCCGGGAGACCGCGTGTGGTATGCCGGCGCGATCAACCGACCGGGAGCGAACGCCGAGTGTCACCTGGTTGACGAGCGCATCGCTGCGTTGGCCCCGGCGTCGCTGAGCGATGCCCAGGCCGCCGCGTTGCCCCTGACCGCGATCACGGCATGGGAGATGTTGTTCGATCGCTTGGCCATCACGCGAGGCGAGGGGGACAGGAACCGATCGCTGCTCATCGTCGGAGCCGCTGGAGGCGTGGGTTCGATCATGGTTCAGCTGGCGAGGCGGCTGACGGGGCTGACCGTGATCGGCACGGCGTCGCGTCCGGAAACCGCCGAATGGGTGCGGGGCCTGGGCGCCCACCATGTGATCGACCACGCCACTTCGATCGTCGACGAGTTCCAGCGCGCCGAATTGGCTGCGCCCGACTATGTGGTGAGCCTGACCCATACGGAGCAGCATTTCGCCGGCATCGCGGAGGTGATCGCTCCCCAGGGGAAGTTCGGTCTCATCGACGACCCTTCTCCCGGCTCCATCGACATCGGTGCTCTCAAGCGCAAGAGCGTGTCGCTGCATTGGGAGCTGATGTTCACGCGTTCCTTGTTCGGCACGGCCGACCTGATCAAGCAGCACGAGCTGCTCGCCGAAGTCGCGCGGCTGGTCGATGCGGGTGAGCTGCGCACCACGCTCGGCGAGCACTTCGGGCGCATCAATGCGGCCAACCTCAAGCGCGCGCACGCGTTCCTGGAGAGCGGAAAGGTGCGCGGAAAGATTGTTCTGGAAGGCTTCTGACATTTGGCGCCGTAAGACCTGGCGCCATGGCTTGCTTGAATGGAACGCCTCTACATCTCGGCAAACCGCCGGGCCAGGTGATCCACCATCGCACGAACGCGGGTCGGCATGTGGCGACCGCTCGGCATGACCGCGCTGATCGGCACCGGCTCGCCTTGGTGGTCCTCGAGCAACCGAACCAGTCTTCCGGCTCGAAGATCGGCCGCGACGTCCACGTGAGCCTTGTAGGCCACGCCGTCGCCTCTCACGGCCCACTGGCGGACCAGAAGCGAGTCTCCGCACAGGGCGGGCTTGACGGCCACCGTTTCGGTCGTCCCCGAGGGTGAGACGAAGCTCCACTGGACTTTGGGCTGATCGCGCGATAACCACGCCAGGCAGCGATGGTTGGCCAGATCCGCCGGGGACAGGAGAGGAGGTGCCGATTGCTCGAGATACTTCGGCGCGGCGACGAGGACGCGGTGCGTGCGCACGAGCAATCGGCCGACCATGGACGAGTCGGTGAGCTCGCCGTATCGGATTGCGATGTCTACCGCTTCGCGGGGCAAGTCGTGCATCCGGTCGCCGACGCGCAGGATCACTGCCAGGCGCGGATGCATCTTCGTGTAGTCGCCGACCCATTCAGCCAGGAATTGGGTGCTCGTGTCCGTGGGGGCGGCAATGTGGATGCGGCCTTCCACCGCG
>DATNBX010000189.1:0-3059 GCA_035571795.1 Ramlibacter sp.
CCATCCTCGCCCAGGCCGATGGAGTCATGGGTGAAGACATGGATGACGCGCTTTTTCATCAGCGCGGCCATGCGGATCGCGTTGCGGCTGTAGTCGCTGAAGGTCAGGAAGGTGCCGCCATAGGGGATATAGCCGCCGTGCAGGCAAATGCCGTTCATCACCGCGGCCATGCCGAATTCGCGCACGCCATAGTTGATGTGGCGCCCGATCCGGCCGTCTTCGATGCGCTTGATGTCGCCGGCCAGATCGAACCGCAGCGCAGGCGTGCTCTTGGTATTGGTGAGGTTGGAACCGGTCAGGTCGGCCGAGCCGCCGAGCATCTCGGGCAGGGCTGCGGTGAACGCTTCGAGGGCAAGTTGCGAGGCCTTGCGCGAAGCCACCGTCTCGGCCTTGGAATGGGCCGCCACCGCCGCGTCGACCGCGACCTGGGCAAAATTCTTCGGTAGTTCGCCCCGCATCCGGCGCTCGAACTCGGCGGCCAGCTCGGGATAGGCAGCGCGGTAGGCGGCAAAGCGCGCCTCCCACTCGGCCTGCAACGCGCCGCCCTTGGGCCTGGCGTCCCAATCGCCATAGACCTCCTTGGGAACCACGAAGGGCTCGTGCGGCCAGCCCATAGCTTCGCGCGTGAGCCTGACTTCTTCCGGGCCGAGCGCCTCGCCATGGGCCTTGGCCGTGTTGGCGCGATTAGGGCTGCCCTTGCCGATCTGCGTCCTGGCAACGATCAGCGTGGGCTTGTCGACGCCGCGGCGCGCATCCGCGATGGCACGATCGACGGCAGTGACGTCGTGCCCGTCGATCGGCCCGATCACGTTCCAGCCATAGGCCTTGAAGCGCGCCGGCGTGTCATCGACGAACCAGGGCGTCACCGGCCCGTCGATCGAGATGCCGTTGTCGTCGTAGATCGCGATCAGCTTGCCCAGCTTCCAGGCGCCGGCCAGGCCGCAGGCTTCGTGGGCCACGCCTTCCATCATGCAGCCGTCGCCCATGAACGCATAAGTGTGGTGGTCGACGATCTCGTGGCCGTCGCGGTTGAACTCGGCGGCCAGCAGCTTCTCGGCCAGCGCCATCCCGATGGCGTTGCCGATGCCCTGGCCCAGCGGACCGGTCGTGGTTTCAACGCCGGGCGTCACGCCGGTCTCAGGATGCCCCGGCGTCTTGCTGTGCAGCTGGCGGAAATTCCTCAGCTCTTCGATCGGCAGGTCGTATCCGGTCAGGTGCAACAGTGCGTAAATCAACATCGAACCATGGCCGTTGGACAGCACGAAACGGTCGCGGTCGAACCAGTGCGGATTGCCGGGGTTGTGCTTGAGATGATTGCTCCAGAGCGCGACGGCGATGTCGGCCATGCCCATGGGCGCGCCGGGATGCCCCGAGTTGGCTTGTTGTACGGCATCCATGGCCAATGCCCGAATGGCATTCGCCATGTTCTCGCGGTTCGCGTGGGCCACAGGTGAATCGTTGAACATCGGGGGCTGCTCCGGGGGTGTATCAGGGGAAACCCGATATTTTACCTGCCGGAGTGCTCAAGCCCATCAGACAGGCGCTGCGTCAGCGCCCATTCCATCGTCTAAAGTCACGCCCATGCAAGGCCTCCACCTCACTGCCGATCTGTACCGGTGCCGCTGCGATGCGGCCTGGCTGACGGACGCGCAGCGGTTGTCGGACTGGTGCCTGAAAGCGGCGGAGGCCGTGGGACTGCAGCCAGTCAATCAGCTCTTCCATGCTTTTCCGGGCGCCGAGGGCGCCGAAGGTGGGGTCACTGCGGCCGTCCTGCTGGCCGAATCGCATGTCTGCCTGCACACCTGGCCGGAGCAGAAAGCCGTGACCCTGGACGTCTACGTCTGCAACTTCGGCGGCGACCATTCGGCCAAGGCGCGTGGCCTGATGTTCGCGCTGGTCAACCGCTTCCAGCCGGAATGGACCGAGCAGCGGTCGCTCGATCGGGGGGATGGGGAATGAAATCACGAAGGGCGCGGGCCCCGCTTTGCGGGGTCGACCAGAGATTTCATTCCCGAGCGGTTCGGGCTCGATGCCCGAACCGCGAAGCAGACGGTTGAGGGCCTAGGGCGTGATTCGGGCCCAAGCCATGATCCTGGCCGCCGGCCGGGGCGAACGCATGCGGCCCCTGACCGACCACTGCCCCAAGCCGCTGCTGCAGGTGCGCGGCAAGCCGCTGATGCAGTACCACACCGAGGCGCTGGGGCGCGCGGGCTTTCGCGACCTGGTGGTGAACACGGCCTGGCTGGGGCAGCAGATCGAGAGTCACTTTTCCGGCCTCGACGGCTCCGCCGCGCAAGCGAATCCGCAGTCCCCGCGGATCCACTACTCGCACGAGGGCCGCGACTTCGGCGGCGCGCTCGAAACCGCCGGCGGCATCGCCCGCGCGCTGCCGCTGCTGGATGACGCGTTCTGGCTGGTCGGCGGCGACGTGTACGTGCCGCAGTTCGAGTTCTCGCGGGCAGCGCTGGAGCGCTTCATCGCCGGCGGCAAGCTTGCGCATATTTTTCTGGTCGCGAATCCGCCGCACAACCCAAGGGGCGACTTCGGCTTGGGCGCGGACGGTGTGGCGCTTAATGATGCCGAGCAGCGCTTCACCTACTCGACCATCGGCCTGTACCGCAAGGACTTCTTCGCCAGCCTGCCGGCCGGCAATCCGCAAGGCCTGAAAGCCCCGCTGGCCCCATTGCTGCGCGCGGCGATGGACAATGGGCAAGTCACCGCCGAGATCTACACCGGCCAGTGGGCCGATGTGGGAACCCCCCAGCGGCTGGCCGAACTGAACACACGATGAACCATTCGATCTACGCCGCGCGCCGCGCCCGTGTCGCCGCCGAATTGGGCAGAGACGGCATCGCCTTGATCCCGACGGCGTTCGAGCGGCCGCGCAACCGCGACAGCGATTTTCCCTATCGGCACGACAGCTATTTCTACTATCTGACCGGCTTCACCGAACCCAATGCCTGGCTGGTGATTACGGGCGACGGCAAGAGCACGGTGTTTTGCGCACCGAAGGATCTGGAGCGCGAGATCTGGGACGGCTACCGGCTCGGCCCGGAGGC
>DATNBX010000190.1:0-10340 GCA_035571795.1 Ramlibacter sp.
CGGGCCATTGGCGTCGGCCGTGATGTACGGCAGGTTCACGTCGGTCTGCGAGTTGCTGGACAGCTCGATCTTGGCCTTCTCGGCGGCTTCCTTCAGCCGTTGCAGCGCGAGCACGTCCTTGGACAGGTCGACGCCCTGGTCCTTCTTGAACTCGGCGATGATGTAGTCGATGATGCGCTGGTCGAAGTCTTCCCCGCCCAGGAAGGTGTCGCCGTTGGTGGACAGCACTTCGAACTGCTTTTCGCCCTCGACGTCGGCGATCTCGATGATCGAGATGTCGAAGGTGCCGCCGCCCAGGTCGTACACGGCGATCTTTCGGTCGCCCTTTTCCCGTTTGTCCAGGCCGAAGGCCAGGGCTGCCGCGGTGGGCTCGTTGATGATGCGCTTCACATCGAGCCCGGCAATCCGGCCGGCGTCCTTGGTGGCTTGGCGCTGGCTGTCGTTGAAGTAGGCGGGCACCGTGATCACGGCGTCCGTGACGGGCTCGCCCAGGTAATCCTCGGCGGTCTTTTTCATCTTGCGCAGCACCTCGGCGGAAATCTGCGGCGCCGCGAGCTTCTTGCCGCGCACTTCGACCCACGCGTCGCCGTTATCGGCCTTGACGATCTTGTAGGGCATGAGGTGGATGTCCTTCTGGACTTCCTTTTCCTCGAACTTGCGGCCTATCAACCGCTTGACCGCGTACAGCGTGTTCTTGGCGTTGGTGACGGCTTGGCGCTTGGCCGAGGCGCCGACCAGGATATCGCCGTCTTCCTGATAGGCCACGATCGACGGCGTGGTGCGCGCACCCTCGCTGTTTTCGATGACCTTGGGCGTATTGCCCTCCATGATGGAGACGCACGAGTTGGTGGTGCCCAGGTCGATGCCGATGATTCTTCCCATGTTCTTGCTCCTTGCTTGCGGCCGTTCGGCCAATTCAGATTCGATGTGGGTTACTTGTGGATAAGCTGTGGTGTTTCAAGTGGCCGGCAGGCATTCCGGACTCGATCCGGGACCCATGGTTTATTTGGCCGCTGCGACGGTCACGAGGGCCGGCCGCAGCACGCGCTCGGCGATCAGATAGCCCTTTTGCAGCACACTGACGACGGTGTTGGCTTCCTGTGTGGATTCGGGGGGCAAGGGCACGACCGAGATCGCCTGCTGCTGATGAGGGTCGAACTTCGCGCCGACGGCCGGATTGATCTCGACCACCTTGTTGCGCTCCAGTGCGCTCTTGAGCTGGCGCAGTGTCGCTTCGGAGCCCGCGCGAATCTGCTCGGGCGACGCGTCCTTGTGCGCGAAACTGGCCTCTAGGCTGTCCAGTACGGGCAACAGGCTGTCGGCGAAGCTTTCGATCGCGAATTTGCGGGCCCTGGACATTTCTTCCTCGGCCCGGCGCCGGGTGTTCTGGATGTCGGCCTGCGCGCGCAGGAATTGCTCCGCCAGTTCGGCATTCTTGGACTGCATGGCTGCGAGATCGGCCTGCAGCTGATCCAGCAGCTCCGCCTCGTTGGCGGCCTGTGCGGCTTCGCGCTCCTCGAGGCTCGCATCGGCCGGCGTACCGTCGGTTGGGTTCAGGGTCGGTTCGATCCGTTCGTTCTCGGTCATGGCAGGTTGATTGTCAGCAGGCATGGCTTGTTCTTAGGGAGGGAATGTCGCTGCGGGGCAGCTTGGGGCCGGCAGGCCCTTTTCAAGGCAGGGTGATAACGATCAGCTAATTTTTCGCTCCGAGGCCCACGCCTCGGCCCAGCGATTGAGAGGCTTGAGGTGTTTGACCAGCTCGAGTCCGTGAGCGGTCAGCCCGTAACCGCCCTCGCGCAGTTCGACCAGATGGGCTTCGCGCAGCTCCTTCAGCCGGGTATTCAGCACCGAGGGGGAGATGGCGTCGGCACTGGCGCGCAGCAACCTGAAGCTCTGCGGGTGGCCGTCGCGCAATTCCCACAGCAACCGCAGGCTGCCGCGCCGGCCCAGCAGGTCCAGCAGCGCCATGACCGGCCGCCCGGTGCGCGAGCCGCGCACTTTGTTGCCGGGCAGGGGCGTGGAGTTGATCATCGCCGGCGATTCTAGCGGTTGCCCTGTCGCGCTTGCCGCTTGCGCTACGGAATTCGTAGCCGTATAGTGGAAGTGGCTACGGAATCAGTAGCGCATTGTCCATCGTTGACCAGGAGAAATCATGACTGGCACTAAAGCCTCTTCAACCCGGATCGAGCCGCTCGCACCGCCCTACGACCCCGAACTGGAAACGCTGCTCACTCGCATGACGCCGCCGGGCGCGCCCTCCATCCTCGCGCTGTTCCGGGTGCTGGCCCATAACCCGCGCCTGGCCGAGCGCGCCACTGGCTGGGGCGGCTACCTGCTCGGTCCCAAGGCGAGTCTGATGCTGCGCGATCGCGAAGTCGTGATCGACCGGGTCTGCGCGCGCTGCGGCGCCGAATACGAATGGGGGGTGCATGTGTCCACCTTCGCCGAGGCTGCCGGCTTCACGTCCGCCCAGAACGCAGTGATCGCCGATCCGCAGGCGGACCACGCGCCGCTCGCGGCGCGCGACCGCCTGCTGGTACGGATGGTCGACGAGCTGCACGACACTTCGACCGTGAGCGATGCGCTCTGGCCGCAACTGGCCGAGCAATGGTCGGCGCCGCAATTGATCGAGCTGTTGATGCTCGCCGGCTGGTATCACGCCATCAGCTATGTCTGCAACGTGTCGCGCGTGCCGCTGGAGGAATGGGGCGCGCGGTGGCGGCGCGAAGGCTAGGAGACACGTGAAACGCTGCTGGCGGCGCGAGGGCTAGGAGACACGTGGAAAGGCAGACCTCGCGGCAAAGGCGGGGCCGGGCAGGCCGCGGCGCATCCGCAAGGCCGGTCGGCGCTGCGCACCGACTTCCCTCGAGTTTGCCCGCTCTCATGGCCCCGTCGCGGAACTCGCTGCGTTCGCCTGAAGCTCTCTCCGCTCAAACAGCCGCGACGAGTCAGTTCACGAGCGCGCTCTCGCGCGCGGCCCACGAGAACCGGTCAAACACGAGGCAGCCTCGCGTGATCGATGCGCCGCGGCCTGCCCGGCCCCGCCTTTGCAGGGATGTTGTTGGTGTTCATGCGAATAGCGCCACCATGCCTGCCGCGACGCGAGGATGTGCTGCCTTCACCGCCAGTCGTCGATACGCACCGTCTTGGCTCGAGCGAAGTTGCCGCCGACCATCTTCCAGGCCGACTGGCTCTCTCCGCCGAGCACGACGACGCTGATGTCTTCGGCCCGGTATTTCCGCACCATCTCGTCGGGCGCGGCCTTCAGCATCGAGGCCCATGGCTCGACGCCGGCTACTGCGTGCGGCTTGATCAGCGTCTGCGTCCACGGATCGTCCCAGTATTCGCGCGCCGTGACGCGTGCGTTCTCGGCACACCAGTCGATCAGCTGCTTCTTGGTGGTGAAGCCGCGATCGAAGAAGCCCCGAGCAACGCTCGGATCGAGCAGCAGGATCGGCGGACTGTAGGGCTCGCACGCCGCCAGGCAGTGGCGGAAGCGCTGCTCCCAGGTGTCACGCGGGCCGTAGCCGCTGATGGTGTACCAGCCGCCGAGGAACACTGTCACGGTGCTGTCCTCCGGCTTGAAGCCGTGCTGGACGTGCAAGGGCTCCCAGGGGCTGCGCTCCTCGTTTTCGGCCCAGGTGCAGGCGTAGTTGTAGGCGTTGCCGATCGAGCCCATGTAGGTATCGCCTACCACCGAGCCGCCCTGCAGGTTTTGCGACAGCAGCGCGTGGGCCCGGCCGATCGCCACGTTGGCGTGGCTGTAAGGTCCCATCGCACCGATACCGCAATGCATGCTGATCTCGTTGCGGATCGGCCCGTTGACGATCGCCGGCGCCGCCCATGACGTCGTGCTGCTCTGGCGCGCCGTCATGCCGCTGGCGGCCATCGCGAGGATGACCGGGAAGTATTCGGGCCGGGCGCCGGCCATCACCGCATTGACTGCCACCTTTTCGACCGTGTACTCCCAGAACTCACGGTAGTTGGTGGGGCGCATGCGACCCACCACTTCGTCCGGAGCGTGGCGCGTGGCTTTCAGCATCGCGGCCACGCGCTCCTCTGTCGGCAGCACGATCGGCAGGTAGTCGGTCCAGCGCTCCTGCTCGAAGCGCCGGTGCAGGTCGTCCTCCGAGGCCGGCTCCAGCAGCCTGGGCGTCGTGCGAGCAAAGGACGTTCCGGTCAGGTCAGCCTCGGTCAGCGGACCGGTCAGGCCTTCGATGATCTCCTGCATGAAGGGCCGTTTGCTGACCGGATCGGTACCATCGATGTAGGAGCGCAATTGCGCCGGCGCAACCCCGACCACCGGCTGCGGCACGAAAGCCTGCCGCAGGGTCGGCGTGCCGTTCACGCGTGCGGCATTGCGCGCGAGGCGCGCGAAGACATGGGTGTGGATGGCGACAGTGGGAACACCGTCGGCCTCTACCGCCATTGCGAGCCCGGCGACCGTCGGGCAGCAAGTGCTTCAGAGACCGACTGCGAACAGCGCTGCGTCCGCCTGCGCAACCACCTTGGCGCGCATCGCCGGATCGTCGACCCAGCTCTCGCGCGGCTTGACGATCTCGGTGCGCACGCCCGGCATGTGCTCGGCGAACCAGTGCTGCAGCTGCTGCATGAACACTTCGGAATTGTCGAACAGGCAGTCCACCAGGTGGATCAACTTGCCTTCCAGCGTGTCCAGCCGCGGCGCGAGCCGCTTGCCGGTCACGACGGGAGCAAACCCGCGCGGGTCATGAACGGTCAGAAGGGAACTCATGTGTCTCCTTTGGTCAGGATGCCGCCGGCACGGGCCAGCGGCCGGAATCGAGATATTCATGCGCGGCGAAAGCCGCGGCGATACCGTCGGCCGCCGCGCCTGCGGCCTGGCCGCTATTGCCGGCGCGCACATAACCGGCGGCCAGCAGTCCGGGTGCGGATGTGCGCAGCATGGCATCGACGACGATACGCCCGCCGCCATCCAGCGGCAGGGCGCCGGCGAGCAAAGCGGTGTTCGGCACCAGGCCGGCATACATGAAGACCGCATCCACCGCCAGTTCGGCGCCGCCGGCCAGACGCACGCCATGCACGGCGTCTTCGCCAAGCACTTGCTCGACCGTCACGCCGAAGCGAATCATGATCTTGCGCTGTCCGGCGACGCGGTCGCGCCAGAATTTCTGCGCGCGCAATGCGCCGCCGCGCACCAGCAGATGTACCTCACTAGCATGCGCAGCCAGCGTCAGCGCCTCCTGGCAGGCGGAGTCGCCGGCGCCCACCACGGCGACCGGACGATTGCGCAGCAGCGGAGCGTCGCAGCTGGCGCAATGGCTGACCCCCTTGCCCGTCAGCCGCTCTTCGCCCGGAACGCCCAGAGCTCGTAAGTGCCCGCCGCAGGCGAAGATCACCACCGGCGCCTTGACTGCGCCCTCGGCGCCATGCACCACCCATTGTTCGCCGGCGCGCTCCAGCCGGTCGGCTTCGGCGCTGATGCATTCGGCTCCGGCGTCCATGGCCGCTTCCAGCGTCATGGGCCCGAGGTCGTAACCAGGAATGCCTTCGGGATGGCCCGGCAGGCCCTGGATCGACTCGATGGACAGCAGCAGGCCACCCGGCGCCGGCCCGGTGAATACCGTGCAGCGCCGCCCCAGCTGCGCCGCCTGGAGCGCCGCACTCAGACCCGCCAGCCCGCCGCCGACGACCGCGAATTCAGTTTCACTCAATCTTGATGCCGGCCTGCTTCACGACAGCCGCCCACTTGTCGATTTCGGTGCGGATGAGGGCGTCGTACTCCTCTGCCGTCGATCCCACCGGTTCCACGCCCAGGTTCATCATGCGCTCGGTCAGCTCCGGCGACCTGACCGCGCGAACCACATCGGCGCTGATGCGATGAACCAGGTCGCGCGGCATCCCCGCCGGCGCGATGACACCCATGATGCTCATCGCCGAGAAGCCGGGGACGCTCTCGGAAATCAGCGGTATGTCCGGCTTCGCAGCCGCGCGCTTCGGACTCGACAGCGCCAGCACCTTCATGCGTCCATCCTTGACGAAGGGCATCGACGAGTACAGCACGTCGAACAGCAGCGGCACGCGGCCGCCGATGACGTCCTGCTGGGCTGGAGCACTGCCCTTGTAGGGAACGTGCACCATGTTGATGCCGGTCATGTGGTTGAGCATTTCGCCCGCCAGGTGAGTGCCGGTCCCGACACCCGGCGTCGCGTAGCTGAGCTTGCCCGGATTCTTCCTGGCATAGGCGATCAGTTCCGCGACGTTGTTCACCGGCAGCGAAGGATGCGCGAATAGCCCGAAATGGGCCAGCCCCACGTGCGAAACCCCGACAAGGTCGCGCGTCGTGTCATACGGAATGGCGCTCTGCAGGCTCGGGTTGATCATGTGGGCGCTGATGGCCATTCCGAGCGTGTACCCGTCGGGCGGGGATTTCGCGACGAATTGCGTACCGATCATGGTGCCGCCGCCGGCCTTGTAGTCGACGATCACGGGCTGCTTCCAGATCGCCTGCAAGCGCTCGGCCAGAATCCGCGCGATCGTGTCGGTCGGGCCGCCGGCCGCGAACGGCACGATCAGCTTGACAGGACGGGACGGCCAGGCGTCTGTTTGCGCGTACGCGAACAGCGGCGCGGCACCGAGCGCACCAAGTGCGATCAAAGCCGTGCGGCGATCAAAGGGTCGGTCCATTCGGTGTCTCCAATTTTCTTGTCTGCTACGCCGCCTCGGACTGCGACAGCGCCGTCGCGCCCAGCAGCTTGTGCAAGGTCGTGTACAGGGCGGTGCGCTCGACCGGCTCCAATGCTTCGAGCAGCCGCATCTGGCTGCGCCGGGCCACCGGCTGCACTTGCCGCGCAAGCTGGCGTCCGGCGGCGGTGATGTCGACGATAACCCGGCGCTTGTGCGACCTGTCAACTTTCAGCGTAACAAGTCCCCGCCCCTCGAGTGGCCTAAGCACGCGGCCGGCGTAGGCCTTGTCGAAAAAGGAAGTACGGCACAGTGCGGCCAGCTGCATCGGCGCCGATTCGTTCAGCCGGGCCAGCAGCCGCCATTCGGGCACCGTGAGCTCGTGCTGCCTTGCGTACACACTGGTGACCTCGGCCTGGATCAGGTTGGCTACGCGCATCAGCAGCGCGCTGGGAAAGTCGTCCAGGCCGAGCCCGCTGCCGCCCGGGCCTGCGCTAATCCAGGGGCAGGGCGCTGCGCCAGACCGGCGTTTCAATGTGGACATGTCTACATTAAAACGCGCCGCGGCGCCATCCGCGCTGGTGTTTTCCCTTTGTCCCGCGCCGACGCACGTTATGGAGGCCGCGCATAGAATCGCTGCGGACCGGCTTTATTCACCAAGAACAGGGACTCCGAACTCATCGTGACTACAGTTGTCTTTGCCGATGTCGTCGGAAGTACCGGCATCTTCGAGCGGCTCGGTGATGAAACCGCCGGGCGTTTCGTCACCCAGCTCACGGCGGCATTGAGCAAGACCTTCGAGGAATACAGTGGCCGCGTCGTCAAATTGCTTGGCGACGGCCTGTTCGTGGTATTTCCGGCCGAAGGCGATGCGCTCGCCGCTTGCGTCGCCATCCAGAACCGGCTGCAGGATCAACCCGTCTATCCCGGCGGCAGCGGCCACGCGGTGCAGTTGCAGATCGGGATCGAAGCCGGCGAAGTCGTCGAGATCGAGGGCGATTGCTTCGGCGATGCCGTCAACAGCGCGGCACGGCTGGCGGACCTCGCGGGCGCGGAGCAGATACTGACCACCCAGCGCGTACGCGATGCGTTGGGGCCGGTTCAACTGGCGCAGCTGCGCAGCCTGGGCCCGATGTATCTGCGCGGCAAGTCCGAGGTGACCAACGTTTTCCGGGTCGATTGGCGGCCGGACCGCGATGCCGATGCGACGGTGATGGGGGGATCGATCTTCGACGCAGGCAGGGACGCCCTGCTCGAGCTCTCCGCGCAAGGGCAGACCCTGCGGCTGGAACCGAGCGGCGATAAGCTCACGCTGGGCCGGGCGAGCACCGCGTCGCTGTACCTCAACGACTCGCGGGTCTCCCGCGTGCACGCGACGATCGAGTGGCGCGGCGGCCATTTCATCCTCACCGACACGTCCAGCTTCGGCACCTGGGTCTACCTTGGCAATCAGCGGGAGCCCGTGGTGTTGCGCCGCACCGAGTGCCACCTGATTGGCCAGGGACAGATCTCGCTGGGTTGCGAGCGGGATGCCGAAAGTGCGCCGCTCGTGGCCTTTCTGGTGAAATCCTGACTCGTACCGGCGTGAGGTTGATCGCTGCAGCGTAGCGATCGCGAGACACCTGGGCGGCAATGTCGTCGTTGATCGGGGGGCGAGGGCTAGAATCAACTTTCCGCCGCTACCAAGACGCAGCTGCACGTGAGTCTCAAGAAGCTTGGCCGCTATGACCTGGTCCGCGTGCTCGGCAAGGGCGCGATGGGGATCGTGTATGAGGGCCGTGACCCGAATCTCGACCGCCGGGTGGCAATCAAGACCGTCAAGGTCGAGAGCCTGTCGGAGCAGGCCGCGAGCGAATACGAATTGCGCTTTCGCACCGAAGCGCGGTCCGCGGCGCGACTGCAGCACCCCAATATCGTCAGCGTCTACGATTCCGACCGGGACGGCGACGTCGCGTTCCTGGTCATGGAGTACATCCAGGGCGACGACCTGAAGCACCACCTGGACCAGGGCAAGCGCTATTCGCTCGAGCAGTCGCTCAAGATGCTTCGCGATCTGCTCTCTGCGCTGGAGTACGCGCACAAGCATGGAATCGTCCATCGCGACATCAAGCCGGCCAACCTGCTGATCGAGCCGGGCGGGCGCGTCAAGCTCACCGATTTCGGCGTGGCGCGGATGCAGGACTCGGGTGACGCGACGCGCACCCAGGGCAACATGATCGGCACGCTCAAGTACATGTCGCCGGAACAGGTGCAGGGGTTCAAGACCGATGCGCGCAGCGACCTGTTTTCGGTCGGTGTCGTGTTGTACCAGCTGCTGACGGACACGCGCCCCTTCGACGGCGATAACGATTTTTCCATCATTCATCAGATCATCGAGCAAACGCCTGTGCCGCCGAGCTCGATCAATCCGCGCTTGCCACCGGCCATCGATGCCGTGGTGGCTCGCGCGCTGGCCAAGGATCGCGAGCAGCGCTTTGCGACAGCTCGCGATTTCGCCTCGGCCCTGCAGTCGGCGACCCGCCGGGCCCAGGACGCAACCGTGGTTCCACCGCCCAATCCATCGAAGAAAGCCGAAGGGGCGGGCGCCGCGTCCAATCGTGATCCGGACGCCCCGCACATCGATTTGCCGACCGGCACTTCAACAGTGACACAGGAAATCGAACTCGCCTACTGGAAAGAGATCAGGGAGTCGCTTGATCCCGAGGAACTCGAAGGTTTCCTGGTCAAGTTCCCGGCCGGGATCTATGCCGACCTCGCCAGGCGCCGGCTGCGCAAGCTCTCTTCCTGGGGCCCCGGTTTGCCCGACCAGACGATTCTCGATGGCAACGTGGTTCCGCCAGGCAGCCAGGATCCCACTGTGCCGTCGCCGTCCGCGGCGGAGCCTGCGAGCGATTTCAAGCCGGCGGCCGTCGAGGTCCCAACTGCGCCTGTGCCCGCGCCGCGCGGCAGGCCGTCGCTGGTCGCCTTGGCGGCGTCGCTTGGCGCGTTGGCCGCGGTCGGCATTGCCGCCGTGATGATGATGGGCCAAGGCGGCGGCGATACCAGCACGGCGGCGGCGCCGGCAAGCGCCCCGTCGGCTGCGGCATCCACAGTGGCGGTGCCGGCGATGGTTCCAGCAGTCAGCCCAGCAGCCGGGCCGCATGTGCCGGCCAGCGCAGTGGCGGCCAAACCTGCCGAAGCCGCTGCGACGACGCGAGCCGCCGCGGCGCACCGGCCTGCAGCATCGGCGCGGCATGCCGCCATTGAGGCCAAGTCCAAGTCCGCATCCCAAGCCATCGTCGAAAGCCGCGCCGAAGAGCCACCATCAGCGCGGCATCGGGATGAACCGCGGGCCATACGGGCGCCGGTTGTGGTTGCTGCCACGGCGCCGAACCCGGTCGAAATTTGCCGGGAAAAGGTATTCCTGTCGAAGGAATTCTGCCTTGCCGAACAGTGCGACCAGCCCGGGGCCAGGAACCATCCGCTGTGCGTCCAGCGCCGGCAGGACGCCAAGCTGCGCGAGGAGAGCAAGGTCCGCTATTAGCTGCCCGGCAGGCACTCAGGCAATGTTGATGTTGTGCACTTCGAAGCGGCCCTTGCGCCGGTCGTCGAAATAACACAGCAGGGTTTCCCTTACCGTCTTGAAAGCGATTTCGTCCCAGGGAATCTCGCGCTCCAGGAACAGCCGGGCCTCGATG
>DATNBX010000191.1:0-9368 GCA_035571795.1 Ramlibacter sp.
TTCCTTCAGCGCCTGTTGTTTGAGGTAGGCCTGCCAGTCGGGCGTGGCCGTCACTTTCTTCAGCAGGTCGACGTAGAACGCGGCCTGCTCCTTCGTGGTGTCGCCCGGCAGGAAGAAGCCGCGCAGCATCTGGTATTCGACATCCACGCCCGACTCCTTGCAGGTGGGAATGTCGGACCACGCCTGGTCATTGGTGATCTTGTCCTTGAAAGCCATTCGCTGGGCGGAAAAGACGCACAGCGCGCGCACCTGGCCGGCCCGCCACTGGGCGATGTTCTCGCTTGGATTGTTCACGTTCGAATCGGTGTGCTTGCCCACCAGCTGCGTCGCCGCCTGGCCGCCGCTCGTGTAGGGGATGTACGAGAACTTGACGCCGGCCACTTTTTCGATCGCGACGGTGATGATATGGTCTTCACGCTTGATGCCGGTCCCTCCCATCTTGAAGGTTCCCGGCGGGGCGGCCTTGATCGCAGCGATGAATTCCTTGGTCGTCTTCTCTTTGGCTTCCGAGTTGTTCCACAGCACGAACTCGTCCAGGGCGATCATGGCCACCGGATTGAGGTCGCGCCAGTTGAAGGGCAGGCTGACCGCGACGGGCAGCGTGTAGATCGCGGAAAACGCCACCATCAGCTTGTGCGGATTGCCTTTCGAAGCCTTCGCATCCATGATGCCTTCCGCGCCGCTCGCGCCGCCCATGTTGATGATCGCCATGGGCTGCTTCATCAGCTGGTGCTTGACGATGATGCCCTGGATGGTGCGCGCCATCTGGTCGGAAGCGCCGCCCGCACCGGCCGGCACGATGACTTCGACGGGCTTGGTAGGCTCCCAGGCGGCCTGGGCCGGCAGCGCCGCGGCAATCAATAGCGAAAACAACGAAAAAGCGTAATTTTTCATTGGATGTCTCCTTTGCAATCAACTCTCGGTTGTCATCCCGGACTCGATCCGGGATCCATGTTGGCACGCCCTCATGCCGCCTTCTGCAGCGGCACGCGCGCCGGATGCGCGCTAAAGAAATCCATCGCCGCCTGGACGCCCGAGCCCGCCAATTTCACGCCGGCAAGCTTCAGGCCCATCTCGCAGCCGGCCAGCGCCGCCATCAGCGTCAGGTCGTTGCAGTCGCCCAGGTGGCCGATGCGGAACATCCTGCCTTTGACCTTGCCCAGGCCGGTCCCCAGCGAGCAGTCGAATCGCTCGTAGATGATCCTGCGCACCGCGTCGGCGTCGACGCCTTCGGGCATCATCACGCCGGTAAGCACGGGCGAATAGCTCGCCGGGTCCGCGCATTGGATCTCCAGGCCCCAGGCCTTCACGGCCGCGCGCACGCCTTCGCCCCAGCGCGTGTGCCGCGCGAACACCGCCGCCAGGCCGCCGTGCTCGGGCGCGAGCAGCATGTCGCAGGCTTCGGCCAAGCCGTACAGCAGGTTGGTGCTGGGCGTGTACGGGAAGTAGCCGGACTTGTTCATCTCGATCATCTCGTCCCAGGCCCAGAACGACTTGGGCAGCTTCGCGCTCTTGCTGGCTTCGATCGCCTTGGGCGACAGCGCGTTGAAGCTGATGCCCGGGGGCAGCATCAGGCCTTTCTGCGCGCCGCTGATGGAAACGTCCACGCCCCATCCGTCGTGCTGGTACTTGGCGCAGGCCAGGCCCGAGATGGTGTCCACCATCAACAGCGCCGGATGCCCGGCCGCGTCGATGGCCTTGCGCACGGCCATGATGTTGCTGGTCACGCCGGTGGACGTTTCGTTGTGCACCACGCATACCGCCTTGATGGCATGGCCCGAGTCGGCCTTCAGCCGCTCCTCGATCATGTCGGCCTGCACGCCGTGGCGCCAGCCAGCAGCCGCGGGCAACTTGTCGTCCTTGCCCTGGTAGCTCAGGAACTCGGGCTTCAGGCCGAGCCGCAGCGCCATCTTGTTCCACAGCGTTGCGAAGTGGCCGGTTTCGTACATCAGCACCTGGTCACCCGGACTGAGCACATTCGCCAGCGCCGCTTCCCAGGCGCCGGTACCCGAGGCCGGATAGATCATGACCGGGTGCCGGGTCTGGAAGATCTGCGCGAGGCCGCCCAGCACCCGCAGGCCGAGAGCGGCGAACTCCGGTCCGCGGTGGTCGATCGTCGGCAGGCTCATGGCGCGCAGGATGCGGTCGGGCACCGGCGACGGACCGGGAATCTGCAGGAAGTGGCGGCCGGTGGGATGAAAGTCGAGCGTGAGCATGGACGGTTCTCTCCTGAAATCGCGAGCCATTTTTGCATACAAAATTCACTTGTCAATGTGAACACTACCTAAGACTTCACTTTGACGCGCTGAATTTTTGCATACAAAATAGCCAGGATGAAGGCCAACGTGGTTTCCATTCCCCGCGCCGCGCTGCACGAGCAGGTCGCGCAGCGGCTGCGCCAGATGCTGGTGGAAAACCGCATTACGCCCGGCGCCAAGCTCAACGAACGGGAACTGACCGAAGTGCTGCAGGTCTCGCGCACACCGCTGCGCGAGGCGATCAAGATGCTGGCGGCCGAAGGCCTGGTCGAGCTCCTGCCCAACCGGGGCGCGATCGCAGTCTCGCTGAGCGAAGCCGACGTGCTCAACACCTTCGAAGTCATGGCCGGGCTGGAGGGAATGTCGGGCGAGCTGGCGGCCCAGCGCATCACCGACGAGGAACTGGCCGAGATCAAGGCCATGCAGTTCGAGATGATGGCCGCGTACACGCGGCGCGACCTGTCCAACTACTACCGCATCAACGCCAAGATCCACAGCGCCATCAATGCCGCAGCCAAGAACCCGGTACTGACTGCCACCTACAACCAGGTCAACGCACGGCTGCAGGCGCTGCGCTTTCGCTCCAACCAGGATGGCGAAAAATGGAAGCGTGCGATGAAGGAGCACGAAAAGATGATCGACGCGCTGCAGGCCCGCGATGCCGCGGCGATGCGCGAGTTGCTGGTGACGCATTTGCGCGCCAAGTGCGATGCGGTCATCGGCCAGTTGCGCCGCGGCGTGGCGCCGCCGGCCGCGGCGGGGGCCGCGCGATGAACGCGCCGCTGCCGGTGAAGGTTTCGCGCGAGCTCGGGCAGCGGGCCTACGACACGGCGGCACGCGCCGGCAACGAAGTGACCGGCTCGCTGGCACGCCGGCTGGCCGCGGAAACGCAGGGCGAGGTGCTGTTCTCCGCCGCCGACCGCGGCCGCTATGCCACCGACGCTTCGATCTACCAGGTGATTCCGCTCGGCGTGTTCGTGCCGCGCAGCATCGGCGACGTCAAGCTGGCACTGGACATCTGCCGCGACCTGAAGGTGCCGATCGTGCCGCGCGGGGCCGGCACCAGCCAGTGCGGCCAGACCGTCGGCGCGGGCCTGGTGATCGATCACTCCAAACACGTTCGCAACATCCTGCATTTCGACGCGGCGGCACGCATAGCCGAGGTGGAACCGGGCATGGTGCTGGACCACCTGAACCTGGCGCTGAAAAAGCTCGGCCTGTGGTATCCGGTCGATGTTTCCACCAGCGCACAGGCCACGCTCGGCGGCATGGCCGGCAACAACTCATGCGGCAGCCGCAGCATCGCCTACGGCAACATGGTGCACAACGTGGTGGGCGCCCAGGCCTGGACCTCGGACGGCGAGTTGCACCGGTTCGGACCTTACGAGGACTGCACCGGTGCAGCGCGGGAGATCGGCAAGCGGATCAAGGACCTGGCCGCCACCCTGGCGCCGGAAATCGCGCTGCAATGGCCCACGGTGCTGCGCCGCGTCGGCGGCTACAACCTGGACATCTTCGACAACCGCAGCGAGCGGCCTTACACGGCGGGCGGTTCGGCCAACCTGGCGCAATTGCTGGTGGGCAGCGAAGGCACGCTGGCACTGACGCGTTCGCTCACGCTGCAACTGAGCGAGTTGCCCAAGGCCAAGGTGCTGGGGGTGGTGAACTTCCCGACCTTCTACAAGGCGATGGACAGCGCGCAGCACATCGTCAAGCTTGGCACGGACGGCACGCTCACTGCCGTCGAACTGGTCGACCGCACCATGATCGACCTGTCGCTGCAGAACCCGGCGTTCGCACCCGTGATCCGCGGCGCCGTGATCGGCGAGCCCGAGGCCGTCCTGCTGGTGGAGTTTGCCGGCAGCGACAAGGCCGCCCTGGTGCGCAAGCTCGATCAACTGGTGGAGCTGATGGGCGACCTCGGCCTGCCCGGCTCGGTGGTGCGCATGACCGACGATGCGCCGCAGAAGAACCTGTGGGAGGTGCGCAAGGCGGGGCTGAACATCATGATGAGCCTCAAGGGCGACGGCAAGCCGGTGAGCTTCATCGAGGATTGCGCCGTTCCGCTGGAGCATCTGGCCGAATACACCGACGCCCTCACCCAGGTATTCCGCAGGCACGGCACCCGAGGCACCTGGTACGCCCACGCTTCGGTCGGCACGTTGCATGTACGCCCGATCCTGGACATGCGCTCGGACGGCGCGCCCAAGATGCGCGCGATCGCGCAGGAAGCGTCGGCGCTGGTACGCAAGTACAAGGGCGCCTACAGCGGCGAGCATGGCGACGGCCTGTGCCGCGGCGAATGGATCGCGTGGCAGTTCGGGCCGAAGATCAACGAAGCTTTCGCGCAGATCAAGAAGATTTTCGACCCGCTCGACCTGCTCTGCCCGCAGCGCATCATCGATCCGCCGCTCATGGATGACACCCGGCTGATGCGGTACGGGCCGGGCTACCGGGTGATACCGCTGCGCACGGCACTGGACTGGACTGCGTGGGATGTGCAGAACGACCCGGCCACCGAGAGCATCACGGCGCCCGGCAGCGGCGGCGATCCGGCGCACGGCTTCGCCAAGGCCGTGGAGATGTGCAACAACAACGGCCACTGCCGCAAGTTCGACGCCGGCACCATGTGCCCGAGCTACCGTGTAACGCGCGACGAGCAGCACTCGACGCGGGGGCGAGCCAATACCCTGCGCCTGGCGTTGTCGGGGCAGTTGGGAGCGTGGAACGAGGGCGCGCTGGAAGCAGTGAAGGATGCACTGGAAATTTGCGTGAGCTGCAAGGGTTGCAAGCGGGATTGCCCGACCGGCGTGGACATGGCCAGGATGAAGGTGGAGTTCCTGCATCACTACAAGCAGCAGCACGGCTACACGCTCAAGGACCGGATCGTCGCGCGCCTGCCCGACTACGCGCATCGCGCCAGCCGCTTCGCCGCTTTGCTGAACCGGCGCAACCGCAGCCCCTGGCTCGCGGCGCTCGGCGAGAAGCTGCTCGGGTTCTCGGCGCGGCGCAGCCTGCCGGCCTGGCACGCGGATCACTTCTTCAACGCCGTCGTGGCCAGCGCGACGCGGGACGAAGTGCTGGCCGCGACGCGGCCGGCGGTGCTGTTCGTCGACACGTTCAACGGCTTTTTCGAATCCGCCAATGCGCGAGCCGCACTGCGGCTATTGCAGGCTGCCCAGTACACGGTCCATATCGCGACCAAGCTGCTGCCCGATGGCAAACACCTGTGCTGCGGCCGCACCTACCTGGCCGGCGGCATGGTCGACGAGGCGCGGGCCAAGGCGCGCGAAGTGATCGACTCGCTGTTGCCGTTCGCGGACCGGGGCATTCCGATCATCGGCCTGGAACCCTCGTGCCTGCTGACCTTGCGCGATGAAATGCTGGTAATGGGCCTGGGTCCCGCTGCCCGCAAGGTGGCCGATCATGCGCTGCTGCTGGAGGAATTCCTGGCGCGCGAGTCCCGGGCCGGACGGCTCGAGCAGCTGAGAAAGCAATTGCGCCCGCTGGACAGGCGCGTGCTGCTGCACGGCCACTGCCACCAGAAGGCGTTCGCGGCGGTGGCGCCCATCGTCGAGGTCCTGCAGCTGATCCCCAGGGTGCAACCCGAGTTGATCGAAAGCAGTTGCTGCGGGATGGCCGGCAGCTTCGGCTACGAAGCCGGCCACTATGAGGTGTCGATGCGGATGGCCGAGCTGAGCCTGTTGCCCGCGGTGCGCAAGTATCCGGGAGCGATCGTCGTGGCCGACGGCACCAGCTGCCGCCACCAGATTGCCGACGGCGCGCAGCGGGAGGCGGTGCACGCGGCGGTGCTGCTGGCGGCGCAGCTGTAGGCACAGCTTTAGGTGCCGCCGTCAGGGCGCCATTTCGCGCAGCGTCCGCTCGACCGTCTCCGCGTCCATCTTGCCGGCGTGGCCGCCCTCATGCACCACCAGGGCCGGAAAGGCGATGATCAGCGCCATCACCAGCACCTGCACCAGCACGAACGGCAGCACGCCGAGATAGATGTCGGCGGTGCCGATCCGCCGCGGCGCGACGCCGCGCAGGAAGAACAGCGAGAACCCGAACGGCGGCGTCATGAAGGAGGTCTGCAGGTTGACGCCCACCAGCACGCCGAACCAGATCATGTCGATGCCCAGCTTCTGCGCGATCGGCGCCAGCAGCGGCAGCAGGATGAACGCGATCTCGAAGAAATCCAGGAAGAAGCCCAGGACGAACACGAGCGCTGTGACGAACACCAGGAATCCGGTCGCGCCGCCCGGCAGATCGGCGAACAGTCGCTCGACCCACACGTTGCCGTCCATGCCGGTGAACGCCAGGCTGAACACGGTCGAGCCGATCAGCACGAACATCACGAGCGTGGACAGCTTGGTCGTGGCCAGCAGCGCCTGCGCCGCATCGCGCAGGGTCAGCCGTCCGCGTGCGGCGGCCAGCGCCACGGCGCCGACGGCGCCCATGGCGCCGCCCTCGGTCGGCGTCGCGACGCCCAGGAAGATCGTGCCCAGCACCAGGAAGATCAGCAGCAGCGGCGGCAGCAGCACGAAGGCGACCCGGCGAGCCAGCGCCGACAGCCAGCGCAGGCGCAGCACCGTGTCCGCCAAGGCCAGCACGAAAGCCGACAGCACGCCGCCGGCCAGGCCCGTGATCACGACCTCGTCCGCCGGCGGCGGAAAATCGCGTCCGATCGAAAGCAGCAAGGCCGGATAGCCGCGCAGCAGCAGCCAGCCGGCGCCGGCACTCAACGCGACCAGCACGAATAGCGAGCGGTAGCCGCTGCCGCCACCCGGCTCCGTGAAAGTGCGCGCTTGAAGCGGCATTGCCGGCATCCAGTGCGGCCTGAAGACCGCCAAGGCGATGACCAGCGCCGCGTAGAGCCCGATCACCAGTGCCGCCGGAACGAGCGCACCGGCATACAGGTCGCCGACGCTGGTTCCCAGCAGAACGGCAACCACGATCAGCACGAGCGACGGCGGCACCACCAGCGCCAGGGTGCCCGAGGCGGCGATGACGCCGCACGCCATGCGCGAGTCGTAGCCGTTGCGCAGCATGACCGGCAGCGAGATCAGGCCCATCGAGATCACCGACGCCGCGACCACGCCGGTCGTGGCGCCCAGCAGCGCGCCGACGAAGACCACGGCCAGCGACAGGCCGCCGCGCACCGGACCGAACACCTGGCCGACGGTCTCGAGCAGATCCTCGGCCATCCCGGAGCGCTGGAGGACCAGGCCCATGAAGGTGAAAAAGGGAATCGCCAGCAGCAACTCGCTGGAGACGATGCCGAAAACGCGCAGCGGCAAGGCCCCGAGCAATCCCGGCGGAAACACGCCCAGCCAGATCCCGATCACGGCGAAGCTCAGGCCGCAGGCCACCAGCGCGAACGCCACCGGCACGCCGGTGAACAGGAACAGCACGAGGCCGGCGAACATCAGCGGCGCCAGGTTCGCGGCAGCCCAGGTCACGAACGCGCTTTCGCAGCCGGCGCCTGGCCGAAGAATTCCGGCATGTCCTCCTCGCTTTGCGATGGACGTTCCCGCCGCCCGAGCAGGAATTGGGCGCGCTTGATCGACTCGGACACCGCCTGCAGGCCGAGCAGCCCAAAGCCCAGCGGAATGAACAAATTGACCAGCCAGCGCACGGCGCCGCCCGCATTGAACGATCGTTCGCCCGACTGGAAGGAGCGCCAGAAGAGCGAACCGCCCACGTCGACCATCAGCACGCACAGCGGCAGGACGAACAGCAGCAGCACGGCGATGTCCAGCCAGGCCCGCAACCGGGGCGAGAAGCGCTGCGCGATCGCATCGATGCGCACGTGTTCGTCCACCAGCAGCACGTAGCCGGCGGCGCCAAGGAACGCCGCGCCATACAGCTCCCACTGGGCCTCCAGCCAGAAATTCGAGCTCAGGGCGAAAGCCTTGCGCATGACGGCGTTGCCCGCGCTGATCAGGATCGAGGCGAGGATCAGCCAAACGGTGGCCCGGCCGATCCAGCGGTTCAAAGTATCGATCGCACGCGAAACCGAATTCAGGAACTGCTTGGGGTGTGAACAGGCCGACCGGCCTCTCCTTCGCGAGCGCACATTACCCGCAATCGCAGGCCCGCACAACCGGATCGACCGCATGGAGCGGGCGTGCAGCCGCCGCGCTGCCGGTGCACAATGGCACCGCATGAACCCGCCCGCGATCCGCGCTGCCTTGCCTGGCGATGAAGCTGCCTGGCGCAAGCTGTGGCGCGGTTATTGCGATTTCTACGGCGTGCGGCTCGGCACCGATGTCACCGACCGCACCTGGAAGCGCATTCTCGACCCGGACTCCGCGGTGATGTGCATCGTGGCGGAGGTGGACGGGCAGATCTATGGTTTCGCCAACTGCGTGGTCCACGAGAACACCTGGGAAATCCAGCCGGTGTGCTACCTGGAAGACCTGTTCGTGCTGCCGTCCGCGCGCGGCCACGGCATCGGCAAGGCCTTGATCGAATGGCTGCGCAACGCGATGCGAGCCGAAGGCTGGGCCCGCTTGTACTGGGTCACGCGCGAGGACAACGAACCCGCCCGCAAGCTCTACAACAATTTCGCGCAGGCGGACGGGTTCGTCCGCTACGTGGTCAGGCAGCGTTAGCCGCATATGCAGCCACCGATGCGAATTCGCGTTTACCACCCGGCCGATGAGGAAGCGGTGGTGGCACTTTGGCAGGAGTGCGGCCTGACGCGGCCTTGGAACGACCCGCGCAAGGACATCGCCCGCAAGCTCACCGAGCAGCCCGAATTGTTCCTGGTGGGCACCGTCGATTTCAAATTGGTCGCCACGGCGATGATCGGCTTCGACGGACACCGGGGCTGGGTCTACTACCTGGCCGTGGCGCCGGCCCACCGCAAGCACTCGCACGGCCGCGCCCTGATGGACGAAGCCGAGCGCCGGCTGATCGCGCGCGGCTGCCCGAAGATCAACCTGCTGGTGCGCTCGTCCAACACGGCCGTGATCGAGTTCTATCGCGGCCTTGGCTATGCGCAGGACGATGCCGTCAGCCTGGGCAAGCGGCTGATCAAGGACGACCGAGGCATTCACCGTTGTGATGCCGGCGCCGGCTTGCTATAACCGCATCCCGCCCACATAG
>DATNBX010000192.1:0-3381 GCA_035571795.1 Ramlibacter sp.
CGGCTGCAGCGGCGCCACGGCGGCTCGTGAAGCAGCCGGCATGAAGATCGACTGGGTCGCCAAGCTGCAGCACATGCTGCAGGTGATGGCCTTCTGCCTGGCCATCGCCGCCATCCAGTACGGCTTCCAGCCCGATCGCCCCTATGCCCCGACCGTGGTGCACTCGCTTTTCATCGGCACCACCATCTGGGCGATCATCGACATGGGTGGGCCGCTGTTCCCATCGAGCGCCGAAACCGGCTGGCCGCAAGGTATCGCGGGGCTGGCGCTGGTGGTCGGCGGCATCGCGGCGGGCTATCTGGTGGGCACCACGATCGCCGACCGGCTCTGCATCTTCTACGGCATGTACCCGCCGGGCCCGCAAGAGGACAGCGGCGCGCAGACACGCATCTCGATCCTCATCACGGCGCTGGCCGGCATCGCCGGCACCTACTACTTCTATAGCGTCAACAAGAGCGCCTATCTGCAACGCAAGATGAGCGAGGCGCGCCGCCATGCGAACGAGGCGCGCCTGAAGCTGCTGGAGACGCAGCTCGAGCCGCACATGCTGTTCAATACGCTGGCCAACCTGCGCGCGCTGATCGGCGCCGACCCGCGTCAGGCGCAGGTGATGCTCGATCACATGATCGCCTACCTGCGCGCGACGCTGAACGCTTCACGCACGACGACGCACAGCCTGCAGGCAGAGTTCGACCGGCTGCGCGACTACCTGGAACTGATGGCCATCCGCATGGGGCCGCGCCTTGCGTATTCGCTGCAGCTGCCGCCCGAGCTGGCGCAGCATCCGGTGCCCGCCCTGCTGCTGCAGCCCCTGGTGGAAAACAGCATCCTGCACGGCCTGGAGCCCAAGGTCGATGGCGGGCGAGTCGACGTCAGCGCACGCCGCGAAGGCCCGCAGCTGGTGCTGGAAGTGGCCGATACCGGCGTCGGACCTGGCGATTCGGCGGCCGGCGGCAAGGGCTTCGGCATGGCGCAGGTGCGCGAGCGGCTCGCCGCTTTGCACGGCGCGGCAGCGGACGTAGACTTTGCGGCTGCGCCCGAAGGCGGCGCGCGCACGATCCTTCGCTTGCCCTTCCAGCCATGACCGCCTCCAACCCCAGCGCCTTGATCGCCGAAGACGAGCCGTTGCTGGCGCGCGAGCTGCAGGCGGAACTGGCACGGGCCTGGCCGCAGTTGCGCATCGCCGCCACGGTCGGCGACGGCTCATCGGCGGTGACGCAGGCGCTGGCGCTCAAGCCCGATGTGCTGTTCTTCGACATCCGCATGCCCGGGCAGACTGGCCTGGAGGCCGCGGTGGAACTGGCGGACGAGTGGCCGCGGGAGGCGCCCTTTCCCGCGCTGGTGTTCGTGACGGCGTACGACCAGTACGCCGTGCAGGCATTCGAAACCCAGGCGGTGGACTACCTGCTCAAGCCGGTGCAGCCCGTGCGGCTGCAAAAGACCGTGGCCAAGCTGCAGGATGTGCTGGCGCGGCGCGCGCAGGGCGGATCGGATTTCGAGGCGACCCTCGGGCAACTGCGCAACCTGCTCGGATCGGTCGCCCCGCCGGCCGCGGTCACGTCACGCGAAGGTCCGCTCAAGCTGATCCAGGTCAGTGTGGGCAACGCCATCCGCATGGTGCCTGCGGACGAAGTCCTGTACTTCGAGGCGGCGGACAAATACGTGCGCGTCCTGACCGAGGGCCACGAGTACCTGATCCGCACGCCGCTGAAGGAACTGCTGCCCCAACTGGACCCGCAGCGCTTCTGGCAGGTACATCGCGGCACCGTGGTGCGGGCCGACGCCATCGACAGCGTCACGCGCGACGAAGCCGGCAAGCGGCACCTGCAGCTGCGCGGACGCAAGGAAAAGCTGGCCGTGAGCCGGCTCTACGCCCACCTGTTCAAGGCGATGTAGCCCAGCTAATTAGTAAGCATTACCTCTACGGTTGAGGCACAGTCTGTCAAAAAATGTGGGCGCCGTCCTACATGCAACGGGCCGGCCCGAGGTTCTACTACAGGTCAATCACCCCGACTCCTCTGAGTCCCCTCCTCCTCCGGGGTGAGCTGGTCCGGCCCTCCGTCCCGCGACTAGCATGTTGCCCCCAGGCCCAAAGCCTGGGGGCTCTTTTTTTGTGCCGGTGATCCTGATCGCGGACAAAAAAGAGCCCCAGCGCTCATGCGCGGGGGCCCAGCTTGGAGAAATCTCGTTATGGCTGATCGTTTGCGCTACCAGCGCCTGTGGTGGTGCCTGAAATGACGCGGGCCGACGACGAAGTTAGCCGCGACGACGGGCGGCCCGTAGTAAACCGGCGGGTAGTAGTAGACCGGTGCCGGCTGCACGTAGACGGGTGCGGCCGCGTAAACGGGCGGGTAGTACACCGGAGCGTTGGAGACGCCGACGGCTACGCCGGGTGCGACGTTGGCGCCGATCGAGAAGAACACATTGCTGCGGGCCTGCGCCACCGACGCGGTGCCGACTGCCGCCAGCGCCAAGGCGACGGCTGCGACCTTGACATAGATGGAACGGCTGAACTTCATGTTGAACTCCTGTAGAGGGGCCCATAACGGCTGCCCCTTGCTTCTATTAAACGCGGCGGGTGGCCGAACGAATACGGTTTGCACGGTCAAACCCGTTGCCAGACGTAACCCATCCATCGGAAAACAACAGCCGATGTGACCCGAATCACATCCGAGCGGCTCATTTGGCGCCGCAACATAAAATGGTTCCTATATGACCGCGCCCGACAGAGAACCCATAAAACCCAGCAATTTCCTGCGCCAGGTGATCGAACGCGACCTGGACCAGGGAACTTATGCAAAACGTAACTGGGGCGGCAGTCCGGGCGACGCGGGGCACCATCTGCACGGCCAGCCCGACCCGGCGAAGATCCGCACCCGCTTTCCGCCAGAACCCAACGGCTACCTGCACGTGGGCCATGCCAAGAGCATCTGCCTGAATTTCGGCCTGGCGCGCGACTACGGCGGTGTCTGCCACATGCGCTTCGACGACACCAACCCTGAAAAGGAAGACCAGGAGTACGTCGACAGCATCCTGGACGCCGTGAAATGGCTGGGCTTCAGCTGGGAAGCCAACGGCACCAGCCATTACTACCACGCCAGCGACTACTTCGACTTCATGTACCGCGCGGCCGAGTACCTGGTCGAGGCTGGCCTGGCTTATGTCGACGAGCAGACGGCGGACGAGATGCGCGCCAACCGCGGCGATTTCGGCAAGCCCGGCACCGACAGCCCGTATCGCAGCCGCTCGATCGACGAGAACCTGCAGCGATTCAGGGAAATGCGCGACGGCAAGCTGGCTGACGGCGCGGCCGTGCTGCGCGCCAAGATCGACATGGCCAGCCCGAACATCAACCTGCGGGACCCGGCGATCTACCGCATC
>DATNBX010000193.1:0-34566 GCA_035571795.1 Ramlibacter sp.
GAGGAAATCTACCGCGCGCTGCATTGAGGGAATCTTCGTGCGGTCATGCCAGAATCGGGGCCATGTTCCTCACGATCCCCACGATCCTGACCTGGACGCGAATCGTCGCGATCCCGCTGATCATCGGGGTGTTCTACCTGGGGCTGGGCCAGTCGGTGCAAAACCTGGTCGCCACGGTGATGTTCATCGCCTTCGCGCTCACCGATTGGCTGGACGGCTATCTTGCCCGCCGGCTGAACCAGGCCTCCTCCTTCGGCGCTTTTCTCGACCCCGTGGCGGACAAGTTCCTGGTGTGCGCGTCGCTGCTGGTGCTGGTGCACCTGAAACGCGCCGACGTATTCGTGGCGCTGATCATCATCGGTCGCGAGATCGCCATTTCAGCCTTGCGCGAGTGGATGGCCCAGATCGGCGCTTCCAAGAGCGTGGCGGTGCACATGCTGGGAAAGGTCAAGACGGTGGTCCAGATGATCGCGATCCCTTTCCTGCTGTTCGATGGCAGCCTGTTCGGCGTCATCGACACGGGCCTGTGGGGTACCTGGCTGATCTGGGTCGCCGCAGTTCTCACCGTGTGGTCCATGGTCTATTACCTGCAAAAGGCGCTGCCGGAAATTCGCAAGCGGGTGAAATAGGCCCATGACTTCATCTTCCCGGCAGCCCGCCCTGGTGCGCGCCATGCCCGCCATCTTCGTGTTGATCTGGAGCACGGGCTTCATCGTTGCGCGCTTCGGCATGCCCCATGCGCCGCCGATGAAATTCCTGGCGCTGCGCTATTTCTTCTCCATTGCCTGCTTCCTGGCCTGGATGCTGGCCGCCGGCATCGCTGTGCTGCCAGCCGATCGCCGGCAGGTCAGGCATCTGGCCGTCACGGGCATATTGATGCACGGCGGTTACCTGGGCGGCGTCTGGGCCGCCGTCAAGTTCGGCATGGGCGCCGGGCTGGCGGCGCTGCTGGTGGGGTTGCAGCCGGTGCTGACGGCCGTGTGGGTTTCAGCGCGCGGCGGCGTGGTGTCCGGGCGCCAGTGGGTCGGCCTCGCGCTGGGCGTCGGCGGCCTGGCGCTGGTGGTCTGTCAGAAACTGGGCGTCGGTGAAATCAGCGGCCTCAATTTTCTGTTCGCAGTCGGTGCACTACTGAGCATTACCGCCGGCACGATCTACCAGAAGCGGTTCGTCGCGCCTTGCGATGTGCGCACTGCCGGAGTCGTGCAGCTTTGCGCCGCGCTCGCCGTGACCCTTCCGTTGGCGCTGCTCGAACCCGAATCCGTGCGCTGGAATGGCCAGCTGGCCGGCGCCATGGCGTGGTCGGTGCTGGCGCTGACCCTGGGCGGCAGCTCCTTGCTGTACCTTCTGATCCACCGCCGAGCGGCCACGGCCGTGACCAGCTTGATGTTCCTGGTGCCGCCCTGCACGGCCTTGATGGCATGGCTGCTATTCGGCGAGGCCATCACGGTGTTCACGATCACCGGTATCGCGCTGACAGCCGCGGGCGTGGGCATGGTGGTGCGCTCGCCGGCCGCCCGCGCCTGAGTTGGGCGGGGTGCCAGAATGGGCTCCATGCTGACGTCGTTCGAAGGCTTCGAGGTGGTGCGCGACGGCGTGCGCTTGAACGGCCGCCGCGGCGGCCGCGGCGAACCCTTGCTCCTGCTGCACGGCCATCCGCAGACCCTCGCGATGTGGCATCGCGTGGCGCCGGAGCTCGCTCGGGAATTCAGCGTGGTGATGATGGATCTGCGCGGCTACGGCGATTCGGGGCGGCCCGGCGCGGGCGCAGGTGACCATGCCTACTCGAAGCGCGAGATGGCGCTCGACGCGGTGGCGGTGATGAGGGCGCAAGGGTTCGCGCGCTTTGGCGTCCTGGCGCATGATCGCGGCGCGCGTGTGGCCCATCGCCTCGCGGCGGACCATCCGGGGGCAGTCGATCGCCTCATGCTGCTCGACATCGCGCCCACGCTTGGAATGTACGAGCGGACGTCGCTGGAATTCGCGCGAGCCTACTGGCACTGGTTCTTCCTCATCCAGCCGCCGCCACTGCCGGAAGCTCTGATCGAATCCGATCCCGTCCGCTATGTGCGCACCGTGATGGGCAGCCGGCATGCCGGATTGACGCCGTTTGCCCCCGAGGCGCTGGCCGAGTACGAGCGTTGTGCCGCCATCACCGGCACGGCCGCGGCTTTTTGCGCCGACTACCGCGCGAGTGCCGGCATCGACCTGGAACACGATCGCGCCGATGTGGCGGCCGGCAGCAAGCTGGAGCAACGGCTGCGGGTCCTGTGGGGCGAGCATGGCGTCGTCGGCCGCTGCTTCGATGTGATGGCGTTATGGCAGGAACGCGCGCGACACGTCACCGGCGGTGGCTTGCCGAGCGGCCACTACATCGCGGAAGAAGCGCCGGCGCTGTTGCTGGACGAGGCCTTGAAGTTTTTCAAATCGAGTCATTGAATGAATCCAGACAGGAGTAACCTGAAATGAGCAAAAAACGGATCGCGGTGATCGCCGGCGACGGCATCGGCAAGGAAGTGATGCCCGAGGGCATCCGGGTGATGGAAGCGGTGGCGGACAAGTTCGGCATCGACCTCGCGTTCGATCATTTCGACTTCTCGAGCTGGGACTACTGCGAGAAGCACGGCAAGATGATGCCCGATGACTGGAAGGACCGGATCGGCGGCCACGACGCGATCTACTTCGGCGCCGTCGGCTGGCCCGAAAAGATTCCGGACCATGTGTCGCTTTGGGGTTCGCTGCTGCTCTTCCGGCGCGAGTTCGACCAATACGTCAACCTGCGGCCGGCCCGGCTGATGCCCGGAATCGTCGCACCGGTGGTACGCCGCGACGGCAGCGCCCGCCAGCCGGGCGAGATCGACATGTACATCGTGCGCGAAAACACCGAAGGCGAGTACTCCAGCATCGGCGGGCGCATGTATCCCGGCACCGAGCGCGAGATCGTCATGCAGGAGACCGTGATGTCGCGCGTCGGGGTGGACCGGGTGCTGAAGTTCGCATTCGAACTGGCACATGCGCGGCCTAAGAAGCACCTGACCAGCGCCACCAAGTCCAATGGCATCGCCATCACCATGCCCTACTGGGACGAGCGCGTGGCCGAGATGGCCAAAGCGTATCCGGGCGTGAAGGTCGACAAGTTCCACATCGACATCCTCACAGCGCATTTCGTGCAGCGGCCTGACTTTTTCGACGTGGTCGTGGCCAGCAACCTGTTCGGCGACATCTTGAGCGACCTGGGACCGGCCTGCACGGGGACCATCGGCATCGCGCCGAGCGCGAACCTCAATCCCGATCGCAAGTTCCCGTCGCTGTTCGAGCCGGTGCACGGCTCGGCACCCGACATCGCGGGACGCAACATCGCCAATCCGGTCGGGCAGATCTGGTGCGGCGCGATGATGCTCGAGTTCATGGGATACCGGCAGGCGCACGACGCGGTGCTGGCGGCTATCGAGAAGACCCTGGATCGCGAAAGCGGCGCACCGCGCACCGCCGATCTGGGCGGCACCGCAACCACGACCGATCTGGGGCGTGCAATCGCGGCTGCCTTATAACGCCTCGCGGGGCGTTTCGTCCCACGAAAATTTGCGCAGTGCGTCACACCAAATCGCCCGAAACCCGCATGGAATCTAGCCAAAACCGACTAGAATCCGCGTCCGCGCTGTTGTAAAGCCGCCCGTTGTATTGACACCGTCTGGGACCGTCGCTCTAATCGGTTGGTGGCTTGAGGCCGCACAAGAAGTCTCCCGTATCCTCGTCTGAAAGCACGTCGATCGTGGCCGCGGAGCGGGCAGACAATAATTTTGAAGAGATACCCCATCAACTAAATTCTCTCTGCGAGGGACCCTTTGTGAACAAGACTGAACTGATTGAGCACATTGCAAAGCATGCTGATATCTCGAAGGCCGCCGCCACGCGCGCGCTGGAGTCGATGATCGGCGCCGTCAAGACCACTCTGAAAAAGGGCGGGTCGGTTTCGCTGGTCGGTTTCGGCACATTCGCGGTGGGTAAACGGGCGGCGCGCAGCGGCCGCAACCCCCGTACCGGCGCAGCGATTAAAATCAAGGCAGCCAAGGTTCCCAAGTTCCGCCCGGGCAAAGCGCTCAAGGATGCATTGAACTGAGCGGTGCGTGTTTTTCAGGTGGGGGTGCTTAGCTCAGCTGGTAGAGCGGCGCCCTTACAAGGCGTAGGTCGGCGGTTCGAACCCGTCAGCACCCACCAACAGGCGAAGGCGAACAGTAGTTCGCCTTTTTGTTTTTATTCCTACCGAGTCTGAGCATGTTTGATTTCGTTCGCAAGCACACCAAGGTCATGCAGTTCCTGCTGTTCCTGCTGATCTTTCCGTCGTTCGTGCTGGTGGGCATCAATGGCTACAACCGCTTCCGCGAAAAAGGCGAGGCCGTGGCCAAGGTCGACGGGCAGGAGATCCTGCAAGGCGACTGGGATGCCGCGCACAAGCGGGAGATCGATCGCTTGCGCCAGTCGATGCCCACGCTCGATGCGAAGTTGCTGGAGTCTCCCGCCGCCCGCTATGGGACGCTCGAGCGCATGGTGCGCGACCGGGTTCTCGCCGCCGCCGCCGCGAACTCCAAGCTGGTCACCAGCGACCCGCGTCTGGCGCGCGAGCTGCAGCAAAACGAAATGATCGCTTCGCTGAGAGGTCCCGACGGCAAGCTGGACATGGCGCGTTACCGGCAGCTGGTGGGTGCGCAGGGGATGACGCCCGAGATGTTCGAAGCCAGCGTTCGGGCCGACCTGTCCGCGCGCCAGGTGCTCGCCGGGGTGGGCGGCACTACCATGACGACGGCGGCTCAGGCCAATCTCGCGCTCAACGCGTTCTTCGAAAAGCGCGAAGTGCAAATCGCGCGTTTCTCCACCGCCGATTTCGCGAGCCGCGTCAAGCCGGCGGACGCCGAGCTGGAAGCCTACTACAAGAACAACCAGTCGCTGTTCCAGGCGCCGGAGCAAGCCAACGTCGAATACCTGGTGCTCGATCTGGACACGGTCAAGAAAGGCTTGAGTGTCAACGAGCAGGATCTCAAGACCTACTATGAGCAGAACGCCGGGCGGCTGTCGGGGACGGAAGAGCGGCGCGCCAGCCATATCCTGATCGCGGCATCCAAGTCCGCGCCCGCTGCCGAGCGCGAAAAGGCGCAGGCCAGGGCGCAGGAACTGCTCGCCGAGGTGAAGAAGTCGCCGGGCAGTTTCGCCGAGATCGCGAAGAAGAACTCGCAAGACCCGGGCTCGGCCGTCAATGGCGGCGACCTGGATTACTTCGCGCGCGGCGCGATGACCAAGCCGTTCGAAGACGCGGCCTTTTCGCTCAAGAAGGGCGAAATCAGCGGCGTGGTGGAATCCGAGTTCGGCTACCACATCATCATGGTGACCGACATCAAATCGCCCAAGCAGCGCAGCTTCGAGGAAATGAAACCGGAAATCGAGGCCGAGCTGAAGAAGCAGCAGGCGCAGCGCAAGTTCGCTGAAGCGGCCGACACGTTCAGCAACGGCGTCTACGAGCAGGCCGACAGCCTCAAGCCCGTTGCCGATAAGCTGAAGCTGGAAATCAGGACGGCGTCGAACGTGAGCCGCAACCCGGCAGCGGGCGCCACCGGCGCGCTGGCCAATCCGAAGTTCCTCAGCGCGCTGTTTTCGGCCGACAGCACCCAGAAGAAGCGCAACACGGAAGCCGTGGAGATCGCGCCCAACACCATGGTGTCCGGACGCGTCTCGCAGTACACGCCGGCACGAACGCTGCCATTCGCCGAAGTGAAAGAGCGCGTGCGCGAACGCGTCGTGAGCGCGCGCGCGGCCGAACTGGCGAAAAAGGAAGGCATGGAAAAGCTGGCCGCCTGGAAAGCCAACCCGGCCTCCGCCAACCTGCCCGCGCCGATCGCGGTGTCGCGCCAGGAGTCGCAGAAGCAGCCCCAGGCCGTGGTGGAGGTCGCGCTGCGCGCCGACCCGACCGCTTTGCCTGTCTTTTCTGGCGTCGATCTGGGCGATCAGGGTTACGCGGTGGTCAAGGTGAGCAAGGTGCTGCCGCGTGAAATGCCGGCGGAAGCGGCGGCCCGGCAGGAGCGCCAGCAATACGCGCAATCCCTGGCGTCGGCCGAGAACCTGGCGTACTACAACTTGCTCAAGGAGCGCTTCAAGGTGCAGATCGAGGTGCCCAAGCCTGCAGCGGCCGACCAGCCCGTGCTGACGCAGTAGCCACTTCGCAAGAGACGGCGCAAAAAGCCCGCGGCTTCAGGCCTGCGGGCTTTTTTTCCCCTGTACGCCCGGGTTTGTGCGTATTCCCAGCGCAGGATTGGAAGACAAAGATGCCGACGGACCTGGCTTTGCACAAGCCTTGATCACTCCCACCAACACCAGGAGACGGGCATGACATTGCAACGAAAGAGTTTGGCGAAAGCGTGGCGCTTGGGAGCGGCGCGGTCCGCGGTGATGGCGGCTGCCGCGTTTTGCGTGGCCAGTGCCACGCAGGCGCAGGAAACCTTCAAGGTCGGAATCGTGAGTTTCCTGTCCGGCCAGGCGGCGGAAAGTTTTGGCATTCCGGCGGTGAACGGCGCCAAGGTGGTGATCGACGCCTTCAACAAGGGAAGCGCGCCGGTGCCCTACAACAAGGTTGGCTTCGGCGGGATGAAGATCGAGCCGATCTACGTCGACGAGAACGGCGGGGCTATCAAGCAGGTGCAGGAGCTTCGCAACCTGTATGACCGGGACAATGTCGATGCCGTGGTGGGTTATGTCGGCTCGGGCGACTGCCTGGCGGTGGCGCCGGCGGCCGAAGAGATGAAGAAGTTCCTGATTCTCTACGACTGCGGCACGCCCCGTATTTTCGAAGACAACAAGCTCAACTATGTCTTCCGCACCGCTTCGCACGCAGCCATGGACAACGTCGCGCTCGTGCGCTATCTAAAGGCACGCAACGTCAAGGCGCAGTCCTTCAACATGATCAACCAGGACTATGCCTGGGGCCAGGACTCCCGCAAGGACTTCACCTGGTCGATGGAAAAGCTGTTCCCGGCCGCGAAGGCGGGCGAGGACCAGCTGCCGAAGTTCGGGGCCGGCCAGTACGGCACCGAGATTTCGGCCCTGATGGCCAAGCCGGCCGACGTCACTCACAGCAGCTTGTGGGGAGGCGACTTGCAGGCGTTCGTCCTGCAGGCCGGACCCCGAGGCCTGTTCAAGCGCACGCAGGTGGTGCTTTCGGCCGGGGACCACGTCTTGCCGGGGCTGGGAGAAAAAATGCCCGATGGCACGATCCTGGGCGCGCGCGGCGCTTACGGCCTCATGTCGCCGAAGTCCCCTCTCAACGACTGGTGGTGGGATCTCTACAGCAAGGCGTACAACATCTATCCGGTGCAAGCCCCGTACCGCATGGTGCAGTCGCTGCTGGGTCTGAAGCTGGCGGTGGAAAAGGCGATGGCTTCCAATGGCGGCAAGAAGCCCACACCCGAGCAGCTCGCGGCCGCCCTGACCAATCTCGAATGGGACTCTCCAGCCGGCAGGATCCGCATGGTGCTGGGTGGTGGCCACCAGGCCATCCAGGAAACCGCCATCGGCAAAACGCGATATGACGCCGGCAAGAAGATGGTGGTGCTGGAGGACATCGTGCGTTTTCCGGCCGAATGCGTCAACCCGCCCGCGAACATGAAGTCGGAGGACTGGATCAAGGCGGGATTCCCGGGCGCGAAGGGTTGTCCTTGATCGCTGCACGGGTCACTTTCGGCTTGATGAGGCCGTGGTGATAACTGCGGCGTGCCTGATTTCCTGGAGCGCCCTATCAACTCCCTGTCCACCATCCTGATCGATGGCCTGACCTATGCGTCATGGCTCTTCATCGTCGCCCTCGGCCTCACCCTGGTCTTTGGCGTACTCAAGATTCTGAACATAGCCCACGGCAGTTTTTACGCCTTGGGCGCTTATGCGGCCGCCAGCTTTGTAGGGTGGTTCGCTTCGATGAGATGGGCGCCGGCTTATTCCATCGTTGCCATGCTGCTTGCGGCCGTCGCGGTCGCGGCGCTGGTGGCTCCGCTCACGGAACGCGCGCTGCTGCGCTTCTTTTATGGTCGCGATGAAGTGCTGCTGGTGCTGGTGACCTATGCCATGTTCCTCATCATGGAAGATGGGACCAAACTGATCTGGGGCGCGAACCCCTATTACGTCTCCGAGCCGTATGGCCTGTTCGGCAATGTGAGCCTGGGACAGCAGAACTACGTGGGCTACGATTTTCTGCTGGTGGGCCTGGCGGTCGCGGTCGGCCTGCTGGTGTGGTGGGCCCTGAATCGCACCCGCCAAGGGAAAATCGTGCTGGCGGTGATCCATAGCGCAGAGGTCGCCTCGAGCATGGGCGTGAACGTCTCGCGCGTCTACATGATGTCGTTCTCCATCGGGATTTTTCTCGCGGCGTTGGGCGGCGCCTTCACCGCGCCCATGATTTCGGTGCAACCGGGAGTCTCGGTGGGCGTCATCATCGTCTCGTTTGCAGTCGTCATCATCGGCGGCCTGGGAAGCATCCCTGGTGCCGCGGTCGGGGCACTGATCGTCGGGCTGGCCCGCTCGTTCGCAGTGCATGTGGCGCCGGTAGCCGAGCTTTTTTCGATCTATATCGTCATGGCTGTGGTGTTGATGTTCCGGCCCGAGGGGTTGTTCAATCGCACCCAGGCCAGAAAAATCTGAGCGCCATGGCGGCTATCCCCATGCCTTCCCTTACGGCGGCCTGGCTCATCCCCTCGGCGTGGCGAGCGCCGGCACTGGGCTCGGCTTGCGCTGCGGCGTTGTCGCTGGGCGGGCTTTTCATGCCGAAATGGCTCACCTTCCTGATCACGATCGCAGCGGCCAATGGCCTGGTCTCCCTGGGTATCGTGGTGCTGATGCGAGGGGGCGTGGTGGCCTTCGGCCAGGGCATGGTGTTCGCCCTGGGCGGCTACACGGCCGCTCTCGCATTCAACAAGCTCGGCGTCACGGACGCGCTCTTACTCACGTTGGCGGGAGGCATAGCGGCAGCGCTGGTGGCTGCGCCTTTTGCGCCGCTGTTGTCGCGCAACCGGGGTATCTTCTTTGCGATGCTCACCCTGGCGTTGTCCATGGTGACCTACGGCCTGCTCATGAAGCTGGAAGTGCTCGGCGGCTCCGACGGCTTCAACATCGGCAGGCCGACCCTGCTGGGGCAGCGGTTGCCCGACACACGCGTGGGCTACATCGTTTACCTGCTTGCGGTGCTGGTCTCGACGGCGGTTGCGGTGTTGACGCGCATCTACTTTGACAGTACCCGGGGGTTGATCACACTGGCCGTGCGTGAGAACGAGTTGAGGGTCGAATACCTCGGCGGTTCGGTGCGGCAGGCCATGGCCATCAACTTCATCCTGGCCGCCTTTAGCGGCGGGCTAGGCGGCGCGCTGGCGGTGCTCGCGCTCGGACATGTCGACCCCAACTTCAGCTACTGGACTACTTCCGGCGAGTTCGTGTTCGTGGCTATCCTGGCCGGCTGGCAAAGCATCGCTGCCATATTCGTCGCCAGTGCGATGCTCGAAGTGGTGCGTTCCTTTTCGAGTTCCTACTTTCCCAACACCTGGCAACTTGCGCTGGGCTTGTTCCTGCTCTTCGTGATCCGCTTCCTGCCCAGGGGGATTGGCTCGCTGTGGGTCAGGGGGCACGCGCGATGACACCCATATTGGACGCGCAGGGTGTCGGGAAGCGTTTCGGATCCGTGATCGCCGCCGCCGAAATCAACATTCGCATCGACCCCGGCGAGCGGGTCAGCCTCATCGGCAGCAACGGCGCCGGCAAGACGACTTTTGTCAACCTGGTCACTGGCTATCTCAAGCCCGATATGGGCCGGATCAACCTGGCCGGTTCCGATATCGCGTCGCTGCATCCGCGCGCTATCAGCCGCATGGGCGTCGCGCGCTCCTTCCAGATTCCGCAGGTGTGCGGCGAACTGACGACGCTTGACAACATGCTGGTTGCCAACGCCTGCCATGACCAACACCTGAGTTTCTGGCAGTCGGCCCGCCGCGCTGCCGCGATCGAACGTGCCTTGGCGCTGCTGGATCGCTTTGGCCTGAGCGAACACCAGGGGCGACGGGTGGCCGAGCTGCCTGGGGGTGTACGCAAACTGCTGGACATCGCCATGGCATTGAGTGGCGCGCCCAGGCTGCTGTTGCTGGACGAGCCCACCAGCGGGGTTTCGGCCGAGGAAAAGTTTCCGATGATGGACACCATCATGGCCGCGCTGGGACAGGAGAAGGCCACCACAGTGGTGTTCGTCGAGCACGACATGGACATTGTCGGGCGCTACGCCAGCCGGGTGATCGCCTTCTACAGTGGACGCGTGATCGCCGACGGCACGCCGGCGCAAGCTTTGGTCACCGATGACGTGCGCCGCTACGTCACCGGCGAATTGATTCAATAGCAGCGAGCACCGCGCATGCTGCAGATTGAAGGCATCCATGTCGCGATCCAGTCGGTGGTCGTGCTGCGAGGGCTGTCTCTAACGGTGGAAAACGGCACGATGACCGGGCTGGTCGGACGCAACGGCGCGGGCAAGACCACGCTGCTGCGCACGATCATGGGCCACCTGCGGCCGAGCCAGGGCCGCATTCTCTTTGACGGGCAGGATCTGAGCCGCCTGCCCAGCCACGCCCGCGCTTCCCTGGGGATTGGCTTCATGCCCGAAGACCGCGGCCTCGTGCCGGAGCTGACCGTCGAGGAAAATATCCTTGTTCCGGTCTGGGTGAACAAGGAGCTTGACGAAGCGGATCGGCTTGCGCTGGTCTACAAGGTGCTGCCCGAGCTGCACGAAATGCGCTTGCGCCGTGCCTTGCTGCTGTCCGGCGGCCAGCAGAAGCTGGTGGCGCTGGCGCGGGCGATGGCTGCCGGTACCCGGTTGCTGTTGCTCGACGAGCCCTTCGAAGGCGTTGCGCCCGCGCTATCCAAACGGTTGGCCGATGTCATAGCCGCGCTCAAAGGCAGTGCGGTGTCGGTGCTGATCGCCCAGAGCGACCTGAACCACTCCCGCAAGCTGGTCGATACCGAATTCGTGATCGAGCGGGGGGCGAATGTGGCGGCGGCTCACAACCGATGAGCGCTCGCGACGGCGTTGAACTTTTCTGAATTGTTGTGTCCATGACAACCGCCCCTATGCGCAATGGGGCACGGCCTGTGCGCGTCTGGCCGCAGGATTTTCCAGGCATGGCGTAGCCCCGGGCGACCGGGTGGTCATGTTCATCGACAACCGCACCGAATTCGTTTTCACGCATCGTGCACTCGGCGATGCACTATCAGGCCTGCATGAGGCTGGGACCGCAGGACCGCTCGGCCCTGGCGGTGTCCGCAACTCACGTCATCGGCCTGATAGCGACCGTCGCCAGCATGCTGCACGTGGGGTCCTTCGAATAAATCCCTACGGGGACAACCCCCTGGGCGTGGCCTGGGCATGTCTGCACGCGGTAAACGGGGGCACCACCTTCACAGAGGAGTGCTTCCGTATCGACCATGCCGGGACCGTCTTGGAGAGCATTCGATGCGCTACCATCTCAGTGGCAGAGCCCTGCTATGGTTCTCGGTCATCCCGTTCTGGGAATAAGTGCGGAGGCGGCGCCGCGCCAATAATTCGGGAAGACAGGTCAGCGGGGTCGGGCTACGTCATTTGTAGCAAGAAATGGCGTGGGATTTGGGGTGGCTGATGGGACTCGAACCCACGACAACAGGAATCACAATCCTGGACTCTACCAACTGAGCTACAGCCACCGTCGAGAGCGGAATTATAACGGCGCGGTCAGGGCCTATTCACACTGTTGGCTTGCAACGCAACTCGCGAGAACAGCGGGAACAGGCCCTAGTTCACCATGACCAGCTTGCCCTTGACGGTGCGCGAGCCCATGTGGGCGAACGCGGCCTTGAGCTCGGCCATGGGCATGATGCGATCGATCACCGGCTTGATCTTGCCTTCGCCGTACCAGCGCGCCAGCTCCGCGAGCATCGCTGCGTTTGCCTTCGGTTCGTGTTTGGCGAAGCTGCCCCAGAACACGCCGACCAGCGATGAGCCCTTGAGCAGCGGCAGGTTCAGTGGCAGCGAGGGGATCGAACCCGAGGCAAAGCCGATGATCAGGTAACGGCCTCGCCAACCGACCGAGCGCAGTGCCGGCTCGGCCAGGTCGCCGCCGACCGGGTCGTAGACCACATCGACGCCCTTGCCGTCGGTAAGCTTCTTGATCGCCTCGCGCAGGTCCTCGCGGCCGTAGTTGATGGTCGCGTCGGCGCCGATCGACTTGCACAGCGCGCATTTGTCGTCGCTCGAGGCGGCGGCGATGACGCGGGCGCCCAGGGCTTTGGCGACTTGAATGGCCGACGTGCCGACCCCGCCGGCCGCGCCAAGCACAAGGACCGTTTCGCCCGGCCTCACCTGGCCGCGATCCACCAGTGCGTGATGCGAGGTCGCATAGATCATGATGAACGCCGCCGCATCCACATGGGGGAAGCCCGGCGGCAGGGGCATGCACAGCGCGGCAGGAGCGATCGTGTGGGTGGCGAAGCCGCCGGTGCCGGACAGGCAGGCCACGCTCTGTCCGACTTTGAGCTGCGTGACGCCGTCCCCGACGGCCGCGATCACTCCCGCGTATTCCGACCCCGGCACGAACGGCAGCGGCGGCTTCATCTGGTACTTGTTCTGCACGATCAGCAGATCGGGAAAGTTCAGGCTCGCAGCCTTGATTTCGATCAGCACCTCGCCGGCCTTGGGATTGGGCGTCGGCAGTTCCTTCCACTGCAGCGCCTCGACGCCGACAGGGTTCTCGCAAAGCCATGCTTGCATCGGATCCTCCGCTGAAAAGGGGCGATGATAAGGTGCGTGAATCAGGCTCGAATGTCGCTGCGGCGACCTTCGCACCTACAATCGTTCGAACCCCTTATCGCGATGAAAATTCTGCTTTCCAACGACGATGGCTACCAGGCGCCGGGCATCGTCGCGCTGCATGAAGCGATCAGGGACCTTGCCGATGTCGAGGTGGTGGCTCCAGAGCACAACAATAGCGCCAAGTCCAATGCCCTCACCCTGCATTCGCCGCTGTATGTGCATCTGGCCGGCAATGGATTTCGCTACGTCAACGGAACTCCGGCGGATTGCGTGCACGTCGCGCTGACCGGGCTGCTCGGCTATAGACCCGATCTGGTCCTCAGCGGCATCAACAACGGCGCCAACATGGGCGACGACACGATCTACTCGGGCACCGTCGGCGCGGCGATGGAAGGCTACCTGTTCGGTGTGCCGTCGATCGCATTTTCGCAGACGCAAAAGGGCTGGGCCCACATCGATGCCGCCGCACGCAAAGCGCGCGAACTCGTGCAGCAGGCGCTTGCGGACGGCGTGGGTGCGGCCCAGCCCTGGCTGCTCAACGTCAACATCCCGAACCTGCCATACGAAGAACTCAAGCCGTTCAAGGTGAGCCGGCTGGGGCGCCGTCATGCCGCCGAGAAAGTGATTTCGCAGACCAGCCCGCATGGCGATGTCATGTATTGGATCGGCGGGGCCGGGCCGGCCAAGGACGATGCGGAAGGCACGGACTTTCACGCCACCGCGAACGGCCATGTGTCGATCACGCCGCTGAAAGTGGACCTGACCGATCATGAGCGGCTGCAGCACTGGACACAGGTCGTTGGCCAGTTGGGCGCTGCGGCGCGGGAAGGGCGCTGAATGCCGCGCCGTCCCGGTTTCCCCGCGCAGCTGGCCCTGCCGGCTCAAAGAGCGGTGCATCGTGACGCTCCCGGCGGCGTCGGCCTGGACTCCGATGCGGTGCGGGCGCGCATGGTGCAAAGACTGAAGGCGCAGGGGGTCGCCGATCCGCTCGTGCTGGGGGCGATGCGGGCCGTCGAGCGGCATCGCTTCGTAGACAGCGCGCTGGCCAATCAGGCCTACGAGGAGACGAGCTTGCCGATCGGCCTGGGCCAGACCATCTCCAAACCCAACGTCGTCGCGCGCATGGTCGAATTGCTGCTGGGTGGCAAGAGGGAGGCTTCGGGCCGGCTCGCACGTGTGCTGGAAATCGGCACCGGCTGCGGTTACCAGGCCGCGGTGCTGAGCGCAGTGGCTGCCGAGGTCTACAGCATCGAGCGCCTGCGCGGCCTGCACGAAAGGGCGCGCGCCAACCTGCGGCCGTTCCGGCTGGCCAACGTGCACCTTCTGTTCGGCGATGGAATGGCCGGCTTTGCCAAGGGCGCACCGTATGCGGGAATCATCGCGGCGGCCGGTGGCGATGCTGTGCCGCAGGCGTGGATCGAACAGCTGGCGATGGGCGGGCGCATCGTTGCACCCACGCTGATGCCCGGGGGCAAGCAGGCGCTGCTCATGATGGAGAAGACGCCGCGCGAAATGAAACAAACTGTGCTTGAGGCTGTTCACTTTGTCCCCCTAAAATCGGGCATCGGTTGAAGGAAAACAAAGATGATCGTGTTGCGCAATCAGGGAAGGATGTGGGCTGTGGCCATGTTGATGGCGGGCCTGCTTGCCGGGTGCGCATCAGGCCCGCGCACTCCGGCGCCGGTGGAGGATCGCAGCCCCGGTGCGCGCTCTCAGCCGCCCGCCCCCGCTGTTGAAGCGCCGGTCACGGCGGAACCGGTCAAACCGTTGCCGGGCGCGGAAAACGTCGGCAAGCCCGGCTACTACACCGTGCGTCCCGGCGACACGCTGATCCGCATTGCGCTCGATAGCGGCCAGAACTGGCGCGACATCGCACGCTGGAACAACATCGAGAACCCCAACCTCATTGAAGTGGGACAGGTTCTGCGCGTGATTCCTCCAGTGGGCGCGGCCGCTGAAGTCGCCGTGGCGCGGCCGGTCACCCCTGGAACCGCCGTGCCCAGTACCGGAGCCCCGGCAGCCTCCGCCAGTGCGGCGCGCGCCGCGCCCCCGGCGCCCGCGGCCCCCGTTGCCAGCTTGCCGCCGGTCAGCCCGACACCGGCGCCGGCCGGGGAAGAAGATGTCCCGTGGGCTTGGCCCACCAGCGGCGCAGCCGCGGTGGTAGCGAGCTTCGACGAGCAAAGGAACAAGGGCCTGGACATCGCCGGCAAGCCGGGCGATCCGGTCCTGGCGTCGGCCGACGGACGAGTCGTGTATGCGGGCGCCGGCTTGCGTGGCTATGGAAACCTGATCATCCTGAAGCACAACAACACTTTCCTGTCTGCCTACGCCCATAACCAGACGCTGCTGGTGAAAGAAGACCAGACAGTGCGCAAGGGCCAGAAGATCGCGGAGATGGGCAGCAGTGACGCGGACCGCGTCAAGCTGCATTTCGAAATCCGGCGGCAGGGCAAGCCCGTGGACCCCGCCAGGTACTTGCCCGCGAGGTAAGAATGAAGAAGCACAACGGCAACGGCCAGTCCGCGCTTCCCGATGGGAGATTGGACGGGGCCGTGCCCGGTCCGATCCCGCTGGCAGACGGCGTCGCCGGTGTCGACCCGGGTGAAGAATTGAACCCGCGCGATATTCCGTCGGAGATCGCCGGCGAATCCAGCGACACGCTGACCCTCTACCTGCGCGAAGTGAGACGCACCGAATTGTTCAGCGCCGAGGAGGAGTTCGAAGCGGCGACGCGCGCGCGCGGCGGCGACTTCTCCGCGCGCCAATCGATGATCGAGCACAACCTGCGGCTGGTCGTCAGCATCGCCAAGGCCTACCTGGGCCGCGGCGTTCCGCTGTCGGACCTGATCGAAGAAGGCAATCTCGGCCTCATGCACGCCATCGACAAGTTCGAGCCCGAGCGCGGTTTTCGCTTTTCCACCTATGCCACGTGGTGGATTCGCCAGTCCGTGGAGAGGGCGGTGATGAACCAGGGCCGGGTGATCCGGCTGCCGGTGCACGTGGTGCGCGAACTGCAGCAGGTGCTGCGTGCGCGGCGCATGCTGGAAAACGATCCCGCATTCGCGGCTACGCGCAATGGATTTGAAGGCGAGGGGGTGCGCGTCGAGGACGTCGCAGCGCTGCTGGGCCGCGACGTCCAGGAAGTTGCCGAGCTGCTCGCCATGGCCGAGGCGCCCAAGTCGCTGGACGCGGCGATGGATCGTTCGGAAGACGAACACACGCTGGGCGACTCGATGGCCGACGAACTGGCGATCGACCCCACCGGCATCACGCAAAACCATGAAGTCGAGCGGCTGCTGAACAACTGGATCGATGCGCTGTCGCATCGTGAGAAGGAAGTGCTGGAGGGCCGTTTCGGGCTGCACGACCGCGAACCCGAAACGCTCGAAGTCCTCAGCGACCGGCTAGGCCTCACGCGCGAGCGGGTGCGCCAGATCCAGAACGAGGCGTTGCTCAAGCTCAAGCGCCATATGGCGCGCAACGGCATCAGCAAGGAAGCGCTGTTCTAGGAGCCCGGACTCTTTCAGCTGGTAGAGTCGCCGGGATGAGCTTTCCGGTCCTCGTTTTCGACATCGAATCCATCCCCGACATCGCTGGCTTGCGCGCGCTGCGGGGCAGCCCGGCCGACAGTACCGACGAGCAGGTCTGGTCCGGCTGGTGCCAGGAACGCCAGGACAAGGGTCAGGGCGATTTCATGCCGCTGTACCTGCAGCGGGTGCTGGTGATCAGCTGCGTTTTCCGCAATGCCGAGGGCTTGCGTGTCCACTCATTTGTCGACCGGGACAACGCGAGCGAAGGCAAGGTCATCCAGTCGTTTTTCAACACGCTGGAAAAGCATGTTCCGCAATTGGTGAGCTGGAACGGCGGCGGCTTCGACCTGCCGGTGCTGCATTACCGGGGGCTGCGGCATGGCGTCATCGCCGACAAGTACTGGTGCATGGGCGAGGAGGGCGGCGGCGACGCCCGCGAATTCAAGTGGAACAACTACATCAGCCGCTACCACACGCGCCACCTGGATCTGATGGACTTGCTCGCCCTGTACCAGCCCAAGAACAACGCGCCGCTGGATGCGATGGCCAAGCTTTGCGGCTTCCCGGGCAAGCTCGGCATGGATGGTTCGCAGGTCTACCCGGCGTTTCTCGAGGGCAAACTCGAGGACATCCGGCGCTATTGCGAAACCGACGTGATGAACACCTACCTGCTGTACTGCCGCTTCCAGAAAATGCGCGCCGGCCTTACCGAGGCCGAATATGAGCAGGAGATCGCGATGGTGAAGGTGACGCTGGGCAATCTCGCGCCGCTGGAACCGCATTGGCAGCAGTACCTGGCTGCCTGGGGCTGACAGCCACTTGCCCGGGGCAATTCAGGAATGACCGACGAAACCGGGAAGAAGCCAAGCCTGCCGGAAGGCTGGCTCGAAGTGGATTCGCTCGATATCGAGGCACAGGGCGTGGCTCGCCGGGCCGACGGCAAGGTGGTGTTCATCGAAGGCGCGCTGCCGTTCGAGCGCGTGTCGGCCAGGGTGAACCGCAAGAAGAACAACTGGGAGCAGGCGACCCTGGTCACGATCCATCGTGAATCGTCCCAGCGGGTGCGGCCGCGCTGCCCTCATTTCGGCCTGCACGAGGGTGCCTGCGGCGGCTGCAAGATGCAGCATCTTCATGTGGGTGCGCAGGTGGCAATCAAGCAGCGGGTGCTGGAGGACAACCTCTGGCACCTGGCGAAGGTGAAAGCCGAGACCATGCTGCGTCCGATCGAAGGTCCGACCTGGGGCTACCGCTGGCGGGCGCGTTTTTCGGTGCGCCACGTGCACAAGAAGGGCACCGTTCTGGTGGGTTTCCACGAGCGCAAGAGCCGCTACGTGGCCGACATCCGCGAGTGCCATGTCGTGCCCCCGCACGTGAGCCGGTTGCTGCTGCCGCTGCGTGAACTGATCGGCTCGATGGACGCGATCGACACCTGTCCGCAAATCGAACTCGCGTGCGGCGACGACGTGACGGCGCTGGTGCTGCGCCATCTGGAACCGCTCAGCCCCGGGGATCTGGAGAAGTTGCGTGCCTTTGCCGCGATGCATGCCGGCGTGCAGTGGTGGCTGCAACCGGCCGGACCGGACACGGTTCGCATGCTGGACGAGGCTCCAGCCGCCTCCGGGCGAACGCTGGAACTGGCGTACGCGCTGCCCGAGTTCGGTATCACCATGCCCTTCAAGCCGACCGACTTCACGCAGGTCAACCCGCACATCAACCGCGTGCTGGTGTCGCGCGCGCTCGGATTGCTGAACGCGCAGGGGGACGAGCGGGTGATCGACTGGTTTTGCGGCCTCGGAAATTTCACCTTGCCCATTGCGACGCAGGCCGGCGAGGTGTTGGGCATCGAAGGCAGCGAGACCCTGGTGGGCCGTTCACGTGAAAACTACGAGCACAACAAGCGGGCGCATGCGGGCCGTCCGCTGGCGAAGGCCGAGTTTGCCGTACGCAACCTGTTTGAGATCACGGCCGGGCAACTGGTGGATCATGGCGTCGCGCAGCGCTGGCTGGTCGATCCACCGCGCGAGGGGGCGTTTGCCCTGGCCAAGGCCTTGGCGGACCTCCACCAGCAACCCGATCTGGGCAACGGCTGGACCCCACCCCAGCGCATCGTCTACGTGAGCTGCAACCCCGCCACCCTCGCGCGCGACGCGGGCCTGCTGGTCCACCAGGCCGGCTACCGCTGCACCGCAGCCGGTGTGGTCAACATGTTCCCCCACACCGCCCACGTCGAATCCATCGCCGTTTTCACCCTATAAACGGACAAGGCGGCCATCGGCCGCCTTGTTTTGTCTGGAGCGTAGCGGTTTCTTAGCGGTGGCGGTTATTCCTCGCCGCCGCCAATCCCCAGCAGCATCAGCAGGCTCTGGAACACGTTGAACGCATCCAGATAAAGCGCCAGCGTCGCGCTGATGTAATTGGTTTCGCCGCCATCGACAATCCGCTTCAGGTCGTACAGCATGAAGGCGCTGAAAACGCCGATTGCCATGACGCTGATCACCAGCATGCCGGTGGTCGAACCGACGAACACATTGATGATTCCGCCGATCATGATCGCCAGGGCGCCCACGAACAGGAACTTGCCCATGCCCGAAAGGTCGCGCTTGATCACGCTCGATAGCGCCGCCATCACGAAGAACACGCCGGCGGTGCCGCCGAACGCCGTTATGACCAGGCTCGGACCGTTCTTGAACCCCAGGACGATCGCAATCAGGCGCGACAGCATCAACCCCATGAAGAACGTGAAAGCCAGCAGGACCGGTATGCCGGCGGCGGAGTTCTTGGTCTTCTCGATGGCGAACATGAATCCGAAGGCCACGCCCAGAAATACCATCAGGCCGATACCGCCCGTCAGTCCGCGCGTAATCCCGGTCGCGACACCGAGCCAGGCCCCAAGTACCGTTGGCACCAGGCTCAACGCGAGCAGCCAATAGGTGTTGCGCAGAACCTTGTTGCGTTCCTGCGCGGTTGCTACGTCGTAGCGGTAGTCGATAGTTCGAATCTGCTCATTCATGGGCCAATTCTCCTTTGCTCGTGGCGGTTAGATGGGCGCATTCTAGGTTGGTTCAAGCTGCGGATGAGGAAAACGCCGGATTTTCGGGTGCGGCGCCGTTATGCTGTCTGTTTTCCGTTCCGGGATCCAAAGTCCATGAAAACCAAGAGTTCCCTCGATCTGGCCGACGTCAAGGCCGTCGCGGCGGCGGCCGAGGCCGAAGCGCTGAAGCACCAGTGGGCCGTCAGCATCGCGATCGTCGATGACGGGGGCCATCTGCTGTGGTTGCAGCGGCTGGACGGCGCAGCGCCGATCTCGGCGCACATCGCGCCTGCCAAGGCCAGCACGGCCGCGCTCGGCCGGCGCGAAAGCAGGACCTACGAAGAGATGATCAACGGCGGCCGGACGTCGTTCCTGAGCGCGCCGGACCTGAAGGGAATGCTCGAAGGCGGTGTTCCGATCCTCAAGGACGGCCAGTGCCGGGAACGGTCGGCGTGAGCGGTGTCAAGTCGAGCGAAGACGCGCAGATCGCCCGGGCGGGCATCGCGGCGCTCGAGCTCTGACCGGAACTGATCAGGGCCCCGGGTCCAGCTTGGGCTCGGTGATGAAACCGATCTTGCGCAGGCCCGCTTGCTGGGCGAGCGCCATCACCTGCGCCACGCGCTCGTAGCGCACATCCTTGTCGCCGCGGATATGCAGCTCCGGCTGCGGCTCCTTGGCCGCCTCGGCCCTGAACATGCGGGGCAAGTCCTTGTCCTCGACCCGGTTCTCGTTCCAGTAATAGAGCCCCTGGGCGTCCACCGCCAGGCGCACGGTCTGGGGTTTGGCGTCCTGCGGGCGGCTGCTGGCGCGCGGCAGGTCGATGTTGACCGAATGCTTCATCACCGGCACCGTGATGATGAAGATGATCAGCAGCACCAGCATGACATCGACCAGCGGCGTCATGTTGATCTCGTTCATGACATCGTCGGTTTCGTCCTGCGTCCCGAAGGCCATGGTCGGCTCCTGTCAGTTCCTCGGTTTCATCGGCACGACCTTGGGATCGCCGCCGCTGCTCGATACCCGCGCCCCGGTCAGGAAATACGCGTGCAAGTCATGCGAGAAGCGGTTCAGCTTGTTGAGGATGGCCTTGTTGCCGCGTACCAGCGCGTTGTAGCCCAGCACTGCCGGTATCGCTACTGCGAGGCCTAGCGCCGTCATGATCAGGGCTTCGCCGATGGGCCCCGCCACCTTGTCGATGGTCGCCTGTCCGGCAGCGCTGATCGACATCAGGGCATGGTAGATGCCCCATACCGTTCCGAACAAGCCGACAAAAGGCGCCGTCGACCCGACCGATGCCAGCACGGCCAAGCCGGCTTGCAGCCGGGCCGTTGATTCGTCGATGGAGTTGCGCAGCGACCGCGTGAGCCATTCGCTGACATCGAGCGAGTCGTGCAGCTGCGGCTGGGCATGATGATGCGCCGTGGCTTCGCGGCCTTCCAGCGCGAGCGTGCGAAACGGGTTCGACGGGTCGTGCCCGAGCTTGGCAAGCCCCTCGGCGAAATCAGCCGCATGCCAGAAGCTTTCCGTCAACCTCGACTGCAGGGCGAACCGGCGCAGGTCGATCGCCTTGACGATGAGCACCATCCAGGTCGACAGCGACATCAGCAACAACAACAACGCGACCGCCCGGGTAACGAGGTCGCCCTGGTTCCAGAGATTGATCAGGCCGTATTGCGTATCCATGCTTTTGTCACTCCGGGACCATTATTCAAGAACGAAATTGACGGGCGCTTCGTACCACATGGCCCGCGGCACACCGCCGACCTTGCCTGGAACATAGCGGCACGCCATGACGTAGTCGATGGCCGAGCGATCCAGCCGGTCGTATCCGCTGGAGCGTTTCACCTCCGCCGTCTGGGGTGCCCCGTCGGCACCGATGAGCACTCTCACCAGGACTTTGCCCTGCTCGCCGAGGCGCTTGCTGATAGCCGGGTAAGCCGGCGCCGGGTTATGCAGGTAACTGGCATCGGACGATGGGAGCTCGACCTTTCCCGAGCCGGCAGAGGCACCTTGCCCGGTGCCTTCAGGATTCACTGGCGCAGCGATCGGGGGTGCTGGCGGCTGGGGCTCGATGACGCCGATCGGGGCATTCGGCTCTGGTTTCGGATCGGGGATCGCAACCGGCTTGGGCGGTGGCGGCATTGCGTGCTCGATCTTGTGCTCGACCTTCTTCTTCGCGGGCGGCTGCTTCACCGGTTCGGGCGGCTTGGGCACCGGGGGCGGCTCGACTTTGGGCACCGGCGGCGTGACGATCTCGCTCAGGACCTGGACCGGAATAACCATCTCGACCGTGCGGCGCAACAGCCCCGTTTGCAGAGCCCAGAGCGCCGCGACATGGAAGAGGACCACGTTGCCGGCAATGACGATATTGCGGTTGAGCTTGCGCACGACTGGAATCGCGGTATCGGACACACCGGTAGTGTAGAAAGGGCGGGGAAGGGTTCCCCTCGCGCGGGCCTTGCCGGCGCAGGCAAGGCCGCCGGTCAGCGGCGGCCGAAACTCAGCGGGGTGGAGCCGGAAGGGTCAGGCCTGGGCCCGCGGTTGCTGGCTCCACGTCCTGCCTTCCTTGGCGCACGAGTCGAGCTGGATGGCGGCGACCGGCCGGCTGGCGCAGCATTGCGATACCACTTCCCGGGCAAAGCATTCGCACTGGCCGCATTGCGTGGCCACGCCCAGCTCGAACTGGATGTCTTCGAAGTCCATGCCGGCGTGGGCATGGCGAGCGATCTCGCGGTCGGAAACACGGCGGCAAACGCAGACGATCATGGTAGAGCGGAAGGACCGGTGAGAGGTGGAACTGGGCCAATTATAAATACGAATCGCTCTTATTTGTAATACCCGCAATTGATCCAGGTCAACCGGCCGAAGGGTTCTCTGGGCGGGCGAGCGCCAGCCCAGCCGCTGTCCGCTGCGCCGCCTTGGCAGGCCCAACCCCAACCGAGGCAGGCCCGTATCCCCTGCCGCGCCCTAACTGGAGACGTCCATCTGGGACTGAAGATAGTTCTGCAGCCCGACCTTGGCGAGCACGTCGAGCTGGGTTTCCAGATAGTCGATGTGTTCCTCGGTGTCCTCCAGGATATCCTCGAGGAGCTCGCGCGAAACGTAGTCGCGCACGGCTTCGCAATGGGCAATGCCTTCCTTGATCGTGGCCTGCGCGCCGCGCTCGGTGCGCAGGTCGCAGTCGAGGATCTCGGGGACGTTCTCTCCCACCAGGAGTTTGGCAAGGTCCTGCAGGTTGGGCAGGCCTTCGATCACGAGAATGCGCTCCATCAAACGGTCGGCATGTTTCATCTCGCCCAGAGATTCTTCGTATTCCTTCTTGGCAAGTTTGCCGAAGCCCCAGTGCTTGAGCATGCGGAAATGCAGAAAGTACTGGTTGGTTGCAGTGAGCTCGTTCCTGAGCTGGGCTTGCAGATGCTGGATGACTTGCGGATCGCCTTGCATGGAATGCTCCGTTCGTGTTGTTGCTCTGAATTGTGGCGGAATTTTCGGCAGCGCACAGTGCGATTGCGTGCTGCTGGCTAAGGATGAGATAACCCGGCAACGAAGCCGCGCGGCGTCTCCGGTGCGCCTAATACTCCAAACGCTCGGGGCGGATTTCCTGCAGGATGGTCGTGGCGATTTCCTCGATCGACTTGGTCGTCGTGCTCAGCCAGCGAATGCCCGCACGCCGCATCATCGCTTCGGCCTCGCTGACTTCCATCCGGCAATTTTCCAGCGCGGCATAGCGCGAATTGGGGCGCCGTTCATTGCGAATTTCGGCCAGCCGCTCGGGATGGATACTGAGGCCGAAGATCTTCTTTCGGTGCGGCATCAATGCGCCGGGCAGCTGCTGCCGGTCGAAATCTTCCGGAATCAGCGGATAGTTCGCCGCCCGCAAGCCGTGCTGCATCGCCAGGTAGATCGAGGTCGGCGTCTTGCCGCTGCGGCTGACGCCCACCAGGATCACGTCCGCGCGCTCGAGGTCGCGATTGGACTGTCCGTCGTCGTGGATCAGCGTGAAATTGATCGCCTCGATGCGGTCGTGGTACTCCTTGCTCTTGCTGACGTCCGAGAAACGCCCGATGCGGTGGCTGGACTTCATGCCCAGCTCGATTTCCAGCGGATGCACGAAGGTGCCGAACATGTCGAGCAGCATGCCTTTGCAATCTTCCTCGATGACGCGCAGGATTTCCACGTTGACCAGCGTGGTGAAGACAATGGGCTTGCGCCCTTCGAGCTCGGCCGTATGGTTGATCTGCCGCACCACCTGGTGCGCCTTGTCGACGCTGTCGATGAAGGGCAGGCGCACGTGTCGCGGCTTGAGCTCGAATTGCGCCAGGATGGCATTGCCGAACGTTTCGGCCGTGATGCCGGTGCCATCGGAGACGAAAAATACGGTTCGCGTGTGCATGGGCCTGCCTGTGTTGCTTACAGATTCCGCGAGGCCATGAATTGACAGGCCCGCCTACAATGGCGGCAATTATCCGATTCCGTACCGCAATGCAACGCCCCGGCCTATTCGAACAAGCAACAAGCCCGATCGCCTTGCATGCGGCGCCGCACTGCCCGAGCGCAGACCCGGTTTCAACTTCTGGAGTTTTCCCATGTCTGCACTTCTTGGCTCCGCGCCCCTGGAGAATCGCTTAGGCAACCGGCTGGTTGTCCCGTTTGAAGACTTGAGAATGAGCGACGTCGAGGTTGTGGGCGGCAAGAACGCCAGCCTCGGCGAGATGATCTCCCAGCTGCCGCGCGGAGTCTCGGTCCCCGGTGGTTTTGCGACGACGGCCCACGCGTTCCGCCAGTTCCTGGCCCATGCGGGCCTGGCCGACCGGATCCATCGGCGGCTCGCGGCGCTGGATACCGAGGACGTTCGCGCGCTGGCTGCCGCCGGCAGTGAAATCCGTGCATGGGTCGAGGCCCAGCCCTTTCCCCAGGACCTGGAGCGCGCCATCCGGGAGGCTTTCTCCACTCTTTGCGCGGGCAATGACAAGGCCAGCTTCGCGGTGCGCTCGTCGGCCACGGCCGAAGACCTGCCGGACGCATCATTTGCGGGCCAGCAGGAAACGTTCCTCAACGTGGTGGGTATCGAGGCTGTGCTGCACAAGACGAAGGAGGTGTTCGCCTCCCTCTATAACGATCGGGCGATCAGCTATCGCGTGCACAAAGGTTACGCGCATGCCGACGTCGCGTTATCGGCCGGTGTCCAGCGCATGGTACGCAGCGACCTGGGCGCTGCCGGCGTCATGTTCACCATGGACACGGAGTCGGGCTTTCAGGAAGTGGTGTTCATCACATCCGGTTACGGCCTGGGCGAAACGGTGGTGCAGGGGGCGGTCAATCCCGACGAGTTCTACGTCCACAAGCCGATGCTGGATACCGGCAAGAAGGCGGTGATCCGCCGCAACCTGGGCTCCAAGCTGATCCAGATGGTTTTTTCGAGCAGCCAGGAGCAAGCCGCTTCGGGCAAGCTCGTCAAGGTGATCGAGGTGCCGCTGGAGCAGCGCAACCGCTACTCGCTGACCGATGCGGAGGTGGAGGAGCTGGCGCGCTATGCGCTGGTGATCGAGCGGCACTACGGCCGGCCGATGGACATCGAGTGGGGCAAGGATGGAATCGACGGCCGCCTCTATATCCTGCAGGCGCGGCCGGAAACCGTGAAGAGCCAGCAGCATGGCAAGGCCCAGTTGCGCTACAAGCTCAAGGGCAAGGGCAGCATCCTGGCCGAGGGCCGCGCCATCGGCCAGAAGATCGGCACCGGTCCGGTCCGGCTGGTTCACAACAGCAGCGAAATGGACAGGGTGCAGCCCGGCGATGTGCTGGTCACCGACATGACGGACCCGAACTGGGAACCGGTGATGAAACGGGCTAGCGCCATCGTCACCAATCGGGGCGGCCGCACCTGCCATGCGGCGATCATCGCGCGCGAACTGGGCATCCCGGCCGTCGTCGGCTGCGGCGACGCCACCGATCGCCTGAAGGACGGCACGCTGGTCACCGTGAGCTGCGCCGAGGGCGACACCGGATTCATCTACGACGGCCTGCTCGAAACCGAGGTGAGCGAGGTGCAGCGCGGCGAGATGCCGGAAATCCCGGTGAAGATCACGATGAACATCGGCAACCCGCAGCTCGCCTTCGATTTCTGCCAGCTTCCCAACCACGGCGTGGGACTGGCCCGGCTGGAATTCATCATCAACAACAACATCGGAGTGCACCCGAAGGCCATCCTCGACTATCCCAATGTGGACGTGGACCTGAAGAAGGCGGTCGAGTCGGTGGCGCGAGGCCACGCGTCGCCGCGCGCCTTCTACGTCGACAAGGTGGCCGAAGGCGTGGCCACGATCGCGGCCGCGTTCTGGCCCAAGCCGGTGATCGTGCGGCTGTCGGACTTCAAGTCCAACGAATACCGCAAGCTGATAGGCGGTTCGCGCTACGAACCCGAGGAAGAAAATCCGATGCTCGGGTTCCGCGGCGCGGCGCGCTATATCAGCAGCGAGTTCAGGGAAGCCTTTGCGATGGAATGCGAGGCCTTGCGGCGCGTTCGCACCGACATGGGCTTGACGAACGTTCAGGTGATGGTGCCCTTTGTCCGCACGCTCGGCCAGGCCGATCGGGTGACTCAGTTGCTGGCGGCGCAAGGTCTCAAGCGCGGCGAAGGCGGCGACGGCACCGCCGGCTCGGAACTGAAGATCATCATGATGTGCGAGGTTCCGAGCAACGCCATCCTCGCCGATGAATTCCTGGCATTCTTCGACGGCTTCTCGATCGGCTCGAACGATCTCACGCAGCTCACGCTGGGCCTGGACCGCGACTCGGGCCTGGAACTGCTGGCCGCCGATTTCGACGAGCGCGATCCGGCTGTCAAAGCGATGCTCAGCCGGGCGATCGGTGCGTGCAAGGCGCAGGGCAAGTATGTGGGCATTTGCGGCCAGGGGCCGAGCGATCACCCGGACTTCGCGCGTTGGCTGGCCGACCAGGGTATCTCCTCGATCTCGCTCAATCCGGACAGCGTGATTGCCACCTGGCGGCAGCTCGCCGGCGAGTAGGCGGGCGGTTCGAGCAAATACCTAGGCTGCGCGTGGGGCCAAGGTGCGATGATCGGTCATGGACGACCCAGAGGCACCTGAGAAGCACGATCCACGTGTTCTCGGATTGAAAGGCGGCTTGCTGGCAGTCTGGGTCCTGGTCACGTTCGTGTTCGGATATTTTGCGCGCGACTTGCAGTTCATGATCGGCGTCTGGCCTTTCGATTACTGGATGGCGGCCCAAGGCTCCGTATTGGTTTTCATCGTCATTCTGGTCGTCTACGCGGCGTGCATGAAGCGGTTGGCGCCACAGGATTCGGTGGAGACCGAGGCCGGGGAACACCATGAGTGACACCGACCCTTACTCGGCCTACAAGAAACGGTTGCACCGGACGCTGGCAATTTTCATTGTGGGCTTCATCGCGTTTGTCCTGCTGATGGCATGGGCTGAACAGCGTGGCCTGTCGCGATTCTGGCTTGGGCCGATCTTCATGTTCGCCACCGTGATGATGTACGCGGGCATCGGCATCTATGGGCGTACCACCGATCCGCGCGAGTATTACGTGGCCGGACGCCGGATTCCGGCCATGTACAACGGCATGGCCGCCGCGGCCGACTGGATGAGCGCCGCGTCCTTCATCAGCATGGCCGGCGGACTCTACCTGCAAGGTTTCGGCGGTACCGAAGCGCAAGCCGGAGGCTTGGCCTACGTGCTGGGTTGGACCGGAGGTTTTTGCCTCGTGGGATTGCTCATCGCGCCGCACCTGCGCAAGCTGAATCTCTATACGGTCCCCGACTATTTCAGTGTCCGGTTCGGCGGCCGCTGGCCGCGGGTGATCGCTGCTTTGGCCGCCATGCTTTGCTCGTTCACGTATGTGGTCGCGCAGATCTACGGGATCGGGTTGATCGCCTCGCGGCTGACCGGGGTGCAGTTCGAGATCGGCATCCTGCTGGGGCTGGGCGGGGTGCTGCTGTGCTCGTTCCTGGGTGGCATGCGGGCAATCACGTGGACCCAGGTTGCGCAGTACGTCATCCTGCTGCTGGCCTTTCTGATTCCGGTGTCCTGGCTGGCATACAAGCAGCTGGGCAACCCGATGGCTCCGCTGGTTTATGGCGCGCAAATCCAGAAGATTTCCGAACTGGAGAGAAAGCTGTCGCAAGACCCGGCGGAGAAAGAGGTCGCCGCCATTTTTCTCAACCGGGCGCACGATTACGAGGCTCGGCTGCGCGACATCGACAGCGCATTGCAGCGCGAGCGTTCCGCGGCGCACCAACACATACGCAAGCTCAAATCGCAGGGCGCCGATGCAGCGCTCATCGTTCAGGCCAATCGAGAGCTCGCAGCCCTGCCGAGGGATGCGGCGACCGCGCGGGAGCAATGGGTCCGGGCGATGAACGAGAGCTACGAGCGGGCGAAGCCGCTGGGCGGATTGCCGCCGCACACCCAGCCGTTCGCGGGCGACCCCAACGGCACGCCCGAGGAGCAGGAAGCCTTCGGCACCTCACGGCGCAACTTCCTGGCACTGATGTTTTGCCTGATGGTGGGGACGGCAGGGCTGCCGCATTTGCTGACGCGCTACTACACCACTCCGACCGTCGCCGAGGCGCGCTCATCGGTTGCCTGGACGATATTCTTCGTCGCCCTGGTCTACCTTGCCGCTCCGGCACTGGCGGTCCTGGTGAAGTTCGAGGTCATGAACAACCTCGTGGGCAGCAGCATCGACTCGCTACCCCAATGGGTCGCTCAGTGGGCCAAGGTCGACGCGTCGCTGATCTCGGTCGCGGATGTGAATGGCGACCATATCCTGCAATGGGGGGAGATCCGGCTCGGCGCGGACATGATCATGCTGGCCACGCCCGAACTCGGGGGCCTGCCATACGTCGTCTCGGGACTGGTCGCGGCCGGTGGATTGGCCGCGGCACTGTCAACCGCGGACGGATTGCTGCTCACCATCAGCAATGCCATCGTGCGCGATGTTTATTGGCACGAAGTCAACCGCGGCTTGACGCCCGAGCAGCGGGTGATCCTGTCGAAGTTCGCCCTGCTGGCGGTGGCCCTGGTAGCCGCCATGGTGGCTTCGTTCAAGCCCGCCGACATCCTGCCTCTGGTGGCGGCCTCGTTCTCGCTGGCCGCATCGGCATTTGTCCCGACGATGGTCCTGGGCATCTTCTGGGCGGGCGCCAACCGGATGGGGGCGGTGGCGGGAATGCTCAGCGGGTTGGGCGTGACCATTTACTACATGCTGGTCAATGCACCTGTCTTTCGCGCCTTTTTCGGCATGCCTCCGGGTCACACGCTGTGGTTCGGGATCCAGCCTTTATCGGCCGGGGTATTCGGTGTGCCCTTGGGATTTGCCGTCGCCGTCGCGGTTAGCCGGCTGACCCGGCGCAAGCCCATCGTTGTCCCCACGGTCTAGGGATTGCCCTATTGGTGCTTGCCCTGAGGCTGCAGCGCGCGGGGCGGATTGTCAGCTTCGTGTCAGACGCACTCAAAACACTGGGTCGGCTGGTTAACTAAAGGAGACATCTATGGCGATTGCGTCAGCAACAGCGTCGGCAACGGCTTCCAGTCGACCGATGGTCAAGGAGGAACGGAGGGTCATCTTCGCATCCTCGCTGGGGACCGTGTTCGAGTGGTACGACTTCTATCTGTACGCCACGCTTGCGCCGTTTTTCGCGGCTCTGTTTTTCCCGAAGGGCAATGAGACCGCGGCGCTGCTTTCAGCTTTTGCCACGTACGCGGCCGGCTTCCTGGTCCGTCCGTTCGGCGCCTTGCTGTTCGGCCGCATCGGCGACATGGTGGGTCGCAAATACACGTTCCTGGTGACGATCGTTGTGATGGGCGGCTCTACTTTCCTGGTCGGGTTGCTGCCGACGTTCGAAACCATTGGTTGGGCCGCTCCGTTCCTGCTGGTGACGCTGCGACTGCTGCAGGGCCTGGCCCTAGGCGGGGAGTACGGCGGCGCGGCAACTTATGTCGCCGAGCATGCGCCGAATAGTCGACGCGGCTACGACACCAGTTGGATCCAGACGACGGCAACGCTGGGCTTCTTCATGGCGCTGGGGATCATCGGCGGCTGCCGCGTTTGGATGGACGCCAAAGTCTTCGCCGATTGGGGCTGGCGCATTCCGTTCCTGTTCTCGGTGATCCTGCTGGCGTTCTCGGTCTACATCCGGCTCAAGCTGCAGGAGTCGCCGGTTTTCCAGAAAATGAAGTCGGAAGGCAAGGCTTCCAAGGCACCGCTGCGTGACAGCTTCCTGAGGTACCCGAACAACAAGTATGTGGCGCTTGCCCTGTTCGGCGCGACCGCCGGTCAAGGGGTGGTCTGGTATACGGGGCAGTTCTACGCGCTGTTCTTCCTGACCATCACGCTCAAGCTGGACTATCTGACGGCCTATATGTTGATCGGGGCATCGCTGTTGCTCGGCACGCCCTTCTTCATCGTCTTCGGCTGGCTGTCCGACAAGATCGGACGCTTGAAGATCATTCTGTTCGGCTGCCTGATCGCCGCCGTCACCTACTTCCCGCTGTTCGGCGCGCTGACGCACTACGTCAACCCGGCGCTGGAAACCTACGCGGCCAAGACTCCGATCAGCGTGGCGTCGGCGCCTGCCGAGTGCAATTTCCACATGTTTGTCGGGCCGTGGAGCAAGTTCACCGATTGCGACAAGGCCAAGGACTACCTCACCAAGCAGGGCCTGTCGTTCAAGTCCGTATCTGCCGCTCCCGGCGAAACTCTGGTCGTGAAGATCGGCGATCAGGAACTCAAGGGCAACTGGGACGTGAAGAAGGCCGATGCAGCGCTGAAGACGACTGGGTATCCAGGACCAGCCGATAAGTCCAAGATCAACTACGGCATGACGTTGCTGATCCTGTTCATCATGCTGATCTATGTGACGATGGTGTACGGACCAATAGCCGCCTTCCTGGTCGAACTGTTCCCGACCCGGATCCGATATACGTCAATGTCGCTGCCGTATCACATCGGCAACGGCTGGTTCGGTGGCATGCTGCCGCTGCTTGCGACCGCAATGGTTGCAGCGACAGGCGATATCTACTATGGACTCTGGTACCCGATCATCGTCTCCGTGATGACGCTCGTGATTGGCGCGCTCTTCCTCAAGGAAACCAAGGATCGCGATATTCACCAGGATTGACGTGGATCACGCGATCATCGCAAACCCGCCGAAAGGCGGGTTTTTTGTGTTCACCATATGAGAAACCCCAATACAAAAGGGCGGAGGCACATGCAAAGTTAGTCCGTAGCAACAGGGCATTGACGCGACCGTTAGAACTTAAAGGCTGAAGTTAGCCAAGGCCGCGAAAACACAAAATGCCTGGACGTGAGCGAGGACGACCATGATTCCTGTCAAGACCGAATCCGGACACCAGGTGATGAAGGATCGATCGATCGCGCTGACGCCGCGCCAACGATCGGCCCTCATCCTGCTCGACGGCAAGCGCACGCTTGCCCAGGTGCTGGAGGCCACCGCTGCGACCGGTGTGACGAAGGAGGATATCGACAAGCTGTTCGAGCTCGGCCTGCTCGCCGACGCGTCGCCTGCGGCTACGGCGGCTGAGACCACCGCCGCAGCGACGGCCGCGGAGGTGGTGAAGCAGCACAAGGCGCGCACGCCCCAGGAGCGCTATGCCGAGGCGTACCCTATCGCCACCCGGCTGACTGCAGAACTCGGCTTGCGGGGGTTCCGGCTGAATCTGGCGGTGGAAGCCGCGGCCAACTACGAAGGGCTGCTGGAAGTGGCCCCCAAGATCCGCGAAGCGGTCGGCCCGAAGAAGTACGCAGAGCTGGATAACGCACTGAACGACCGTTAACCTGCCAGCAGGCAAGGGGCCGGTCGAGCCCTTGTTATAATCACAAGCTTTCCCTTGCCACACCGCAATGACGCAGCCACGCGCTGCACCGACGCAGCGGGTGGCTTCAAACCACAAGGAGTCTCATGCGTCATTACGAAATCATTTTGCTGATCCATCCGGATCAGAGCGAACAGGTGCCGGCCATGCTCGAGCGCTACAAGAGCATGATCACTGCCGGCGGCGGCAAGGTGCACCGCGTGGAAGACTGGGGCCGGCGCCAGCTGGCCTATCAGATCACCAAGCTTGCCAAGGCGCATTACCTGTGCATCAACATCGAGGCCGACCAGCCGGTAATGGCCGAACTGGAACATGCGTTCCGCTTCAACGACGCCGTCCTGCGCCATTTGACCGTGCAGCGCAGAAAGGCCGACACGGGGCCTTCCTCCATGATGAGGACCGTCGAGCGCGAAGAGGCCCGCAAGGCGCAGCAAGCGGAGTACCAGTCGTAGGCGGCGCGTTGCCGGGAGTGAACCAGCTCGTTTTGAGCGCCCGTATCGCGGAGGCAAGTTCCCTGCGATATACGCCAGCAGGATTGCCGGCTCTGGACTTCAGTCTCGAACACGAGTCGGAGGTCACCGAAGCAGGGCAGCCGAGGCAGGCGAAAGTGGCGATCAGGGCGGTGGCGTTTGGCGGGCTGGCGGAGACGCTGGGCAAACAGGCCATCGGCAGCAGCTGGCAGTTCACCGGTTTCCTGGCGACACCCCGCAACGGCAAGCACCCCGTGTTCCATATCCAGTCATTCGATTCACATCAATAGCTCATTATTTTTTGCGGGACAGATCTTCAGCTCTGTCCTCAACATAGAAAGGGTCCCACATGGCCACGTTCAAGAAATTCAACAAGGACAAGCGTCCGAAGCGCAACACCCAATCGCTGCTGTTCAAGCGCAAGCGTTTCTGCCGCTTCACCGTCGCCGGCGTCGAGGAAATCGACTATAAGGACGTCGACACCTTGCGCGACTTCATCGCGGAGAACGGCAAGATCATCCCGGCGCGGCTGACCGGCACCCGTGCCATCTACCAGCGACAGCTCAATACCGCCATCAAGCGCGCACGCTTCCTGGCCCTGGTCCCCTACACCGACCAGCACCGCATCTAAGGAGCGAGGAACATGCAAGTCATTCTGCTGGACAAGGTGGTCAACCTCGGCAATCTCGGCGAGATCGTCAAGGTCAAGGACGGCTACGCCCGCAACTTCCTGATTCCGCAGGGCCGCGCGCGCCGCGCCACGGAAGCGAACAAGGCCGAATTCGAGGCCAGGCGGGTCGATCTGGAGAAGGCCGCCGGAGCCAAGCTGGCCGAATCCCAGGCGCTGGGCGAAAAGCTCGCCGGCACCACCGTGAAGCTGACCCAGAAAGCTGGCGTCGACGGCCGCCTGTTCGGCTCTGTCACCAACTTCGACATCGCCGAGGAGCTCAACAAGCAGGGCTACAAGATCGCCAAGGCGCAGGTGCGCATGCCCAACGGCCCGATCAAGCATACGGGCGACAGCGCTGTGAGCATCGCCTTGCATACCGACGTGGTTGTGGACATCAACGTTACGGTGTACGGCGAAACAGCATAGGCTGCGCGGCGGAGAAAAGTAAGCTGCGCAAGGAGAAAACAAGGCTGCAGTGCAGCCTTGTCATTCGGTCAAGGCCGCCCTCGGGCGGCCTTGTTGTTCCCGCTTCCGATGTTCCGGTTATCCCGGATTGGCCACCGGCCATCCACAGGATCTTCCGAATCATCCACAGGGTGTGCCCAGTGTTATCACTGGACGTTTCCACAGCATGGCTATAGCATTGTGCGATTGAAAAAAGAGAGTCCATGTCCGCCGTCTTGAGCTCCGTCGACAACGACTTTTCCCGCGATCACCAGATCGCGCAATTGCGCATTCCTCCGCATTCGATCGAGGCGGAATCCAGCGTCCTCGGCGGGCTTTTGCTCGACAACAACGCCTGGGACCGGGTGGGCGACCTGCTGACCGACAGCGACTTCTACCGCTACGAGCACCGGCTGATCTTCGCCGCACTGGGCGGCCTGATCAATGCGACCAAGCCGGCGGACGTGATCACGACCTACGAACAGCTGCAGGGGCTGGGCAAGGCGGAGGAGGTGGGAGGCCTCGCGTACCTCAATTCGCTGGCGCAGTACGTGCCCAGCGCGAGCAATATCCGCCGCTATGCCGAGATCGTGCGCGAACGCTCGATCCTGCGCAAGCTGGTGAGCGCCAGCGACCAGATCGCGACCGCCGCTTTCAACACGCAGGGCAAGCCGGTCGACAAGATCCTCGACGAGGCCGAGCAGAAGATCTTCAATATCGGCGAGGAAGGCTCGCGCATGAAGCAGGGCTTCCAGGCCATGGATGCCCTGGTGGTCCAGCTGCTGGACCGCGTGCAGGAAATGGCCGACAACCCGAACGACATCACGGGCGTGCCGACCGGCTTCTACGACCTCGACCGGCTGACGTCGGGCTTCCAGGCGGGTGACCTGGTGGTGCTAGCCGCGCGGCCCAGCATGGGCAAGACGGCCCTCGCAATCAACATCGCAGAGCACGTGGCGCTGCACGAAGAATTGCCGGTGGCTGTGTTTTCCATGGAAATGGGCGCCAGCCAGTTGGCCGTGCGGATCGTCGGCTCGATCGGCCGCGTCGACCAGATGCACCTTCGCACCGGCAAACTCACCGACGACGAGTGGCCGCGCCTGACGGAGGCGATCGAAAAGCTGCGCAACGTGTCGCTGCACATCGACGAAACGCCGGGCCTGACGGTGAGCGAACTGCGGGCCAACGCGCGCCGGCTGGCGCGGCAGTGCGGCGGCAAGCTCGGCCTCATCGTCGTGGACTACCTGCAGCTCATGAGCGTGTCCAGCAGCATGAGCGAAGAGAACCGGGCCACCGCCGTGGGCGAGATATCGCGCGGCCTGAAGATGCTCGCCAAGGAACTGCAGTGCCCCGTCATGGCGCTGTCCCAGCTCAGCCGCGGAGTCGAATCGCGAACCGACAAGCGCCCGATGATGAGCGACTTGCGCGAGTCCGGCGCGATCGAGCAGGACGCCGACGTGATCATGTTCATCTATCGCGACGATTACTACAACAAAGAGTCCAAAGAACCTGGCGTCGCCGAGATCATCATCAGCAAGCAGCGCAATGGGCCAACCGGCATCGTCAAGCTGGCCTTCATCAAGCCGCTGACGAAGTTCGAGTCGCTGGCCTCCGGCAGCGGAGATTTTTAGGCCAAAGGACGAGTCCCCGCGCAGCGGGCTCGTTATCGCCCGTTACAACACTTCGCTCGCGAA
>DATNBX010000194.1:0-15699 GCA_035571795.1 Ramlibacter sp.
CAGCTCAGCAAAAAAAGCCAGCAGCTGACCAAGGACATCTACAGCGTCCTGACCCCATGGCAGATCACCAAGATCGCCCGTCACCCCGAGCGGCCGTACACGCTGGACTACGTCAACGAGATTTTCACGAACTTCATCGAAATGCACGGCGACCGGCATTTCGCGGACGACCTGTCGATCGTGGGCGGGCTGGCCCGCTTCAACGGCAACGCCTGCATGGTGATCGGCCAGCAGAAGGGCCGCGACACCAAGGAGCGGGGCCTGCGCAACTTTGGCATGAGCCGCCCCGAGGGCTACCGCAAGGCGTTGCGCCTGATGAAGACGGCCGAGAAATTCAAGCTGCCGGTTTTTACCTTCGTCGACACGCCGGGCGCCTATCCCGGCATCGACGCGGAAGAGCGCGGCCAGGCCGAAGCGATCGGCCGCAATATCTTCGAAATGTGCCAGCTGGAGGTGCCGATCATCACGACCGTGATCGGCGAGGGCGGCTCGGGCGGCGCGCTCGCGATCTCGGTGGCCGATCAGGTGCTGATGCTGCAGTATTCGATTTATGCCGTGATCAGCCCCGAGGGCTGCGCCTCCATTCTCTGGAAGACCTCCGAAAAAGCCCAGGACGCCGCCGACGCCATGGGCATCACCGCGCACCGGCTCAAGGCCCTGGGCCTGATCGACAAGATCGTCAACGAGCCGGTGGGCGGCGCCCATCGCGACCACCGGCAGATGGCCGCTTTTCTCAAGCGCGCCCTGAACGACGCCTGGCGCCAACTGAGCGACTTGAAAGTGCGCGAGTTGCTGGAGCGGCGCTACGAGCGGCTGCAAAGCTATGGCCGCTTCACCGACACCAAGGCCGAGGCCCGCTAGCGCCGGCGAAAAAAATCCCGCCCTTGCCGCGCTGCAGGGGACGAAAGCGCCGTTGCCGCTGGCCGTCGCATTCAGCGGCGGCGCCGATTCGACCGCACTGCTGTTCGCCGCCGCGCGCGTGTGGCCAGGGCAGGTTCATGCGATCCATGTCCATCATGGACTGCAATCCGCGGCCGACGATTTTGCGCGCCATTGCCAGAACGTCTGCGAAACATTGGGCGTTCCGTTGCATGTGGTCCAGGTCGATGCGCGGCACGAGAGCGGCGAAAGCCCCGAGGACGCTGCGCGGCGGGCGCGGTACTCGGCGCTCGCCCAGGGCGCAACGTCGCTGGGACTGAAATCGGTCCTGCTGGCTCAGCACGCGGATGATCAGGTCGAGACGCTGTTGCTCGCGTTGAGCCGCGGCGCCGGACTGCCCGGCCTGGCGGCGATGCCGGCCAGTTTCGAGCGTCACGGCGTGCGATTCCAGCGGCCCCTGCTGGGCATCGGCGGGGCGGCGTTGCGCGCCTGGCTTGCGGGGCAGGGAATCGACTTCATCGAAGACCCGACGAATGCGGACACGGCTTTCACTCGCAACCGCATCCGCCGCGACGTGCTGCCGGCGCTGGAAAAAGCTTTCCCGCAATTGCGCGAAACGTTTGCCCGCTCGGCCCGCCATGCCGCGCAAGCTCAGGAACTGCTGGCGGCGCTGGCGGCCGACGACTTGGCGGCGACCGGCAATCCGCCTGCGATGCGTGAATTGCGGAAGCTCCCCCGCGCGCGCCAGGCCAATTTATTGCGCCACTGGTTGCGCACCATGCACGAAGCTGCCGCCAGTGCGGCGCAGATGGAAGAATTGCTGGACCAGATCGAGGCCTGCGCCACCCGCGGCCACGACATCCGTATCAAGGTGGCAGCGGGGCGAATTGAGCTTCATCAGGGCATCCTGAAATATTCGGCGCAGTCTTAGCCCGGAGCGGGGTGGCGTTCATCTGGATACACCGAACTATTTATAATTCACTGCTTTGGCGCGGTGCGGCCCGCGTCGAGCAGCCCCAGCAATCGCCGCCTCTTTTTTTCTTTCCCTTCCGATGGCATTGATCGTTCACAAATACGGCGGCACGTCGATGGGCTCCACGGAGCGCATCCGCAACGTCGCCAAGCGCGTGGCCAAATGGGCTCGCGCCGGCCACCAGTTGGTCGTGGTGCCCAGCGCCATGAGCGGCGAAACCAACCGCCTGCTGGCCCTGGCCAAGGAGCTGCAGCCGGAAAAGCAGACCGACGCGGTATCCCGCGAGCTCGACATGCTGGCTGCCACCGGCGAACAAGCCTCGTCGGCGCTGCTGGCGATCGCGCTGCAAGCCGAAGGCGTGGAGTCGGTCAGCTACGCCGGCTGGCAGGTCCCGATCATTACCAACAACGCCTACACCAAGGCCCGCATCGAGTCGATCGACGACCGCAAGATTCGCGCGGACCTGGCTACCGGCAAGGTCGTGATCGTGACCGGGTTCCAGGGGGTCGACGACGACGGCCACATCACGACGCTGGGCCGTGGCGGCAGCGACACGTCGGCGGTGGCCGTAGCGGCGGCGATGAAGGCCAACGAATGCCTGATCTACACCGACGTGGACGGCGTCTACACGACCGATCCGCGCGTCGTGCCTGAGGCGCGCCGCATGGAGACGGTGAGCTTCGAGGAGATGCTCGAGATGGCATCGCTGGGCTCCAAAGTGCTGCAGATCCGGTCGGTGGAATTCGCGGGCAAGTACGAGGTTCCGCTGCGCGTGCTTTCCAGTTTCACCCCCTGGGACATCGACATCCAAGAGGAGGCCCGGTCGGGCACCTTGATCACTTTTGAGGAAGACGAAAAAATGGAAAGAGCAGTCGTATCCGGCATCGCGTTCAATCGCGATGAGGCCAAGATTTCCATCCTGAGCGTGCCCGACAGGCCCGGCATTGCCTACAACATCCTGGGCGCCGTCGCCGAGGCCAACATCGAGGTCGATGTCATCATCCAGAACATCTCCAAGGAAGGCAAGACCGACTTCAGTTTCACCGTGCACCGCAACGACTACGCGCGCACGATCGACCTGCTCAAGACCAAGGTCATGCCCGCGCTAGGTACCGATCAGCTGGTGGGCGATACGCGCATCTGCAAGGTCAGTATCGTGGGCATCGGAATGCGCAGCCACGTCGGTGTCGCCAGCAAGATGTTCCGGGCGCTGAGCGAAGAGGGCATCAACATCCAGATGATTTCGACCAGCGAGATCAAGACTTCCGTCGTGCTCGACGAAAAGTACATGGAGCTGGCCGTCCGGGCCCTGCACCGCGCCTTCGACCTGGACCAGCCGCCCGCCTGAAGAGCTGCGGTTGGGGCATAATTTGTGCTCCAGGAAACGTGACCGAGTGGCCGAAGGTGCTCCCCTGCTAAGGGAGTATGGGGTGTAGAGCCTCATCGAGGGTTCGAATCCCTCCGTTTCCGCCAATGGGCCGCCTCGGGCCCATTTTTTGCCTGCTCCCGCCGGAGCCCTACTCGACCGCGACCGTTCCCATCATGCCGCCGGCCGCGTGCTCCAGGATGTGGCAATGGAACATCCACTCCCCGGGATTGTTGGCGACGAACGCGACGTCGACCGAGCCGCGCGCGCCGACCATCACAGTGTCGCGCCACTCCTTGAACCAGGTCGGCCGGTCATTGATGCGAAGCACGCGGAAGAAATGGCCGTGCAGGTGCATCGGGTGCTCGAATTCGGTCTCGTTGACCATCTTGAGCGCGACATGCTCGCCCTTGCCGAACGTGAACATAGGCGTGTGCAGCATCGCGTGCTCATGTTCGGCGACGTAGTTCATCGTCCAATGCAGGCCATGCTCCTGCATGATTTCGGGGACCTTCAGCGGCTTGCCGTCGACCAGCCCGATGGCCGGCTTGCCGAGCATGCCGCCCTCGAACAGGATGAAATGCTCGACCAGCTTCGCCGGGTCCGGCTCGATCAGCTGGTTGGATTCGACCTGCAGCGAGCCACGCAAAGGCCGCCTGCGCATGGCCGGCTTCCTTTCATAAACGATGGTCGCGATCTGGTAACCCTTGTCGCGCCGGTCGATCACCGGGAAGGTCTCGCCGGGCAAGCCGTCGCAGTCGAGGATCAGGTCGGTGCGCATCCCCGGAGCAAGCAGCAGCAGGCCCTGGGGCAAGGGGTGCGGCTCCACGCCCTGTCCGTCATAAGAGACCACCATCGCTTTGTGTCCTCGGAAATCGAGCAGGAAGATCCTTGCCGTTGCCGTGTTCACCAGGCGCAGCCGGATGCGCTCGTTGCTTCGCACGGCGAGCCGGTTGCCGCGTCCGGTCTGCCGGCCGTTCAGCGCGAATACGTTGCCGAGACGCCCGCCGCCCCCGAGGTCCTGCATGCGGCCGAAGTCCTGGACCTGGCGCCCGCCGGGTTCGAGCTTGAAGTCGCTCAGGACCCAGAGCAGCTCGCGGTCCACCTCGAGCGGCTTGTCCTCCTGGACGATGATGGCGCCGTACATCCCGCGGGCGACCTGCTCGAAACTCATCTGGTGCGGGTGATACCAGTAGGTGCCCGAATCGGGTACCGGAAATTCGTAGATGAAGGTCCCGCCCACCGGAATGGGCGCCTGCGTGACCTGGGGCACCCCGTCCATCGCATTGGGCACCCGAACGCCATGCCAGTGGACGGTGGTGGTGTTCTCGGCCGGTAGGTCGTTGGTGACGACCATTCGCGCCTGCTGGCCTCTGCGAAAGCGCAAGACCGGCCCCGGGACCGAGCCGTTGAAGCCCCAGACGTCGCTGCGCACGCCGGGCCGGATGGATTGCGAGAAAGCACTGGCGCGCAGCTTGATCGTCCCGTTCTCTGGCGCGGATTGCGCCAACGCCGGGGGCAGGGCGATCATCGAGAGCGTCGCACCCGTCGTCTTGAGAATGTCACGCCGTGAGAACATCACTTGAAAGACTCCTGTTGCCGGATGCACGATGCCGCGCTGTCCCGCGGCGGCGCCGGGCGCCAATTGTAGTGTTCGAGTTCGCGTTCCGTTTGGTCCTGGCAACTTGACGCCGCGATTGTGTGCAGGCCGCGAATTGGCTCACACTTTCTTTTCGTCCGTCCCAGGGCCGGACTGCGCCGCCTGCATCCAGAAGACCTTGCGGGGTTCCTCCTGTTTGGCCAGCGCGGCGGCCAGCTGCTGCTTGAGCATGAGCGTGGATGGAGCTTCCGCACCCAGAGCCTCGGTCGATTGCTTGATCAGCGTTTTCAGCGACTCGATCAGTTGATCCACCGTGACTCCTTGCGAGCGATGAGCCGGGCTGCCGGAATTGCCGCCCACGAAGCTCAAGCAGTGATCTTAGCGTCCAGGCTCGGACGATTCCTAGGTCTTCTCAGCCGTAGTGAACCGGGCGAATCGGACGGCGCCGAGGGTTCGATTCAGCGGGCGCCGATGTCGAACTGCCGGCGCCGCAGCCATAGTGGATGCACGCCCAAGAGACATTGAACTGAACGCATCCGGAGCCCTGAAATGAACGACCTGACGCTGATGCAATTCGAGCTGCGCTTCCAGTCCCTGCGCGACAGCGGCCGGGTCTATTCATTTCCATGCGACCTCATGGGGCTGGTCGACTTGAACCAGCTGAGCGATCGTGCGCGCAACAACTACCTGTACGTCCGCGCCGTAGTCGGCCGCGAAGTGGCGTTCCCGGCGGTGCGGCCCACCACCTTGCACTGACGGTGCGTCTTTCTCATGGCTGAGCTCGGTTCGGCTACGCTCTTGGTTTCATCGCCGCGATTGCCAGCTTCAGCTTTTCGTCCGCCACCTTGCGCAGCGACCTCGCCTCTTTAACCATCACCTCCGTCGGTCCCGGCCCTTCATCCTGAAGAAGGAGTCGGGCAACGGCGTTTTCGGCCTCGCGTGCCCTGCCGTCCGCATCACGCCATTCGCCAACTTTTCTGTCGAGTGTTCGAGGCATAAAAGGGCCCGCCACGACCCGTCAAGATCCTGCGATGCCGACCATTGTGCGTCGTTATGGCTGGCAATGCAGGGAAAACGCGAAGGACGGGTCAGGCGTTGCCGCAGGGACGGTCTTGTCCACCGCGGCCGCACCGCAAATGCACCGCAAACCCACCGCAAATGCACCCGTTATCCACAGCTTTGTGCAGCTTGCCTGCCTTTGCGAGGCAAATGAGCCAGGCAAATCATTCGACGAGGAACCGGCAACTGCCGCGTGGCCTCGGGACGCTATAGACTGCCCGCACCGACCCTGCGAAAAACATGAGCAGCACCCGCGTATTCCATCGCCACTTGCACCACACGCCGCCTCTCGCCGGCGGCCGCACATGACATCGAACGTCCCGCGTATCGCCCTGATTCACGCGCTGCCGCATTCGATCGCGCCGATCAACGAAGCCATGGCCCGCGATTGGCCCCAGGCTTTGCGCATGAACCTGATGGACGACAGCCTGTCGGCGGACCTCGCCGCCGGCGGCGGCTTGAACGCCGCCATGCATCAGCGCTTCCAGCGATTGGCGCAATACGCGGTCGAGAGCGGCAGCCAGGCCATCCTGTTCACTTGTTCCGCGTTCGGCCCATGCATCGAGGCCGTGGCCCGCAAACATGCGCCGCTGCCCGTGCTGAAGCCCAACGAGGCAATGATCACGGACGCAGCTGCAACGGGCCTGCGCGTTGGTTTGGTCGCTTCGTTTGCTCCGACGCTGGAATCGATGCGGCCGGAATTCCCGGCGGAAGTGGAACTCGAATGTGCCCTGGCCGCTGGCGCGCTCGAAGCTCTGAATGCCGGCGACACCGCACGCCACGATGACTTGATCTGCCATGCGGCACTGGAGCTGGCTCGCCGGGATTGCGGCGTGATCGCGCTCGCGCAGTTCAGCATGGCGCGGACCCGATCGCAGGTGGCCGCGCAAACCGCGTTGCCGGTCCTGACTACGGTGGACAGCGCCGTTGTCGCGCTCAAGCAGCGCCTGGGCGCGGCCGCCAGTTAAGCGGTCCAGCTTGGTCAAACGGCGCGATTGGTAGCGTTGTCTCTGGTCTAAATGCTCATTGTCCGACAATATCAGTTGGCCTTGCATCCTGCCCAACCACGTCCAGGTCGCCGTGAGAAAAATGTTTTTTGTTAAGTAAAATCAAAAAGATACAAAGCAGTTTGGTCATGGATGCAGGCTTGTCGGCTGTCTTTTCGGGGTTTTCACTTACAAGAAATATGATCTGATTGTCCGACAATAATTCCATGACGCATGAGCTTGTCCTGGAACGCCGTTCTCCTGACGCCCCCGTTCGGGGCTCCATGGACATGCAGGCACTTGTCGGATGGCTCGCCCCGCGCATTCCCGGGATGGACTCGGGCCTGCGCATTGCGCGAATGGACGGCGGCCAGTCCAATCCATCCTGGTTGCTCCAGGGACCAGACCAGTCATGGGTACTGCGCGCCAAACCGGCCCCTGCAGCCCGCCTGCTCGCCTCGGCCCATGCGATCGAACGCGAATACCGCGTCCTCGCGGCCTTGCAAGGCAGCGCTGTGCCTGTGCCGCCGGTACGCACACTGTGCGAAGACGAATCCGTCATCGGCGTAGCGTTTTATGTGATGGACTTTGTCGAGGGTCGCATCTTTCGCGACCCCACGTTGCCCGAGGTGCCGGCATCGCAACGCAGCGCCTATTTCTTGGAGGCCAACCGCGTGCTGGCCGCCCTGCACCTGACCAATTGGCGGGCCCTGGGCCTGCAGGATTTTGGCCGCCATGACGGTTACTACACCCGCCTGATCGGCCGCTGGACGCAGCAATACCAAGCCACCGTGCACGAGCCGAATGCGGCGATGGCGCACCTGATCGAGTGGCTGCCGCAGCACATCCCGGCCGGTGCCGATGAGGCCGAGTGCACGTGCATCACGCACGGCGATTTCCGCATGGAAAACCTAATGTTCCACCCTACGCGGGCCGAGGTCGTCGCGGTGCTCGACTGGGAACTGTCCACGCTGGGCCACCCCTTGAGTGACCTGGCGTACAACTGCATGGCCTGGCACATGCCCGCGGGGATCTTGCGCGGCTATGGCGATCAGGATCCGGCCGCGCTGGGCTTGCCGCTCGAGCTTGACTATGTCGCCCGTTACTGCGAGCGCACCGGGCTTGACCCGGCCAGTGTGGTCGAAGACTGGCCGTTCTATCTTGCCTTCAACCTGTTTCGCCTCAGCGCCATCCTGCAGGGCATTGGCCAGCGCGAGCGCGAAGGCACGGCATCTAGCGCCAGCGCACGCGAGATCGCTCGGATGTCCGCTCCGGTCGCGCGCTGGGGCTGGGCGATTGCGCAAGGCCGCCGGCCCGAGCCAAGCGCGTGAACCGATCACTCACTGATGTACACCATGACGTTCTATCAAGAATCCGACAAAGCGCGCTTGCTGCGGGAAAAGCTCCTCGAGTTCATGAAGGAGCACATCTACCCGAATGAAGTTCAGGTCTGGAAGGAAGCGCACGCGCAGCGCTGGAATTCGGCCGAGGGCTGGACCACCTGCCCTACGGTGGCGCGACTCAAGCACCTCGCGCGTGACCAGGGCTTGTGGAACCTGTTCCTGCCGCATTCGCCCCGAGCACCCGAAGGCCTGTCCAACTTTGAATACGCGCCGCTGTGCGAGGTCATGGGCCGGGTGCACTGGGCCAGTGAGGTGTTCAACTGCTCCGCCCCCGACACCGGCAATATGGAAACACTGGAACGCTATGCGAGCGACAGCCTCAAGGACCGGTGGCTGGAGCCTTTGCTTCGAGGCGAGGTGCGCTCGGCATTCCTGATGACCGAGCCGGCTGTCGCTTCTTCGGACGCGACCAACATCCAGTGCGACATCCGCCGGGAAGGCGATGAATATGTCATCAACGGCCGCAAGTGGTGGTCCACCGGAGCCGGCAGCCGCCACTGCAAGGTATTCATCGTCATGGGCAAGACCGACCCGCAGGCTGCGCGCCACCGGCAGCAATCCATGATCGTCGTACCTGCCGATACGCCCGGCGTGAAGGCATTGCGCCCGGTACCGGTGTTCGGTTTCGACCATGCGCCGCACGGCCACATGGAGGTGCTGCTCGAAAACGTACGCGTCCCGCTGGATAACTTGTTGCTCGGTGAGGGCCGAGGATTTGAAATTGCCCAGGGTCGCCTGGGCCCGGGCCGGATCCATCACTGCATGCGGTCGATTGGAGCCGCGGAACGCGCGTTCGAATTGATGTGCCAGCGCCTGTCGGCGCGCTGGGCGTTTGGCAAACCGATCAGCGAGCAGGGCGTGTGGCATGAGCGCATTGCCGAGTCGCGCTGCATGATCGAGCAGGCCCGCCTGCTCACCATGAAAGCCGCCTGGATGATGGACACGGTCGGCAACAAGGCCGCGAAGGCCGAGATCGCGATGATCAAGATCGTCGCGCCGACCATGGCCTGCAAAGTGATCGACTGGGCGATCCAGGCCCATGGGGGTGCCGGTGTTTCGAACGACACACCGCTGGCCTTCTCCTATACCGACCAACGCACGTTGCGCCTGGCCGATGGACCCGATGAAGTGCACCGCCAGTCGCTGGCCAAGCTGGAACTGGCTCGCCTCGGTCTGCGCCGTCCGGTTGAAGTGCCGGCAGCACGCTCCTGAGCGTGGCAAGTGCACGGGTTGGATGTCATGAACCACAACACCGACTTGTTCCAGCCCGCCCACTGGCGCTCCTGGCCGCAGGGCGTGCCGCACTCGTTGGATTTGCCTGGCGAGTCGCTCTGGTCGGGACTGCAAACGCGCGCCGAGAAGGCGCCTGATGCCGTAGGTCTGGACTTTCTGGGTCGCTCCTTCACCTGGGGCGAGCTGCGGCAAGGTGCCGATCATCTGGCCGGTGCCCTGCAAGCCCTGGGAGTGCGACCCGGTGACCGGGTGATCCTGTTCATGCAGAACTGCCCGCACTTCATCATCGCGTTCCATGCGGTGGTGCGTGCCGGTGCGGTGGTCGTGCCGGTCAATCCAATGAACAAGTGCGATGAGCTGGAGCATTTCATCCAGGACACCGCGGCGCAGGTGGCCATCGCTTCTTCGGAGATCGCGCCCGAGCTGGCCGGTGCCAGCCAAGCTCCGGCGGCAGGCCGGCAGCTGAAGCACCTGGTGGTGTTCGATCTGGCCGATGCCTTGCCCGGCGATGCACATGATCGGATCGCGCAATGGCCCGCCCTGTGGCAGGCCTGGTTGCCCCAGCGCCACTCCTTGCCTGAGGCGCCGGGGGTGTGGATCCACCGTTGGAACGACTTGCTGGCGCAAGCCCTGCCGCCTGCCGGCGTGGAAGTCCAGGGGACCGACCTCGCGCTGCTGCCGTACACCAGTGGCACCACTGGGGCGGCCAAGGGCTGCATGCACACCCACGACACGTTAATGCACAACATCCTGGCCGCGGCACCGTGGCTCGACATGCGTGCGGGCGATGTCACGCTGGTCGTGGTGCCGATGTTCCACATCACCGGCCTGGTGATGGGCATGCTGGCGACGATTCGACACGGCGGCAAGCTGGTGCTGCTGCCGCGCTGGGACCGCCGGCAGGCCGCCCAAGCCATCCAGGAACACCGCGTCACGCACTGGCCCAACATCCCGACGATGGTGGTCGACCTGCTCGGAGACCCGTCTCTGAAATCGTGGGACTTGTCCAGCCTGCGTTACATCGGCGGCGGCGGAGCGGCGATGCCCGATGCGGTGGCAGCCGATCTGCAGGACAAGTTCGGACTGCAGTATGTGGAAGGCTACGGCTTGACCGAAACAGCTGCGCCCACGCACACCAATCCACGCCATGCGCCACGCCGCCATTGCCTGGGCATTCCCTACATCGGCACTGAAGCGCGGATCATCGATCCCGAAACCCGGCAACCGGTGTCCACCAATGGAGTGGGAGAGATCGTAGTGCGCGGCCCGCAGGTCTTCAAGGGTTACTGGAACCAACCCGAAGCGACCCGAAAGGCGTTCGTCATCGTCGAGGGCCAATCGTTTTTTCGCACCGGCGACCTGGGCCGCGTCGACGCCGATGGTTACTTCTACATGACCGACCGCCTGAAACGCATGATCAACGCCAGCGGCTTCAAAGTGTGGCCGGCCGAGGTCGAGGCGCTGCTGCATCGTCACCCCGCCGTGCAGGAGGCCTGCGTCATCGCCGCGCGCGACGCCTACAGCGGCGAAATCGTCAAGGCTGTCGTGGTGCTGCGCCGCGGCCACGCTGATCGGGTAAGCGAAGCCGACCTGATCGCCTGGTCGCGTGAGCACATGGCTGCCTACAAATACCCGCGCATCGTCGAATTCGTCGATGCCTTGCCCCGCAATGCCTCGGGCAAAGTCATGTGGCGCACCTTGCAGGATCAGCAAGCCGCCCAGGATCCAGCTCTTGCCTGAATGTTTTCCATTCCAAAGCCGAGGAGACAACCATGAACTTTCCGAACCGCCGACACATCGCAGCCACGATGCTGGCCAGCTTGCTGGGCCTGTGCGTCATTTCGCCGGTCCAGGCGCAGGACAGTCCCGCCAAGATCATCGTGGGTTTTCCCGCTGGGGGATCGTTCGATGCCATCGCCCGCATGCTCGCCGAAAAGCTCAAGACCGAGCTCAACCGCCCCGTGGTGGTTGACAACAAGACGGGTGCGGGCGGCCGCATCGCGGTCGACGCACTCAAAGGCTCCCCTGCGGATGGCAGCGTGATGATGCTCGGCCCCGACGCCCTGACTGCGCTCTACCCCTACACCTTCAAGAAGTTGAACTACGACCCGAGGAAAGACCTGGTTCCGGTCGGCACAGTGGCTGAATTTGCCTTCGGGTTTGCCACAGGCACCGCGCCCAAAGTGAACTCCTGGGCCGAGTTCGTGGCCTGGGCCAAGAAGAATCCGCAGCAGGCCAATTACGGCATCCCGGCGCTGGGGGCGCCGCACCATTTCTACGGCATGATTCTGGGCGACGCCATCGGCGTGCCGATGCAAAACGTGCCGTTCCAGGGCAGCGCGCCCATCGCACTGGCGCTGATGGGCGGCCAGATCACCTCGACGATCGACGTGGCCAGCAGCCTGGTGGAAAATCACCGCGCCGGCAAGATCAAGATCCTGGCCGTGACCTCCGAATCGCGCATTCCCCAGGCGCCCGATGTGCCGACCTTTACCGAGCTGGGTTTTCCTAACGTCAGCGGCATGGGCTTCAACGCCCTGTACGCGCCGGCCAACACACCGGCCGCAGCGGTGGCGACCTGGAATCGGGCTCTCGTGAAAGTGCTGGCCCTGCCGGATGTGAAGGAAAAGCTGGTCATCATGGGCTTCCTTCCGGTAGGCAAATCCACGCAGGAGCTGATCGATCGCCAGAACGCGGCGGCCAGGCTGTGGGAGCCTGTGATCAAGGCGTCGGGCTTTGCGGCCGATTGAGCCAGAATAGGCCAATGCACATTGAAAAACTGCAGATGACGCCGGCCTACCGCGTGGTTTCGGCAGACCTGCGTCAACGGATCGTGCGAGGCGAAATTCAGGAGGGGCAGGCGTTTCCCACCGAGGGCGAGCTGGCCACACGTTTTGGCGTGCATCGCTCCACCATCCGCGAGGGACTGCGGCAGCTTGAACAGGACGGCCTGGTCAAGCGTGTCGGCAAGCGGCTGATCGTCACCATCCCGCAGCATCGCGATCTCGCCAGGGCGGCCGAGCGGGCCTTGCGCATGCACCAGGTGACTTACCGGGACGTGTGGGAAGTCGCCTCGAACCTCGAACCGATGTGCGCCCGGCTGGCGGCCGAGCGCATCACGGATGAAGAACTGGCAGGGCTGGATCGCAATCTGGCGGAAACCCAGCGGCTGGTGCAAGCGGGCGATTCCCCCATTGCCGCGACGATCGAATTCCAGTCCCTGGTGGCGGAGGCCGCCCACAACCAGGCGCTGCTGCTTGCGCGAGCACCGATCAGCCTGTTGATGCGCTCCGGTTATGCGGCCATCGCGCCAGCCTTGCCGCAGTCGGGCCCGCGCCTGCTCGAAGCCCACCGCCACGTATATGAATCGCTCAAGCAGCATGACGCGGAGTCCGCTGTAGCCTGGACACGCAAGCACCTGATGGACCATCGCCGCGGTTTCGAAGTGGCGGGCGTCGATTTCGACTCTCCGATCTCCGAGCCCCGGTAGCTCAAGGCACGGGCTTCGGCAATGGCGCCCTCAGGACTTCCCATCGTCGTCGACCGAAGCACTCCAGCGGTCACCCCAGCCGCGCTGTGCGTCGTCGAGTTCGCGGCGTCCGCGCTTGGTTGGCCGGCCCTGTTCGATCGATAGTGCCGGCTCGGGCGCGTAGCGGCGCTGTTCGGCCGCCTGCTCGCGCGCCTTCACGCTCTCGGCCGTTTCCTCATAGAGGCGCTGGGCGACCGGCGCGGGGCCGCGCACATTCGACAGCCCCTTGACGATGACGGTACGCGCGACGGCTGCTTGCCGCAGCGAAACGGTGTCGCCCACCTTCACTTCGCGCGCGGGCTTGACCTCCTGGCCGTTGACCTCGACCCGGCCTCTGCCAATCTCTTCCACCGCGAGCGCGCGGGTCTTGTAAAACCGCGCCGCCCATAGCCACTTGTCGATGCGGAGTTTTTCGGTCACGTCTCATTCTCCGCCGGCGCAGGCCCCGGTCAAGCCGACAGTACCGGCCTTCGCGGGTTGCCTGCAGGTGGGCAGCTTCTATCTACAATCGGCGCAACCGCGGCCTGCCCGCTCCAAGGAGAAAAGACAAATGAAACGTTTCTGCACTCCTGTCAGCTGCCTGCTTGCCGCGCTGGCACTGGTTCCCGCGCTCGGGTTCGCGCAGGTCCCGGCCGGCTATCCCGCGAGCTATGCCGACACCATCGCGGCCGCCAAGAAGGAAGGCAAGGTGGTGATCTACAGCACGACCGACACCGCCTCGGCCAATCCGCTGATCAATGACTTCAAGACGCTCTACCCCGGCATTTCCGTCGAATACAACGACATGAATTCAACCGAGGTCTACAACCGTTTCATCAGCGAGCGCGCCGCGAGCGCCGGCTCGGCCGACGTGCTCTGGAGCTCTTCGATGGACCTGCAGATCAAGCTGGTCAACGATGGCAGCGCCATGGCGTATGCGTCGCCCGAAATCCCGAACCTGCCGGCGTGGTCGGTGTGGAAGAACGAAGCCTACGGCACGACCTACGAGCCGATCGCGATCGTCTATAACAAGCGCCTGCTGTCGGGCGACGAGATCCCGCAGAGTCACGCCGACCTGGTCCGGGTTTTCACGCAGAAGGCCGACAAGCTCAAGGGCAAGGTGACCACCTACGACGTCGAAAAGTCAGGCGTGGGCTTCATGCTGATCACGCAGGACAGCAAGCAAAACCCGCAGTTCTGGGATCTTGCCAAGGCCCTCGGCGTTGTCGGCCCGCGTTTCCAATCCAGCGCCGGAACGATGATGGAACGCATCAGCTCCGGGGAGAACCTGCTCGGTTTCAATATTTTCTATTCGTACGCGGCGCTGCGCGCGAAGAAGGACCCGTCCATCGGCATCGTGCTTCCCAAGGACTACACCCTGGTGATGTCGCGCGTCATGTTTGCGTCGAAAACCGCGAAGAACCCCAACGCGGCCAAACTGTGGGTGGACTATGTGCTCTCGAAGCGCGGCCAGACGATCATCGCCAACGCGGCAGAGCTCGGGTCGACGCGCAGCGACGTCCAGGGCGAAATGACAGTAGCGGGATTCCAGAAGACACTTGGCGCCGGGGCCAAACCGATCCCCGTCGGCCCGGAGCTGCTCGGGTTCCTCGACCAGACCAAGCGGCTCGAGTTCATCAAGCAGTGGCAGGCGGCGATCAAGGGAACGAAGTAAATGCGCGGATCGCTGCCGCGCGCCGCCGTCATCGGGCTGACGGCGCTGGCGGTGTTCCTGCCGCTGGGCCTGATCTTCTATCAGAGCGCGCTCAATGCGCCGTTTTTCATGCCGCCGAGAACGCTCGGCACCGGCGCCTTCGAGTTCATATTCGCGGATAGCGATTTCTGGGATTCGTTCAAGAACTCGATGATCATCGCCGCTTCGATGGCGCTGATAGCGGTGCCGCTCGGCGGAATCCTTGCCTTCCTGATGGTGCGCACCGACCTGCCGGGGCGGCAGTGGATCGAGCCGCTGCTCCTGATCCCGGTGTTCGTCTCGCCGATGGTGCTCGCCTTCGGGTACGTGGTTTCGGCGGGTCCCGTCGGCTTCTATTCGGTATGGGCCAAGCAGTTGTTCGGCGGCGTGCCGTGGAACGTCTATTCGCTCACCGGCATCGCCATCATCGCGGGGCTGACGCACGTGCCCCATGTCTATCTCTACTCGTCGTCCGCGTTGAAGAGCCTGGGTTCGGATGTCGAGGAAGCGGCGCGGATGGCCGGCTCGAGCCCGTTCCAGGTCGCCCGGGACGTGAGCCTGCCGATGGTCACGCCGTCGCTGCTGTTCTCGGGTGTGCTCGTCTTCTTCCTCGGCTTCGAAATCTTCGGGCTGCCGCTGGTGCTTGGCGACCCGGAGGGACACCTTGTGCTCGCGACCTATCTGTACAAGCTCACCAACAAGCTGGGCACACCGTCGTATCACCTGATGGCAGCGGTCGCGGTCTGCATCGTGGCGGTCACGTTTCCCCTGGTGATGCTGCAGCGCTACCTTCTGAAGAATGCCGGCAAGTACATCACCGTGAAGGGCAAGGCCGGTCGTCAGCGGCCGCTGCCACTTGGTCAGTGGCGCTGGGTCGCCGCGGCACTTCTCGTGCTCTGGCTGTTCCTGACCGTCGTCGTGCCGCTGTCGGGCATCGCGCTGCGCGCGTTCGTCAGCAATTGGGGCGAGGGGGTCAACATCCTGGAGGTGCTGACCACC
>DATNBX010000195.1:0-3078 GCA_035571795.1 Ramlibacter sp.
GCCGAAACGGCGGTGGCCTGGGCCATCGCGCTGCAGAACGTGAACCGTCCGACGGCGCTGTTGCTGTCGCGCCAGAACCTGCCGTATGCGCCCAAGGCCGGGCTCGAAGACATCAGCAAGGGCGCCTATGTGCTGGCCGAGGCGACCGAGGTCGGCTTGGCCAAAAAGCCGCAGGCCGTGATCATCGCCACCGGTTCGGAAGTGCAACTGGCGCTCAAGGCCCAGGAACTGCTGGCGGCGCAGCAGGTCGCAGTACGGGTGGTGTCCATGCCCAGCACGAGCGCATTCGACCGCCAGAGCGTCGAATACAAGAGCTCGGTTCTGCCGGCGGGTATTCCGCGCGTCGCGGTCGAGATGGGCGTGACCGACTACTGGTGGAAATACGGCTGCGCGGCCGTGGTCGGCATCGACACCTACGGCGAATCGGCGCCGGGCAGCGTGCTGTTCAAGCACTTTGCTTTCACACCCGAGAATGTGGCCGATACTGTGCGCAAGGTCCTGTCATCCCGGGCTTGATCCTGGGATCCACCACTGCGCGTGAGGCGGCATCGATTTTTCGCCAACATGGATGGCGGGGCAGGCCCGCAATGACAACAGCCAATTTCAAACCTTTCAGGAGTAGCACATGACCATCAAGATCGGCATCAACGGCTTCGGGCGCATCGGACGCATGGTGTTCCGCGCCGCCGTCCAGAATTTCAAGGACATCGAGGTGGTCGGCATCAACGATCTGCTCGAGCCCGAGTACCTTGCCTACATGCTGCAGTACGACAGCGTGCATGGCCGCTTCAAGGGCGACGTCAGCGTGGACGGCCATACCCTGATCGTCAATGGCAAGAAGATCCGCCTGACGGCAGTGAAGGACCCCGCTGAACTCAAGTGGGGCGAGGTCGGCGCCGACATCGTGGTCGAAGCGACCGGCTTGTTCCTGAACAAGGAAAGCGGGCAGAAGCACCTGGCCGCCGGCGCCAAGAAGGTCATCATGTCGGCGCCGTCGAAGGACGACACGCCCATGTTCGTGTTCGGCGTGAACCACGCCAAGTACCAGGGCGAAGCCATCATCTCCAACGCCTCGTGCACCACCAACTGCCTGGCGCCGCTGGCCAAGGTGCTCAATGACAAGTGGGGCATCAAGCGCGGCCTGATGACGACCGTGCATGCCGCCACGGCCACGCAGAAAACCGTGGACGGCCCGAGCAACAAGGACTGGCGCGGCGGCCGCGGGATCCTGGAAAACATCATCCCGTCTTCCACTGGTGCAGCCAAGGCGGTGGGCGTGGTGATACCCGAGCTGAACAAGAAGCTCACCGGAATGAGCTTCCGGGTGCCGACTTCGAACGTGTCGGTGGTCGACCTGACGGTGGAACTGCTGAAGGAAGCCAGCTACAAGGAGATCTGCGCCGAGTTCAAGGCGCAAAGCGAAGGGGCGCTGAAGGGCGTGCTGGGCTACACCGAGGACAAGGTCGTGGCGACCGACTTCGTCGGCGACCCGCGCACCTCGATCTTCGACGCCGACGCCGGCATCGCGCTGGATGGCACCTTCGTCAAGCTGGTGTCCTGGTACGACAACGAGTGGGGCTACTCCAACAAGATCCTGGAGATGATCCGGGTGATGACCAAGTAAGGCCAAGCGTCCCAGGATAGGGTGCGCTCGGGTGCGCTCTATCCGTTTCGCGCTGGCAGCTTCGCAGCCCGCAACAGATAGGCGAGTGCCGGCCCCTGCATCAGCTGGATATTGTTGCGTTTGGCAAAGGCTTGCGCGTTCGCGCTGAGCTCGCCGAGGGCGACGTAAATACAGCCCGCGCCGCCGGCCTGTGCGGCGCCGTGCAGCGTCTGCAGCGCCTCCTCGCCGTGGCGTGCCGCCTTCCAGCGACGCGCCGATACCAGCGTGATGCGGCCAGCGCGCGAGAGCGCGAAGTCGGCTGCGCCCTGCCTGCGTTCGACGCTGAAGCCCTGCTTGGCGAATCCTTCTTCCAGCAGGGTTGAAAACTGGGCCCAGGCCATCGCGCTGACGGCCGCCAGCAATTCTTCCGAGCGTTTCGCGCTGGGCAAGCGCGCCTGCTGCCAGGCGGCAATCACCCCGATGACGGCGAACGGCGCGGCGCCCAGCGCACCGGCCAGGCGGTACTCCGCGGGCAGCCAGGCATACGCCGCAGCCACGAACAGCAGACAAATCCCGATGCTGATCCACCACGGCGAGCGCAGCAGCACTGCGAACAGCGAATTCGGTGCCATCTTCAGTTTCATGACTGCGTTTGTAGCAGAGCGCGGGCGTCAGTCGTTGCTTTGCCGCGGCGCCTGGGCAAAGATCACGCATGCCGCGCGGTTTGCTCTACGTGTTCGTATTCGCGTTGCCCGCGCTGCTGGTGTCGGGCATCGCGGCGTTCGCCCTGTTCGGCGCCGCGGCCGGCGCGATGTGGCTCTTCGCATTTGGCGACAACCCATGGCCGCAAGCCGCGCAGGACGCGCTCGGGCTGGGATTTGCCGCGGCCTGGCTCGCGCTCTGGCTTGCCTTGCTCGCGTTCGCTTTTGTATTCGGCAGGAACCGCGCAACCCAAGGCGCGTTGCTGCGCAGGGATCTGCTCGCCGCCGCGGGGGTGACAGCGCTCGCGATCGGCGCCATCGCGCTGCAGCAGCGCAGCGTCGGAAACCTCGGCCCGCCCTCGGAGGGCGAAGCCTGCGCCACGTTCTGCCGGCAAAAGGGTTTCAACGGCAGCAGCATGCCGCCAAGGAATGCGGGCGCCCCGACCTGCAGCTGCATCGACGCGCAGGGTCGCGAAGTCATCACCGTACCCATCGCCGAGGCCATGCGTGCCGGCGGACGCTGACGGCAGCAGTCCCGGCTTGCCGGCGTCACTGCTTTTCGAACCCCATCTGCTTGATCAGCGCGCCCCAGCGGTCGTACGCGGACCTGATCTCGGCCGCCAGTTCCGCCGGCGTCGAAGGCGACGTTTCATAGGCGCCGCGCGCGATGAACTCCTTGACCTGCGGCGCGGCCAGGGCCTCGGTCACCAGCGCGTTGACCTTCGTCACGAGTTCGCTCGCCATGCCGGCCGGCCCGACGATCGCGATCCAGCT
>DATNBX010000196.1:0-3708 GCA_035571795.1 Ramlibacter sp.
CACTCGCGAAATTTCCGTTCCATATCCTGCAGCCAATCGGCCGTGCTCGCGTTGCTGCCTGCTGTGGCGTTGAGGATCACGCGGACCGGCTTGGCGACGGGCTCGGGCATGCAACGAGCATGGCGTGATTCGGGGGCGGCGCGCTGTGGGAACGGGCCGGCAAAAGGCCAGCGACTCTTCCTACAGATCGGCGCGGACGGCGACGTCGGCCACCACACGCGCGTAGCGCTGCTTGCTCCAATAGGCCGACGCCCAGTCGATCATCACCACGATGCGGTTGCGAAAGCCGATCAGAAAATAGATATGGGCGAACAGCCAGAACAGCCAGGCCGGATAGCCGCTGAACATGATGTGGCGCCCCGCCGGCAAGACCAGGTCCACCACCGCGGCGTTGCGGCCGATCGTCGCCAGGGTGCCGTAGTCGCGATAGCGGAAAGGGTGGGTCGGCTGGCCGGCCAGGCGCCGCACGAGATTGGCCGCCGCGGCCCGGCCCATCTGCTTGGCGGCGGGCGAAACGCCGGGAACCGGCTGCGGTGCGCGGCCGGGAACGTAGCTGTTGGCCGCGGCCAGGTCGCCAGCCACACTGATCTCGGGATGGCCCGGCACACTGAGGTCAGGTTCCACCAGCACGCGGCCGGCGCGGTCGCACTGAGCGCCTGTTGCCTGCGCCAGCTGCCGGCCCAAGGGCGAAGCCGCCACGCCCGCGGCCCAGATCACGCAGCGGCTACCGATGGTGTAGCTCGGGGCCGCAGCGGCGTCCGGTCCCGCGCCCGGCTTCACCTCCACGCTCGCGGCGTCGATAGCGGTCACCTGCGCATGAAGCCGCACCTGTACGCCCAGCTTCTCCAGCTGTTGCTGCGCGCGGCGGCTCAAATCTTCGGGCATGGCCTGCAGCACGCGCGAGCCGCCTTCGAGCAGCAGGATGCGCGCGCTGGCCGGGTCGATGTGGCGGAACTCGCCGGCCAGCGTGTGGCGCGCGATTTCGGCGACCTGGCCGGCCATCTCGACGCCGGTCGGTCCGCCGCCGATCACCACGAAAGTCAGCCACTCGGATCGCCGGGCAGCGTCGCTTTCTTTTTCGGCAGATTCGAACGCGAACAGGATGCGGCGGCGGATTTCAAAGGCGTCCTCCAGCGTCTTGAGCCCCGGGGCGTGGCGTGCCCACTCGTCATGGCCGAAGTAGCTGTGGGCGGCGCCAGGTGCCACGATGAGATGGTCGTAGGGCAGGGCGGACCCGTCTTCCAGCAGCACCTCGCGGTGCGCCGTATCGATGCCGGTGACCTCCCCCAATAAAGTCGTGACGTTGGCCTGCTTGCGGAACAGGTGGCGCACCGGCGCCGCGATCGCCGGCGCCGACAGCCCGGCCGTGGCGACCTGGTACAGCAGCGGCTGGAACAGGTGGTGGTTGGTCTTGTCGACCAGCGTGATCTCCACAGGCGCATGCCTGAGCGCGCGGGCCGCCTCGAGGCCGCCGAAGCCGCAGCCGATGATGACGATACGGGGTTTGACCTGATCGGGCGAGGCCATCGGATCATTATGCGAGCGAGGCACAATCAATGCTCTGAAGAGAAGGTATAGCCCCATGTTCGATACCGCGATTGCAGGCAGCCTGCCCAAGCCGGCCTGGCTGGCCGAAACCCACAAGCTCTGGCCGCAGTGGAAGGCCACAGGTGGCGAGTTGCGCCAGGCCAAGGCGGACGCCACGCTGCTGTGGATCAAGGCGCAGGAAGATGCGGGCCTGGACATCGTCGGCGACGGCGAGCAGTCGCGCCAGCACTTCGTGCACGGTTTTCTCGAGCAGGTCGAGGGGATCGACTTCGAGCACAAGGTCAAGATGGGGATTCGCGACAACCGCTACGACGCCATGGTGCCGCAGGTGGTCGGGCCGTTGAAACTCAAGGGGCGGGTGCATGCCTTCGAGGCGCAACTGGCGCGCGCCCACACCGAGCGAAAGCTCAAGTTCACCTTGCCCGGCCCGATGACCATCGTCGATACCGTTGCCGACCGCTATTACGGCGACAAGGTGAAGATGGCTTTTGCTTTTGCGCAGCTGCTGAATCAGGAAGCGCTGGCTTTGCAGGCCGACGGCGTGGACATCATCCAGTTCGACGAGCCGGCCTTCAACGTCTATATGAAAGACGCCGCCGACTGGGGCGTCAAGGCGCTGGAGCGGGCGGCCCACGGCCTGACTTGCACGACAGCAGTGCACATCTGCTACGGCTACGGCATCAAGGCCAACGTCGACTGGAAGAACGCGCTGGGCGACGAGTGGCGCCAGTACGAACAGATTTTCCCGGCGCTGGCGGCCAGCTCGATCAAGCAGGTCAGCCTGGAGTGCTATCACTCGCACGTGCCGCCGCAATTGATGAAGTTGCTCGAAGGCAAGGACGTGATGGTCGGCGTGATCGACGTGGCCAGCGACGAGATCGAAACGCCCGAGCAGGTGGCCGACACCATCGGGAGGGCCCTGCAGTTCGTCGCGAAGGAGCGCTTGATTGCCTGCACCAACTGCGGCCTCGCGCCGATGGATCGCGAGGTCGCGCTGAAAAAGCTGCAGGCGCTGGGCCAAGGGGCGGAACTGGCGCGGCGGAGGTACGGCTGATGGGCAGCTTGAACCGAAACGCCCTGGCGCGGCTGCGCGCCATACTGCAATCCCACATCGACCAGCGGCGCATCCCGGGTGCGATTGCGGTGGTGGCGCTGGGCGGCCATGTCGAGCTGTCGGTGGCATTGGGCCAGCAGGACCCCGCCACCGGCGCATCGATGCCAGATGATGCGATCTTTCGCATTTACTCGATGACCAAGCCGCTGGTGTCGCTGGCCGCGCTGATGCTGGTCGAGGAAGGCCGGCTGCAGATGGGCGATCCGGTGCCGATGTACCTCAGTGAGTTCGCCGGGCAGCAGGTGGCGCTCGAAGAGGGCGGTACGGTGCGGCTGCAGCCGGTGCGACGCGACGCAACCGTGCAGGACCTGCTGCGGCACACCGCCGGATTCACCTATGAGTTTCTGGGCAGCAGCGCCGTGCAGCGCCAATATGAAGAGGCCGACCTCGTCAACCGGTCGCGCAGCAACGCGGAGTTCTGCAAGGCACTGGCGGCGCTGCCATTGGTGCACCAGCCGGGCAGCTCCTGGGAATACAGCCGGGCCACCGACGTTCTGGGGGCGCTGCTCGAGGTGGTGGCCGGCCAGCCGCTGGGCGCGCTGCTGCAGGATCGCATCCTCGGGCCACTGGGCATGAAGGACACTGCATTCGCCGTGCCCGAGAAGGACTGGAGCCGCATCGCAGAACCGTTCGCGACCGATCCCGACAGCGGCGAGGCGGTCACGATGCTGAATGGCCGCGAGGTGCCGCGCTTCGAATCGGGCGGCGGCGGCTTGTTGTCGACGGCCGGCGACTATGTGCGTTTCCTGCAGTTCATGCGCAACCGCGGCATGCTCGAGGGCGTGCGGCTGGTGTCGCGCAAGACCATAGAGTGGATGACGTCCGATCACCTCGGCACGATTCCGATCGAAGGCGACCTGCTGCTGCCGGGCTACGGTTTCGGACTGGGGTTTGCGGTGCGAACGCACGCCGGCTTGGCGCCGCAGCCGGGCTCGCCGGGCCAGTACTTCTGGAGCGGCATCGGCGGCACTTCGTTTTTCGTCGACCCGGCCGAAGATCTGTTCGCCATGCTGCTCACACAGGCGCCGAACCAGCGCATCTACTAC
>DATNBX010000197.1:0-3345 GCA_035571795.1 Ramlibacter sp.
GAAGCTGGCCTCTTCGATGGGCTTCCCGGTCGTGATGAAGATTGTCTCGCCCGACATCCTGCACAAGACCGAAGCCGGCGGCGTGGTGGTCGGCGTCAAGAGCGGCGAGGAGGCGGCGAGCGCGTACGACACCATCGTCGCCAACGCGAAGAAGTACAAGGCCGGCGCCAACATCATGGGCGTGCAGGTTCAGCAGATGATCAAGGGCGGCCAGGAAGTGATCGTCGGCGCCATCAGCGACAACAGCTTCGGCAAGCTGGTCGCCTTCGGGCTAGGCGGTGTGTTGGTCGAGGTGCTCAAGGACATTACCTTCCGGCTGGCCCCGGCCACCAACGAGGACGCGCTGTCGATGCTCGACGGCATCCAGGCCGCCGAGATGCTCAAGGGCGTGCGCGGCGGCGACCCGGTGAACCGCGAGGCGCTTTCAAGCCTGATCGTGCGCGTGAGCCAGCTGGTGAGCGACTTCCCCGAGATTTCCGAGATGGACCTGAATCCGGTGTTCGCCAGCAAGGATGGCGCGATCGCCGCCGACGTGCGCATCGTGGTCGACTTCGCGCCCAAGGCGGCGCGCTACCGCCCGCCGGAAGCCGAGGTGCTCGTGTCGATGAAGCGCATCATGCAGCCCAAGTCGCTGGCCGTGATCGGCGCCTCATCCGAGACCGGCAAGATCGGCAATTCGGTGATGAAGAACCTGATCAACGGCGGCTACAAGGGCCAGATCTACCCGATCCACCCGAAGGACGCCGAGATCCTGGGCTACAAGGCCTACAAGAGCGTCAAGGACGTGCCGGACGAGATCGACACCGCGGTGTTCGCGATCCCCGCCAAGCTGGTGGCCGGCGCGCTGAAGGAATGCGGCGAGAAGAAAATCGCCGGCGCAGTGCTGATCCCCTCGGGCTTCGCCGAGACCGGTAACATGGAAGGCCAGGTCGAGCTGCAGAAGATCGGCCGCGAATACAACATCCGCCTGATGGGGCCAAACATCTACGGCTTCTACTACACGCCGTCGAACCTGTGCGCGACCTTCTGCACCGCCTACGACTACAAGGGCTCCACCGCCCTGTCGTCGCAGTCGGGCGGCATCGGCATGGCGATCATCGGCTTCTCGCGCTCGGCCAAGATGGGAGTCTCCGCTATCGTCGGCCTGGGCAACAAGTCCGACATCGACGAGGACGACCTGCTGATCTTCTTCGAGCAGGACGAGAACACCAAGGTGATCGCCCAGCACTGCGAAGACCTGAAGGACGGCCGCGCCTTTGCCGAAGTCGCCAAGCGTGTCTCGAAGAAGAAGCCCGTCATCATGCTCAAGGCCGGCCGTACCGCCGCCGGCGCCAAGGCGGCCAGCTCGCACACTGGCGCGCTGGCCGGCAACGACAAGATCTACGAGGACGTGCTGCGCCAGTCGGGCGTGATCCGCGCCCGCTCCTTGCGCGACCTGCTCGACTTCGCGCGCGGCGTGCCGATGCTGCCCACGCCCAAGGGCGAGAACGTGGTCATCATCACCGGCGCGGGCGGCTCGGGCGTGCTGCTGTCGGACGCGTGCATCGACAACAACCTCAAGCTGATGCCGATGCCCGACGACCTGGACAAGGCGTTCCGCAAGTTCATCCCGCCGTTCGGCGCGGCCGGCAACCCGGTGGACATCACCGGCGGCGAGCCGCCGACCACCTACCAGAACACGGTGCGCCTGGGCCTGGAGGACGACCGCATCCATGCGCTGATCCTGGGCTACTGGCACACGATCATCACCCCGCCGATGGTGTTCGCGAAACTGATGGCGGAGGTGGTCGAGGAAATGCGCGCCAAAGGCAAGGTCAAGCCGGTGGTGGCGTCGCTCGCGGGCGACGTGCAGGTCGAGGAAGCCGCCCAGTACCTGTACGAACACGGAATCCCGGCCTATGCCTACTCCACCGAAATACCGGTCGCGGTGCTGGGCGCCAAATACCAGTGGGCGCGCGGCGCCGGGCTGCTGTAAGCGAAGCTCGGATGATTTGCGGGTCAGATCACAATCCTGAGGCTTTGGGGTCAGATCACAATTCAGGAAAGAAGCGCAACCAGGGGCGACAAACTCTGCAACGAAATTGTGCTCTGACCCCAACTGACTAGAAAGCGACTTTGGAGCAACGAATCATCCCCATCGCGGCACCGGGCGACGTGCGCGCACGCAAGCGCCAGGCGCCCAAGGGCCGTCAGGTCGACACCCAGGCGCTGGCCGAAGTCCAGCAGCTGCTGGGCGACGCCTCGCGCCGGCGCGACCTGCTGATAGAGCACTTGCACCGCATCCAGGATCGCTTTGGATGTCTGTCCACACAACACCTCGCGGCATTGGCCCAGGAAATGCGCCTGGCCCAGACCGAGGTCTATGAAGTCGCCTCGTTCTATCACCACTTCGACATCGTCCGGGAAGGCGGCGAAGCGCCGCCGTCGCTGACGGTGCGGGTCTGCGACGGCCTGTCGTGCGAGCTGGCGGGCGCGCAGCAGTTGCTCGAGCGCTTGCCCGAGATCCTGGGCCGCGAGGTGCGCGTGCTGCACGCGCCGTGCATCGGCCGCTGCGAGCAGGCGCCCGCCGCCGTGGTGGGCCAGAACCCGGTGCCTCATGCGACGGCCGAAAAGATCGCCGCCACCGTCAAGGCCGGTGCGGTCAAGGACCAGCCGGAAGGCTACATCGACCACGCGGCTTACCTGGCGGCCGGCGGCTACAAGGTGCTCAGGCAGTGCGTCGAAGGCGACCGCGACGTCGAGTCGGTACTCAGCGCGATGGAAGCGTCGGGCCTGCGCGGCCTGGGCGGCGCGGGTTTTCCGGCCGGGCGCAAATGGCGCATCGTGCGGGCCGAGGCGGCGCCGCGCATCATGGCCGTCAACATCGACGAGGGCGAGCCCGGCACCTTCAAGGACCGGGTCTACCTCGAGTGGGATCCGCACCGCTTCCTCGAAGGCATGTTGGTCGCCGCCTGGGCCGTCGGCATAGCCACGATCTATATCTACCTGCGCGACGAGTACCACGGCTGCCGCGCCCTGCTGGAACAGGAACTGGCCAAACTGCGTTCGAACCCGCCGGTACCTGAGCTGCCCGCCATCGAACTGCGGCGCGGCGCCGGCGCCTACATCTGCGGCGAAGAGTCGGCCATGATCGAATCGATCGAAGGCAAGCGCGGCATGCCGCGGCTGCGACCGCCCTACGTCGCCCAGGTCGGCCTGTTCGGACGGCCCACGCTGGAACACAATTTCGAGACGCTGTACTGGGTGCGCGACCTGCTGGAAAAAGGCGTCGACTGGTTCACGTCGGAAGGGCGCCACGGCCGCAAGGGCCTGCGTTCGTTCTCGGTGTCGGGCCGGGTGAAGGAG
>DATNBX010000198.1:0-16058 GCA_035571795.1 Ramlibacter sp.
CCACATAGATCATCGCCGCCATGTATCGCCTGCACTGCTTCAGCCAATCGGGCAACAGCTTCAAGGTTGCCTTCTTCCTGCGCGCGCTGCACCAGCCCTGGGAGCCGGTGTTCGTGGACTTCATGAACGGCTCGACCCGCGACGCGTCCTGGCGCGAACAGACCAACGAAATGGGCGAAGCGCCGGTGCTGGATGACGGGCCGCGCCGGCTCACGCAGTCCGGCGCCATCCTGACCTGGCTGGCGCGCAAGCATGGCGCGTACGGCGGGCGCGATGAAGACGAACAGATCGAAACGTTGCGCTGGCTGCTGTTCGACAACCACAAGTTCACCAGCTACTTCGCCACCTACCGTTTCATGAAAGCGTTCGGCGCTGCGCCGCCCGACCCGGCGATCATGGGCTGGCTCAAGAACCGCATCGACGGCGTCTTCGGCATCGTGGAAAAACATCTCGCGTCGCGCCGCTTCATCGTCGGCGACGCACCGACCATTGCCGATTTCTCGATGTCGGGCTATCTGCTCTATCCGCCGGAGGAAAGCGGCTACATGCTCGCGCAGAGCCATCCCAACATCGCAGCCTGGGTTCAGCGCATGCGCGAGATCGACGGCTGGGCCCCGCCCTACGAGGTGCTCCCCGGCGCGCGCATCATGCCGCGCTGGTAGCGGCCGGGCAGCCCCAACTGCTCATGACAGGCCGGCCGGCCACAGCAACGTGGCCTGGGCCGGCCGCCTCGGGCCGGCGCTAATCGTTTTCTGCCGGGTCTGGCCGTTCACTTGCGCCGTCACGCGCCAGCTGCCGCCGCCGGGCAGGTCGACCAGCATGATCGGACCGTCGCACGTGGCGCTGAGCACCACGCCGCCCTTGGCATTGGCGATCTGCACGTCCACCCCGGCCAGGTAGGCGCCGGAGGTCTCTGCAAAAGTGAGCATCAGGTCGTGCCGGCGCGCGTCCGATTTGATGGCCTGCTGCTCGTCGAAACCGACGCCGCCGCAGACATAGGTTGCCGCGCCCGCCTTGTGCGGCTCGAGGCTGATGGGCGAATCGGCGCTCTGCGCCAGGGCAAGGCACCAAGCCTGGCTGAGCGCGAGCATGACAACGGCTTTGTTCATGGCATTGCTCTCCAAACGCAACGGATACTGAAGGGATCCTGCGCCCCAGTGTGCATGGCAAGGCCGGTCCGGGCGTCAGCCGGGCTCAGGATCTGGTGTAGGACGGTGAGCAAGAACTGGCGCGGGCTCGTGCCGCGCCGGGGGACGCCGCGCGCGCCGCGCTACTTGCGCGCTTTCCTGCCGGCGCTCGGGACGAACTTGACGCCGTGCGCCTCGAGGAAGTCGCGGATCAGGCGCCTCATCACCTGGGAGGGCGTCATGTCCTGCGCATGGCAGAGTTTTTCGAACGCGACCTTGCGCGCCGGATCGATGAGCACTGTGAGCCTGGCTGTCTTGTTCTCCATCGGCGGCCTCATGTTAATCAAATTATAATTGTTTTTCTTGATTGACAAGGCTTCGCCGGGCGCGCGGGCGACACCCCGGAGCGAGGCCGCTGCGCACCCACGCGGCTCACGCGGGCGGGTAGACGATTCCTTTCTTGCGGCAGAAATCGGCGAACTCGTCCCAGGTGAGATTCACCGAACGCGAGGTGTGCTTGAGATCCTGCTGCTGGATCAGATCGACCGCGAAAAAGCTGGGATCGTCACACGCAAGATGGCACCGCAGCACGATCCAGACCTCCCCATCGGCCGACACCAGCTGCTCACCCTTGACCGGGATTCTCATCGATGGCGCACCTTCTTGGCTGCGGGACGATAGCTGACGCCGTGCTTTTCGAGGTACTGCCTGATCAGCTGCCGCACCATCTGCGACGAGGTCATGTCCTGCGACGAACAAAGCTCCTCGAATGCCTTTTTCTTGGCGGGATCGATCAGGATCGTCAGTCGGGCTTTTTCGTCCATTCGGTCAGAATCGAAAGGTCAACAATATGATAATACTCTGCGTCTAATGTTTGACGCAGATGGTCGTATTATTGCTCGGCCTGGCCTAGGACTTTTGCTCTCCGGGCCGGGCCCGGCGGCCTGCCGCGATGTCAGATTTTTCCGCCGACGAGCCGGCAGGCGGGGAACACCTTGATGCCGGTCAGCGGGCCGTGGGGCCCGGCCAGCCTAAACTCGGCCAATGGACCTGCAGTTTCTAGGCGCGACGGGAACCGTGACTGGCTCGAAGTACCTGCTGCGTGCCGGGGCTTCCAACTTGCTCATCGACTGCGGCCTGTTCCAGGGCTACAAGGAGCTGCGGCTACGCAACTGGGCGCCGCTGCCGGTGCCGCCGGCCGCCATCGATGCGGTGGTCCTCACGCACGCGCATCTCGACCACAGCGGTTACCTGCCGCTGCTGGCGCGCCAGGGATTTCGCGGCACGGTCTTCTGTACATCTGCCACGCTGGAACTGTGCCGGATCCTGCTCACCGACTCCGGCCATCTGCTGGAAGAAGAGGCCGAGTACCTCAATCGGCATCATCTGAGCAAACACGCCTCCGCGCTGCCCCTCTACACCCGCGAAGATGCGCTGCGCTGCCTGAAATTGTTCAAGCCGGTGGAGTTCGGCACCCCGTGGCAGCCTGCGCAAGGCTTGAGCGCCAGGCTCTCTCCCTCAGGGCACATGCCGGGCTCCTCGTTCGTGCATGTCGACGACGGCAAGCGAGCCATCCTCTTCTCCGGCGATATCGGCCGGCCTGGCGACCTGCTCCTGAAGGCGCCGGCTCAAATGGACGGCGCGGACTATCTGGTGGTCGAATCGACTTACGGCAACCGCCTGCATGAGCATGCCGACGTGATGCAGCAGCTGTCAGATCTGATCAACCGTACGCAGGCGCGCGGCGGCGTGGTGGTGATACCCGCGTTCGCTGTGGGACGGGCGCAGACGCTGCTCTATTGCATCCACCTGCTCAAGGCCAGGCGCGCAATCCACGACTTGCCGGTCTACCTGAACAGCCCGATGGCCGCCAGTGCCACGCAGGTGTTCCAGCATCACTTGAATGAGCTGCGCGTCACACCGGCCGACTACGAGGCCATGGCGCGCGGCGTGCAGATTGTCGAGACGCCCGAGGAATCGCAACGGCTCAACACCCGGCGCGGCCCCATGATCATCATCGCGGCCAGCGGCATGGCCACGGGTGGACGCGTGGTCCACCACCTGAAGGCCTTTGCGCCCGACCAGCGCAACACCATCCTGTTCGCGGGCTACCAGGCCGGCGGCACCCGCGGCGCCACCATCGCCGGCGGAGCATCAACCGTGCGGATTCACGGCCAGGATATTCCGGTGCGCGCCGAGGTCGCGATGCTCGATACCTTGTCGGCCCACGCCGACGGTGCCCAGATCGTGCAATGGCTGCGCGGCTTCAGCGCCGCACCGCGCCAGACCTTCATCACGCACGGCGAACCGGCCGCGGCCGACGCGATGCGCCAGCGCATCGAGCGCGAGCTGCACTGGAGCTGTCACGTGCCGTATTACCTCGAGTCAGTGCCACTGGGCTGACAGCTGCCGCGCCGCGCGAGCCCGCTCTTCCATCATGGCGCGGTCGGGGGCCCCAAGCGTGAAGCAGAACGTGGTCCAGCCGCCCGGAACCGAGTCAGCCCGCACCGAGCCGCCATGGCGCGACACCAGCCGCTTGACTATGGCCAGCCCGACGCCCGACCCTGGAAACTCCGTGTCGCTGTGCAGCCGCTGGAACAGCGTGAACAGCTTGTAGCCGTACGCCATGTCGAAGCCCACTCCGTTGTCGCGGACCCAGACTTCCGTCACACCGCCTACCGTGTGCGCCTCGATCTCCACCTGCGCGTCCACCCGGCCGCCGGAAAACTTCAGCGCGTTGCCGATCAGGTTGCCGAGCACCTGGCGCAGCATGGTGGCGTCGGCGTAGACCTCGGGCAGGTGGCCGATGCCGATGCGCGTGGCCGGCCAGGCGTAGTGCATCTCGGCCACGATTTCGGCCACCATCACATCCAGCTGCACCATCTGCAGGTGCATCTCGCTGCGTTCGGCGCGAGAACACAGCAGGATGTCGTCGATCATCTTGTCCATGCGGCGCGAGCCGGCGACGATGCGCTCCAGCCGGTGCTGCCCTTGCTGCGTGAGCGCGGCCGATTCCGATTCCAGCAGGGACACCGCGAACGCGTTGATGGCGCTCAGCGGCGAACGCAGGTCGTGCGACACGCTGTAGCTGAAGGCCTCCAGCTCGGCGATCGTGCGCTGCAGCGCCTGTTCGACCTGGTTGCGGTGCTCGATTTCCCGCTGCAGCGCGGCGTTGCGTTCGCTCAGCCGATCGCGCATCTGCTTGAGCTCGATCTGCACGCGGACGCGCGCCCGCACAACCTTGGGCGGCGCCGGCTTGACGATGTAGTCGGCCGCGCCTTCGGCCAAGCCCGCCACTTCGTCGCCAATCTGCGCAAGGCTGGTCATGAAGACAACCGGAATGTCGCTCGTCCGCGGATCAGCACGCAGCGCCGCCAGCACCGCGTGACCGTCCATATCCGGCATCAGCACGTCCAGGATCACCACATCAGGGCGAGGCTCCTGCAACGCCAGCCGCAAGCCGCGACCCCCGGAGCTGGCCAGACGCACCGCATAGGTCGATTCGAGCATGGCCGCGAGCATGCTGAGATATTCCGGTGCGTCGTCAATGATCAGCACCGTCGGCTTGACGTAAGTGGATGGAGTAGTCACCGATTCGCTCCATTGGAATCTTTTGATCCGGCGCCCAGGCGCAGCGCTTCAACCAATTTGAGGGCGCGCTCGTGGTCATGATTGCGCGCGGCGCGTTCCAGCTCCTCGCACGCACCGCCGAAGGCCGCGCGCAAATCGGGAGCAATGTCGCGGCAAAAGCGCGCGGCGCCGGCTTCCCCGCTACCCAACAGGGCCGCCAAAGTCTCAAGTGCTTCGTCCAGTTCCACCGGGCTCAAGCGGGCCAGCCCCTTGTCTGGCTGCGGTGCCAGCTGCTGCGGCAGCGCGTCGTGCAGCGCCGCGACCAGGTGAATCAACTCATACTCCAGGTTGAAGGCGGCGAGACGCAATTCCTCGGTAGGCTGGGCCTGCAGCAGCGCGGCCTCCAACGACGCGGCCCCCTTCTCGAGCGCGAAGGCGCCAATGGCCGCTGCCCCGCCCCTGAGTGAATGCGCCAGGCGCCGCGCCTGCTCGCGCTGGCCCGTGGCCAGGCAATTGTCCAGGCTTGGCACGCCGTCTTCATGGTGGGCGACAAACCGCTGAAGCAGGTCGGCAAATGGTTCCGCGGCGCCGCCCACCAGCGCCAGCCCCACCGCCGGGTCGAAACCATCAATGCCCGACAACCGGCTTGTCCAGTCGCCGGCCATCGGCGCTGATACCGCCACCGGCGCCGCAACCTCGACTGCCGGCAGCCATCGCAGCAAGATCTCGTACAAGCGCTGTGGAGTCACTGGCTTGGCGATATGGTCATTCATACCCGCCGCCAGGCAGGCCGCGCGGGTCTCGCCAAACGCATTGGCCGTCAGCGCCAGGATGGGCGTGGCCAGATAGTCCGGCATTTGGCGCAGTGCCCGCGTCGCATCGAAGCCGTCCATCACCGGCATGTGCAGATCCATCAGGATCAGGTCGTAGGCCCGAGTGGCTGCGGCTTGCAGCGCCTGCTGGCCGTCCGCCGCGACGTCTACCGACAAGCCAGCGCGTTCAAGCACGGCCCGCGCGACCTCCTGGTTGAACCGGTTGTCTTCCACCACCAGTACGGCTGCGCCGCCGTGTGACTGGCGCAGATCGGTTTCGGCTCGTGAATTGACTGGGCGATCCTGGAGCCCGTCGACCGGTCCCAAATCAAGGTCCGGCGCGCACTCCAGCCGGACCGTGAACCAGAACGTGCTTCCGACCTCGACCCAGCTCTTCACCCCGACTTCCCCACCCATCAGATGGACAAGTTGTCGGGTCAGCGCCAGCCCCAGGCCCGTGCCGCCGAACCGGCGCGTCGTGGAGCTATCGGCCTGCTCAAAATTGTTGAACAGCTTGCCGATCTTGTCGGCGGGGATGCCAATCCCAGTATCCCGCACCGTGAATCGCAGCAGCACCTGCCCCACAGATCCCTCGACGAGGCTGACCGTGAGGTCGACATGGCCGCGCTCGGTGAACTTCACCGCGTTGCTCAGCAGGTTCACCAATGCCTGCGAAAGGCGCAGCGGATCACCAAACAGCGCATCCGGCACACTGTCCGTATCTACCGTCAACCCGATTGCCTTGAGCTTGGCCGATTCGGCCACGAGCATGATGGCGCTCGCTATCAGCTTATTCAGTGAAAAACCGGTTCGCTCCAATGTCACCTTGCCGGCTTCGATTTTCGACAGATCCAGTATGTCGTTGATCAGTTGCAGCAGTTGACCGGCGGCCTCCGAGACATTGTCCAGCCGCTTGGCAGCGATTTCGTCGCGGCAGTCAGCCCTGAGCAGCTCGTTGAAACCAAGGATGGCGTTGATGGGCGTGCGGATCTCATGGCTCATGTTGGCCAGGAACGCGCTCTTCGCCTTGTTGGCTGCTTGGGCCTGGTCCCGGGCGGCGAGCAGGTCAGCGTTGGTGGCTTCAAGGGCCTGCCTGGATCGCGTCAGGTCGGTGATGTCGGACGAAAAAACAAAGAAGCCCTTGATCTCGCCACCCACGAGGTCAGGGATCATCGTCACTGAATAGTAGGACTTGCCTCCATTTTCATCCTCCAGCGTTCGCAAGTATTCGAACCGCTCCCCACCCATTACCCGCTCGACATGGAGCGCCATGTCGGTTACCCGGGAATTGGCGATCAGCTCGGCCATCTGGATTCCGGTGATCTGGTCCTGTGTCGTGCCAAATCGCTGGGCGTAGCGGCGATTGGCAAATTGGCAGCGGCGGTCCTTGCCCCAATAGGCCATGGCAGCCGGCACGTTGTCCGTGATCGCACTCACCAGGCGTTCCTTGCCGGCCAAGGTACCGTTGCTCTCCGCCAACTCGGCCGTGCGTTGGGCCACGAGGGCCTCCAGGTGGGTCCGGTGCGACCTGATCTCGGCCTCCCGTTCGATGCCGAAGGCCAAGGTATCGGCCAACTGCGTCAGCAGTTTCAGTTCGTCCTCGTCAAAACCGGTGTCTTCCACCTGACAGACGCTCAAGCAGCCAAACGGCGCCCCCCCGGCGCCAAGCGGCAGCGCCAGAATCGAGCGATAACCGATACGCCGGGCGTGATCGCGCCACAACGCGTAACCGGGATCGGTTTGCGCGTTCCTCACGATCTGCGGCGTCCCCGTCCGGATCGCGCAGCCCACGGGTGCCTGGCCGGTCGCGCCGTCGTTCCAGGTCATGGTGGCCAGCTCGGCGATGTCGTTGCCGTTTTCGCCGGCATGGGCCGCGTGGCGTACGGTCTTGGCCGTATCGTCCTGGGCATAGCCGGCATAGGCCAGGACATAGCCGCCGTCGTCGACCAGGATGCGGCAGATTTCCTGGAGCAGCAGCCCTTCGTCGGTGGTGTGAATCAACGCCTTGTTGCAGTTGCTCAGGATTGTGAGCGCGCGAATGGCCTTGCGCATGGCGTCCACCGCCCGCACCTGTTCGGTGATGTCGCGCAAGCTGCACTGGATGTACTTGACGCCGTCGACCTCATGGGTGCTGGCGATCACCTCGGTCAGCAGCACGTCCCCCGTGCCGCCGCGCAGTGCGAAGTGCCCGCCGGCCTGCGAGCGCTCCTGAAGGGAGCGGAATGCGTTCTCGATCACCGGCAGGTCCATGAAAATACCGGTGTCCTGGAGGCGTTTGCCGATCAAATGGGCGCGCGGGTAGCCGAGCAGGTCCGCGATGAAGGGATTGACATCGACAATGATGCCGCTCTCGCGTTCGAGGATCACGAGGCCCTGCTGCGACGTCTCGAAGAGGCTGCGGTAGCGGCGTTCCGACGCACGCACCGATTCATCCAGAATCCGCCGGGCCCGCTTGTCGGCGACCGCAGCCATAGCGCGGCGCGCGGCGGGCCCCAGGCGCGACAGGCGATCCTTGAGGATGTAGTCTGCCGCGCCCTCGCTCAGCAGCTCCACGGCGTCTATATCCGGCAACGTGCCGCTGACGACGATGAACGGAACATCCGGCAGTCGTTCGGCCGCCAGCTTCAAGGCTGAAAGTCCGTCGAAGGCAGGCAGCCGGAAGTCCGACAGGATCAGATCGGGCGGCTGCTGCTCGATCGCCGCAACAAATTCATCGCGTGTCTGGACAACTCTCGCGGTGAATTCGATGCCGTCCTTGCGCAGGACTCGTGTCATCAGCTTGGCGTCGCTGTCGGAGTCCTCCAGCAGCAGGATTGAAATTGGCTGCTCCATCTCAGGGCCTGGGCGGGGGCGGCGCAGGAGGTATCTCGTTGAGCACCAGCCAGTACAAGCCAAGCTGCGCAACGGTATTGGTGAACTGTTGGAAGTCCACTGGCTTGCGGATGTAGCTATTGGCCCCCAGCGAATATCCCTTGGCCAGGTCGGACTCTTCCTTGGACGAGGTCAGGATGACCACCGGCAGCAGCTTGGTTCTTGGGTCGCTGCGGATGCGGGCCAGAACCTCCAGCCCGGGCACCTTCGGCAGGCGCAGGTCCAGCAGGACCAGGCCGAACGTCTCGGCGCCGTCGCCTATCAGCAAGTCCAGCGCCTCGGCGCCATCGCGCGCGATCACCACCGCGTTGGTGATGTTGCTCTTTTTCAGCGCCCGCAGCGTCAGCTTTTCGTCGTCCTCGTTGTCCTCGACCAGCAATATCTTCCTGTTCATCGAATTGTTCCAATCACGCCGACGCGCCGGGCAGCGAAAAGTAGAAACTGGCACCGCGGCCGACTGCGGCTTCGGCCCACACGCGCCCGCCCAGACGCGCCACGATTCGCTTGACACTCGCGAGGCCAACGCCATTGCCCGGAAATTCGCTGGCCGCATGCAGGCGCTGGAACGGAGTGAACAGCTTGTCGACAAAAGCCATGTCGAACCCGGCGCCATTGTCGCGTACATGGCATATTACTTCGCCGTTCTCCTGTTTCGCGCCGAATTCGATCTGCGCCCCACGGGTCTTGCCCGTGTACTTCCAGGCGTTGGCAAGCAGGTTCTCCAGGACGGTGCGAAGAAGCCGCTCATCCCCGTGTGCCATCACACCCGGCGCGACGGTGATCGACGCACCCCTTTCGGGCGCATCGCGGTGCAATCGATCGGCGACGCTCTGCGCAATGGAACTGAGGTCGACCGGCCCGAGTTCCACCGCCCCCCGGGTGGAGCGCGACAGCGCGAGCAAGGCGTCGATCAGTTCAGCCATCCGCTGCGACGCGTCGCGCACGCGGTGCAGGCTGTCCCTGCCCTCGTCATCGAGCTTGGAATCGTAGTCTTCCAGCAGCACCTGCGAAAACCCGTCGATGGCCCGCAGCGGCGCGCGCAGATCATGAGAAACGGAATAGGCGAAGGCTTCGAGCTCCCGGTTGGCCGCGTCGAGATCCCGCGTCCTCTCCCGTACGCGCGCCTCCAGGTTTGCGTTGAGTTCCCACAGTTCGTCCTGCGCCTGAACGAGGGTTGTCGTATCTTCCAGGCTGCTTTCGTAGTAGAGCACGCGGCCCTCCGGGTCCCGCACGATGCGGCTGTTGGAGCGGACCCACTTTGGCTTGCCTTCGCTGGATCTAAGCTGCATCAGAAATCCGGTGACAAAGTCCGACCCTTGTGCCAGCCCCACCAGCCGATCGCGATCCTGCGGGTTCGCGTAAAAGTCCGCCGCATTCATGCCCAACACGGATTGCAACGACCCCTGCCCCAGCAAGCGCACGGCCGCCGGGTTCGCTTCGTAGATCCTCCCATCGGGCGCGCTGCGCAGCAAGCCCAAGGGGACGCCTTCGTAAAGGCTTCGATAGCGCTCCTCCGACCGCCTCAGCTCCTCCTCGGCCGCCAGGCGATGCTGGTCAACCCCCTCCATGGCGCGCGCAGTCAAAAGCAGCACGCCGACAAAGATCCCGACAGTTGCGGCCACCGTGAGCGCGACGCCGAATTCGGTGTCGAGGTACCCGGCTTGCTGGCCCTCCAGGCGCAGCCAGCCCAGTGCGGCGGGCACCAGGACCGCCAGCGGCAGCATTCTTCGGGCCAGAGCACCGCCTACGCCCGACCCGAGAAACACGCGGGCCACGCCGTCCCGGGGACGGGCGCACACCAGACCGAGCGAAGCAAGAAGGAAGAGGACGGCGGTGTTGACGGCGATTCCGCGGAACAGCAAGACCCCCTGCATTGATTCCCCTGCGTACGCGTAGCCAAAGAAGGCGACAAGCGCGATCAGGAACTGCCAGGCCGCCAGCGGTTGGATTGCCCGGGCGAAGTTCCGGCGGCCCAGGTGCGAGGCAGCAAGCGCTGCGCCCAGCATGACCATCATCAGAGTCGTGACCGGCGTCATGCGCGCGGGAGCGGCACTGCGAACGTGTCCGGACGGATCGGGCGCCAGGAGCTGGTCGATATGAAGGTCGATTCCCGCTACATACTGAATTCCGGTCACCCCTCCCAACAAGACGACTCCCCACGCGCACCCAAGGCCAACGGCCCTTCCAAGAGCAATTGGGACGCCGCTGGGCACCGCAAACCACAAGCTGATGGCTGCGAGAAGGAAGGCGACGGCGGTGTTGGGCGCCATGGCATAGGGGGTCGCGAAATTGGTCAGCCAGGGTTTGCCGAGCAGCCAACCCGCCAGCACCAAGACGGCGTCGGCGGCGATGGCCAGGGCGAAGCATCTGGCGACGAGCCTGAGCCAGGCCTCGGAAACGTTTGACTCGGACCTCGGCTGCGGCGCGCCGGCTGGGTTCATTTTGCAGCCGTTGCCGTGCGCGGGCCGGCCTTCATGGTTTCGATCAGCTCGAGCGCGCTCTCATGGTCGTGGTTTCGCACCGCTGCCGCGAGTTCGCCGGCAACGTCCCCAAAGGCGTTGCGCAGATCGGCGGCAATCTCGCGGTGAAAGCGCTGGGCACCATAGTCGCCGGACGCCAACAGGCTGCCCAGCTTGAGCACTGCGGCGTCGAGCTGCTGCGCGCCCATGCCGATGATCTGTCTGTCTTCCCCGGAATCCGCCGGTGCCGGCAGCCGGTCGTGCAGTGTGCCGACGAAGTGCACGAGTTCGTATTCGATGTCGAACGCCAGCAGCCGCAACTTCTCGACCGGCTCGCCGCCGGCAATTGCGATTTCGCATGACGACGCCAGCCGCTGCAGCTCGCGGGCGCCGATCGCCGCACTCGCTCCCTTGAGCGTGTGCACCAGGCGGCGCGCTTGCTCCCGCTCTCCCGTTGCCAGCGCGCTGTCCAGTCCCGGCACGCCGTCTTCATGGCTGGCGATGAACTGCTGCAGCAGGCCCGCGAAGGCGTCCTGGTTCTCCGTCAGTGCCAGGCCGTCGGCCGGTTCGAAGCCCTCGATTCCGGCCAGTGCCTCCAGGAGCCCCGTCCCGGCCGGTTGTGCTGTCGCCGCCGGCGGCAGCACGGCGGCTTGCGGCAGCCACCGCGCCAGAAGTTCGTGCAGCCGCCGCAGGGTCACCGGCTTGGCTATGTGATCGTCCATGCCCGCTGCCAGGCAAGCGGCGCGCGTTTCTCCGAATGCGTTGGCAGTGAGGGCGAGGATCGGCGTCTCTCGATACGCGGGCAGCAGCCGCAGCGCCCGCGTTGCTTCGAAACCGTCCATCACCGGCATCTGCAGGTCCATCAACACCAGGTCGTAGCTGCGCGCCTGTGCCATTGCCACGGCCTGCCGGCCGTCCACTGCCAGCTCCACCGACAAGCCGGCCCGCTGGAGCACCGCCATGGCAACCTCCTGGTTGAAACGGTTGTCTTCGACCACCAGCACGCGGCCATGCGCCGGCGGTCTTACCAGCATCACTTCGGCATCCTGAGGCCGCGCGGCCGACGTTTCTGCCGTCGGGGGGCGCAAAGCGGGAGTCGGGGGCGGCTCGGCCGATATTGCGAAGCGGGCCAGCCGGGCCGTGAACCAGAACGTGCTGCCGCGTCCGAGCTCACTCGTCGCATCGGCTGCGCCGCCCATCAGGTGCGCCAGATGGCGAGTCAGTGCCAGGCCCAGCCCGGTGCCGCCGAACCGCCGGGTGGTGGAGCTGTCCGCCTGCTCGAAAGCGTTGAACAGGCTGCCCAGCTTGTCGGCTGCGATGCCGATGCCGGTATCCTGCACCTCGAAACGCACCAGCACGTCGGCGGCGGTTTCCTCCACGACACTGGCGCGCATGTCAATGCGACCGCGCTCGGTGAACTTGACTGCATTTCCCAGCAGGTTGAGCAGCGCCTGGGACAGCCGTGTCGGATCCCCGCACAGCGCGTCGGGCACGCCCGAGATGTCGACCGACAGCGCAAGCCCCTTGGCTTTGGCATCGTTGCCCACGAGCGTCACCGCGCGCGTGACGGCATCGCGAAGCGAGAAACCGGTGTGCTCCAGCGTGAACTTGCCAGACTCGATTTTCGACAGGTCCAGGATGTCGTTGATCACCGCCAGCAGGTGTTGCGCGGCCTCCCCGATATGGTCCAGCAGCTCCGACTCAACCGGCTTGCCGCTGTCGTCCTTCAGCAGCTCGGTAAACCCGATGATGGCATTCATCGGCGTGCGTATCTCGTGGCTCATGTTGGCCATGAATGCACTCTTGGCGCGGTTGGCCGCTTCGGCCCGGTCCCGCGCAACGACGAGCTCGGCGTTGGCCCGCTGCAGTTGCAGCTCGGCGTGCTTCAGCGCGGTCACTTCGGTGGCAAGCACGAACACCCCCTCCGTAGTTCCGTCCACAGTGTCGGGTAGCAGTGTGACCAGGAAATGTTCGTCGGTACCATCGCTACTCTTCACCACCGAGGCATACTCGAAGCGCCGCCCGGCCAGCACCCGCTCGAACGCGGGCTTGAGCCGCTCGTAGAGTTCGGGCTCCAGGACATCGTGCAGCGTCGCGACCTCGATGTCTTCCGCTGAGAGGCCAAATCGCTCCCGGTACTGGCGGTTGGCGAACCGGCAGCGCCGGTCGGCCCCCCAGTAGGCCAACCCCGCCGGGATGTTGTCGGTCAACGTCCGCACGAAACGCTCGCTGCCCTGCAGCGCCAGATTCATACGAGCCAACTGGTCGGTGCGCTCCTCGACCAGTTCTTCAAGGTGGTCGCGGTACTTTCCAAGCTCTGCCGTCGCGCGCTTGAGTTCGGTCACGTCCGAGTACACCAGCACCGCGCCGCCGCGGGCGGTCTTCAGCGGCGTCACCTTCATGACGAACGAGCATTTGGCGCTGCCCGCGCACTCGCAGTCGTAGTCGAACGTGAAGACCGGCTGCCGGCCCGCCAGCACGGCCTCGATCCCCTCGCGCGCCGGCTCGACATGCGGAGAATCGCTACGGGACATTTCGGCCAGGTAGTTCGCGCCGATCTCGCAGCGCGGCAACGCCGCGCATGCGAGCGCATTCGGGCCGGCACCGAATGCGCGCCAGGGGTGATTGGTCTGGATCACGTTCCCGGCGGCGTCGAGCACGGCCAGATGGTCCAGGATGGAATTGCCCACCGCGCGAATCAGCTCGGCGGACTCGCGCAGTGCCTTTTCCGAACTCATGCGCTCGGTGATATCGCGGGAGATACCGAACACCCCGGTCGCTTCCCCATCCGGTCCGCGCAACAGGCCCTTCGTGGACAGGAAAGTCCGCGGCCCATCGACAGTTGCGATCTCGTTTTCGAAGCTGTACGACTGGCCCGTCTCGAGAACCTTCTGGTCGGCGATCCTCATCTGCTCGGCCTGCGCGGCGGGATAGATATCGTGCACAGTCTTGCCGATGGCGGATAGCGGGGGAATTCCGGTCACCCGGCAAGCTTCGCGATTGAACAGCACGATGCGTCCCGCCTTGTCCTTGGCGTAGATCATGTCGGTGGAACTGTCCGCGATGGACTGCAGCAGTTGCAGCGCCTGCAATTTTTCCGCCTGCTGCTGCCCCTCCGCCTCCTTGAGTTGCAACACCACGCTTTGGCGAACCAGGAACAAGCCGATGGCACAGGCCAGCACTGTCAGCACGCCCACGGCGGAAATCCAGAACACGTCGTCGCGCGCGCCGGCAGCGATTTCAGCGAACGGAATACTGTCGACCAGCAGCCAATCCGTCCCGGCCACCGGCAGCGCCACGACCAGGAATTTCTCGCCGCTTGCATTCAGGCGGTCAACTGCGCGCCCGGTGACGTCCAGTTTCGAGAGCTGCGGCCGGGGACGGGCCTTGTAGGACGGAGCGCTCAACAACTCACGACCGTCACGGCCTACGAGCATCGTGCCGCCGGAATGGCCGGGCAAGGGCCAACGATTGAGCAAGGACAGCAGAAATTCGTTTGGATCGAGCCTGACCACCAGGGCCGCGCCCGGCGGGCCACTGCCCACAAGCATTGGAACGGCGATGTCGAACCTGGACACATCGTTGCCGGCGTCCCGCGGGTCGCCGAACCGGACTTGGTTGCCCTGTATGGCAGCCTTCACCAACGGTTCCAACTCGCCCGGCAGGGCGCGATGGATATCTCCTGAAGGGCCGAACATCCTCCCCTGGTCATCCGCGACGAAGACCTCGCGGCTCCTGCTCGCCTTCCAGAGATTGGACAGTCGCTTGGCCAGACGGTCGCGCGCACTCGCATCGCCGACCTCGCGCCATCGCAGATGCAACTCGCCCGAGGGAGCGTCAGCGGCAAACTGCGCCTGCGAAATCCGTTCTTCCAGCCACTGGCCGACCTGTTCGGCGCGCAGTTCGGCCACCGCCTCCAGCTGCTCCGCGTGCTCGTCGCGAACTTGAATATACGAAAGACGGACAGCCGCGGTGACAAGGACAACCACCAGGACCACGATCAAACCAAACGGCAACACCCAGGATCGCAAGGTGCCCAGGGCTGCCGCCGGCGGTGGCGACTCCGGCTGTACCGGCCGCAAGAGCCAGTAGAGCAGCGCTGAAGTGATGGCCACGAACAGCCACCCCTTGTAAACGCCGACTTGGATGATCGTGGCACGATCCTGGACCAGGTAGTCGAGCACCTTGTCGGAGCCGAGGATCCACAATGCCGCAAACACGGCGTAAGTGGCGACCGCCCGCCCGCGCAACCACCGATTGCGGTCGACGCTTTCATGCGTCGCAGGCAACTCATCGCTCATGCCGCGCCTTTCGTCGGCCGGCCGGCCGCGCCGGTCAGCCTGTAGTCGGGAAAGAATCCCCCGTGGCATTCTGGGCAGCAGGCTCGTCCAGACACTTGACGTTCGTCAAGTGCATCAAAACGTAGAGCAGACTTTCGCCACAAAAATCAGGCGATGCCGCACCAGATGGCGATCCGGTGCGCCAGATCCATCCAGAGCGCCCAGAGCGCCGCCACCACCAGCAGCGCGCCGGCCGCGCGCGTGCCCCAGTCCTGCTTGAAGCGGTTGCCCGTGCGCTGCAGCCATTTCAGCAGGCCCGGCGCCAGCGCCAGCGACAAGCCGCTGCCCACCGCGAACAGCGCCATCGACACCGCGCCCTCCACCGGCCCGCCGCTCAGCGACGCCACCAGCAGCGCGGAATACAGCAGGCCGCACGGCATGAACGCCCACAGCGTGCCGGTGGCAAAAACGCCGCCGCGCGCCGTCGCGACCGGGCGCACGCGCGACCAGATGCTGCGCCCCGCGCTGCTGACCCACATCGGCTGCCGTGCCTGCGCCAGCAGCATCAGGCCCCAGGCCAGCACGGCCAGGTGAAACAGGGTCCAGACGGGCCGCAGCGACGCGGTATGGGTGGTGAGCCAACCCAGGCTTTGCACCGCGAACGCGGCGCCGGCACCGGCAGTGGCATAGCCCACGAGGCGCCCGGCCTGGAAAGCCCACAAGGAGCGGGACTGCGACCGACCGCCCAGCCGGGTCAGGCCGGCGCAGGCGGCGCCGCACATGGCCATGCAATGGGGTCCGCCCGCCAGGCCCATCAGCAGCGCTGAGAGCGCAAGCGTCGTGAACATTGGGAGCCCGGGCTGCTTCGCACCCTAGATGATGCGCGAGAACTTGGCTCGGTTGCGATCCGCCTGCAGGTAGCGGTCGAACACCATGGCG
>DATNBX010000199.1:0-34856 GCA_035571795.1 Ramlibacter sp.
TGGCGCTGCAGAACGGCACGGTGGAAGCGCAGGAAAACCCGCTGCCCACGATCCAGGCCAAGAAGTTCTATGAGGTGCAGAAGAACATCTCGCTCACCGGCCACATCGTCGACTCCCTTCTCACCATTGTTTCGGGACAGCTATGGGCCAAGCTCAGCGAGCCGGAAAAGAAGATCTTCACTGACGTGATGCAGGAAGCAGCCGAAAAGGCGGGCCGCGAAATCATCGCTGCCGAAGCTCGCCTGGTCGACGAGTTCAAGAAGACGAACAACGTAATCGTGGTGGACAAGAACGGTTTCCGCGAGGCAGTGCTGAAGAACACCAAGCCCACTGACCACGGCTATCGCCAGACGGACTACGACCGCATCATCAACCTCAAGTGATCTCGTGGGGCGGCGCAAGACACCGGAGCAACAACATGCAGGCCATAGACGACTTACCCAAGGTGATGGAGGACGGCGAGTTCCATGCGCAGGATGAAGCCGTGGATCTTTCCGGCACAACCATCGAGGCATGGGTCGCCCTGGGCTTTTTCTGGATCCTGGGCTTCACCGTTTTCTACCAATTCATCACACGCTATGTGATGAACGACTCGGCCGCCTGGACCGAGGAGATCGCGCGCTACCTGCTGATCGGCACCGTCTTCATCGGCGCCTCCATCGGCGTGGCGAAGAACACCCATATCCAGGTGGACTTCTTCTATCGCCACATGCCGCCTGCCCTGGGTCGCTGGCTCGCCCGGGTGGTGGACGTGCTGCGCATCGTGTTCCTGGGGACGGCGGTGGTGCTGACGGTCCAGATGATGTTCAAGCTGGGCAATGCGCGCATGACCATCATCGACCTGCCGATGAACCTGGTTTACGGCGTCGCGGGGATCGGGTTCGCCATCATGTTCTCGCGCTCGATCTGGGTGATGAGCGTACACCTGCGGCGCGGCTACACCGTGCTCGAGCGCGTCGAGTCCACGATGGAAGATCGGGCCTGAGGGCCTGCCACTAACCGCAAGGCTCGAGATGCTCAAGATCGTTTTCCTGTTCCTGATGGCCGGTGGCCTGCCCGTGGCGATGGCCATGGCGGGCGCTTCGCTCATCTACCTGTTCTGGGCCCAGACCACGCCGCCCTTCGTGGTGATTCACCGCATGGTCAGCGGCATCGACAGCTTTCCGCTGCTGGCCGTCCCCTTCTTCATTTTGGCTGGTAACCTGATGAACAACGCCGGCATCACCAACCGCATCTACAACTTCGCGCTGGCGCTGGTGGGCTGGCTCAGGGGCGGCTTGGGTCACGTGAATGTGCTGGGCTCGGTTATCTTCGCCGGCATGAGCGGCACGGCCATCGCCGATGCCGCCGGCCTGGGCACCATCGAGATCAAGGCCATGCAGGATCATGGCTACAGCACCGAGTTTTCCGTCGGCGTGACGGCGGCCTCGGCGACGCTGGGCCCGATCATCCCGCCCAGCCTGCCCTTCGTCATCTACGGCATGATGGCCAACGTCAGTGTCGGCGCGCTGTTCCTCGCGGGCATTCTGCCGGGTGGGCTCATGGCCATTTTGATGATGCTCACCGTCGCCTACTACGCGCACAAGAACGGCTGGGGAGCGGACGTCAAGTTCGACTGGATGCGCCTGGTTAAGGCGCTGGCCGAGTTGGCCGTCGTATTGGGCTGGCCGCTGGCGTTGTGGCTGCTCGTGGACCAAGCCGGCTTGCAGCCGCAGGTGACGGTGTTGGCCGGACTGGTCGTGCTATTCACCGCCGACAAGTACTTCAAATTCCAGGCGGTGCTGCCCATCATGACACCGGTTCTGCTGATCGGCGGCATGACGACGGGCCTGTTCACGCCGACCGAAGGCGCTATCGCGGCCTGCATCTGGGCGATGGTGCTGGGCCTGTTCTGGTACCGGACGCTCACCTGGAAGATGTTCGTCAAGGTGTGCCTTGACACCGTGGAGACCACTTCCACCGTGCTGTTCATCGTGGCGGCGGCCAGCATCTTCGGCTGGATGCTGACGGCGACCGGCGTCACGGCGGATATCGCGGCATGGGTGCTGGCGGTCACCAAGGAGCCGTGGATGTTCCTGCTGATGGCGAACCTGCTGATGCTGTTCGTCGGCTGTTTCCTGGAACCGACCGCAGCGATCACGATCCTGGTGCCGATCCTGGTTCCGATCTGCCAGAAGCTGGGCATCGACCTCGTTCACTTCGGCCTGGTGATGGTTCTGAACCTGATGATTGGCCTCTTGCACCCGCCGATGGGAATGGTGCTGTTCGTACTGGCGCGCGTGGCCAAGCTGTCGGTCGAGCGGACCACCATCGCGATCCTGCCGTGGCTGGTGCCGCTGCTTGCGTCGCTGGTCATCATCACCTACGTGCCGAAGGTGGTGCTTTGGTTGCCGAAGATGTTTTTCTAAAAACCTTGGGGACAGACTTTCAGCTGTTTTTTATGACTCCTTTCATCCGCCTCCATCCCCAGGACGACGTCCTGATCGCCAGAACCCAGCTCGTCGGCGGCAGCTCGGTCGAAAACGTCGAGATCAAAGGACTGATACCGGCCGGCCACAAAGTCGCAACGCGGGCGATCGCGATCGGTGAACCGGTGCGCCGCTACAACCAGATCATCGGTTTCGCCAGCAAACCGATCGCCGCCGGCGACCACGTGCACACGCACAACCTCGTCATGGGAGACTTCGAGCGCGACTACGCTTTCGGCGCCGACGTCAAGCCCGAACCGGCGCGGCGCGAGGCCACTTTCATGGGCATCAAACGATCCGATGGCCGCGTGGCGACGCGCAACTACATCGGCGTGCTTTCCAGCGTGAACTGTTCGGCGACGGCGGCGCGCGCGATCGCGGACTATTTCTCGCGGCAGAACCACCCCGATGCGCTGGCGGCCTTTCCCAACATCGACGGCGTGGTCGCGTTGACCCATGGCACCGGCTGCGGCATGGCCAGCGAAGGCCTGGGCATGCAGATCCTGGAGCGCACGCTCGCCGGCTATGCGACCCACGCCAACTTCTGGGGGGTGCTGGTGGTGGGGCTGGGCTGCGAGGCCAACCAGATCAACGCCTGGCTGGCGCACAGCTCTCTGCGCGAAGGCGACACGCTCAAGGTCTTCAACATCCAGGATTCCGGCGGCACCCGCAAGACCGTCGAAAAGGGCGTCGCCCTGATCAAGGAAATGCTGCCGCAGGCCAACGCCGTGAAGCGCGAGCCGTGCAGCGCATCGCACATCACGATCGGGCTGCAATGCGGTGGCTCGGACGGTTATTCGGGTATCAGCGCAAACCCCGCGCTCGGAGCGGCGGTGGACCTGCTGGTGGCGCATGGCGGCACCGCGATCCTGTCCGAGACACCCGAGATCTACGGCGCCGAGCACCTGTTGACGCGTCGCGCCGCCCGGCGCGAAGTGGGCGAGAAGCTGATCCAGCGCATCAAGTGGTGGGAGCACTACACCAAGGTCAACGACGGCGAAATGAACAACAATCTCTCGCTGGGCAACAAGGCCGGTGGCCTGACCACGATTCTCGAAAAATCTCTCGGCGCAGTCGCAAAAGGCGGCACGACCAATCTGCAGGCCGTGTATGAATATGCCGAGCCCGTGAAGGACCGGGGCTTCGTCTATATGGACACGCCCGGCTACGACCCGGTGAGCGCGACGGGGCAGGTAGCGGGCGGTGCCAACATGATCTGCTTCACGACCGGCCGCGGATCGGCGTACGGCTGCGCGCCCTCGCCTTCGCTGAAGCTGGCGACCAATTCGGCACTGTGGCGGCGGCAGGAAGAGGACATGGACATCAACTGCGGCGAGATCATCGACGGCAAGGTGTCGATCCAGCAGATGGGCCAGCGCATATTCGAGCTGGTGCTTTCCACCGCGTCCGGCGAGTTGTCGAAGAGCGAAAAGCACGGCTACGGTCAGAACGAATTCGTGCCCTGGCAGGTCGGCGCGGTAATGTGAAACACACGCTCGCTCAGCGGAGAGGGCTGACTTAGAAGCTGCCTCTCCTATCGGGGAGAGGGTTGGGGTGAGGGCAAGCAATGTCGAAGATCTTTCAAGCCGCGGCGCTGCGCCCGGAAATGGCGGGCATCCTGGTGGCCGCGGGCAGCAGCGCGCAAGAGGCGCGCACAGTGGCCGACAACCTGGTGCTGGCCAACCTCAGCGGCCACGATTCGCATGGCGTGGGCATGATTCCCCGCTATGTCGATGCGGTCCTCGAAGGCGGCCTTAAGCCCAACACCGATGCCAAGGTCAACCTGGACGCCGGCGCGCTGCTGGCACTGGACGGGCAGCGCGGCTACGGCCAGGTAGTGGGCGAGCAGGCCATGACGCTGGCCATGGCGCGGGCGAAGGAACTGGGAAGCTGCATCATGACGCTGGCCCACGCCCACCACCTCGGCCGGATCGGGCACTTCGCGGAGATGGCCGTCGGGCGGGGGCTGGTGGCTATCCATTTCGTCAATGTCCTGTCGCGTCCGACGGTTGCGCCGTGGGGCGGTGGCGATGGCCGCTTCGGCACCAATCCCTGCTGCATCGGCGTGCCGCTGCAAGGACGCGAGCCGTTCCTGCTGGACTTCGCTACGAGTCGTGTCGCGCAGGGCAAGATGCGGGTCGCCCACAACGAGCACCGCCGGGTCGAGCTGGGCTACCTGATCGACCCGCGCGGGGTGCCCACCACCGACCCCGGAGTGGTCGTGGTGCCGCAGACCAGCGATGTGAGCGCGAGGTTGTTCGGCGCGCTGCTGCCGTTTGGCGAACACAAGGGCTATGGCCTGGCCATCGCCTGCGAATTGCTGGGTGGCGCTCTCACCGGCAGCGGTACCTGGCACCGCCCGGCCGACACGGCGCGATCGGTGATCAACGGCATGCTGACGATCCTGGTCGACCCGCAGAGGCTGGGCACGCGCGACGCGTTCGAGCGCGAAGCCCTGGCGTTCGTCGATTGGCTCAAGCAAAGCCCGCCGGCGCCCGGCTGCGACCGTGTGCGACTGGCCGGCGAGCCCGAGCGCGAGGCACGCGTCGAGCGCGAGCGCGACGGCATCGCAATTGACGACACCACGTGGGACGAAATCGTTGCGGCCGCGAAGAAGGTGAAGCTGTCATTGCGGGCTTGACCCGCGATCGTGCTTCACGCGATCGGCAATGTTGGTATCGCGCGCACGAGGTCACCGGCGACGGGAAAGATCCGGTCGCCGGCATGCGGTTCGATGCGGTACATGCCCGTGAAGCTGCCGAATGCCGGCAGCACGCCCACCGCGCGTTGCGGCAACGCGCCGGTATCGTCACCAAACCAGAAGCAGGGCAAGCGCAGGCGCTCGAAGGCACGGCCGCTCACGCTGATGCAGGGGTGCCAATGGCCGGCCAGCACATAAGCTCCGGTGATGGCCCGCGGATGGTGGCACAGCGCGAACGCTCCCTGCGCCAACGGCTCGTTGACGACGCGGATGTCCAGGCCGAGCGGAGGATCCCCGGCGCGGTCATCATGGTTGCCGCGCACCAACGTCAGTTCGAGGCCGGCGTTACCAGCCCGCCAGCGCGCCAGCGCGTCGAGCATCCCCGCGCCGAGCGAATTGTGCGAGTGCAGGAAGTCTCCCAGGAAGACGACACGCCGGGCCCCGGTGTCGGCCACCGCCGCCGACAGCTCGTCCAGCGTTTCGCTAGTAGTGCCTGCGGGCACCGGCACGCCGAGCTTGCGAAAGCTCACGTCCTTGCCGAAATGCGCGTCGGCAACAAGCAAGGTTTGCTCGGCCGACAGCAGGGCCGCACCGCTGGGATGGAGGACGACGTCGGAGCCGGCGACGCGGATACGAAGCATGGAGTGCATTGTCTCCCTCCCCCTGCGGGGAAGGGCAGGGGTGGGGGCAATCGCATCGCCTGCGTGCCTCCACCCTAACCCTCCCCCGAGGGGGAGGGAATAAACAACTTCAGAGCATGCGCGCCAGGCTGGCTTCCAGATGCTCGGATGGGGCGCGCTTGAAGCCCGAGCGGGCGAAGCGCTGCAAGCGGCCCACCACAAAGGCGGTGAGCATGGAGGCGCGCACCTGCGCATCGAGCCCGGGCGTGGCCGAGCCGTCGCCCTCCGCGGCGCCGCGCAGGCTTTGCTTGAGCGCGGACTCGATCTTGTCGAAGAACTGGTTCATGCGCTGCTGCAGCCGCTCGTTCTCGAACACCAGCGCGTCGCCCACCATCACGCGTGTCATGCCCGGGTTCTTCTCGGCAAACTGCAACAGCATCGCGACGGTCTTGGCGGCCTGCGGGTTGCCTGCCGCTTCGCGCTCGCCGATCTGGTTGACCAGCGTGAAGACGCTCTGCTCGATGAATTCGATCAGTCCCTCGAACATCTGGGCCTTGCTCGCGAAATGGCGGTACAGCGCCGCTTCGCTCACTTCCAGGCGGGCCGCCAGGGCTGCCGTCGTGATCCGCTCGGCGCCGGGCTGCTCGAGCATCGTTGCCAGCGCCTGCAGGATCTGCACCCGGCGCTCGCCGGGCTTGGGACGCTTGCGCACCGGTGTCGCGACTTCCTGTGCGGCTGGGGAATCCGTGCTGTTGAGTTCGGCGTCGGGCATAAGTTTCAAAATGTGTTTTGCGGATTCTCGCACAGCCGGGACTAGGGTTTTCGCCTAGCCGTTTCCGTTTTATGCGGCCTGCGCGCCAAGTGCGTGCTTACCCCCGAGCACCAGCGTCACCCTCAATCCGCGCCCGTCGGCGCCATCTTGCAATTCCAGCTGGCTGTGGTGCACGCGCGCGATCTCGTCGGCGATGGCCAGTCCCAGGCCATTGCCCTCGCCCTGGGTTCCGCGCATGCGATAGAAGCGTTCCAACACGCGCGGCCTTTCCGCGGGCGCCACTCCGGGCCCGTCATCCTCCACCTCGAGGAAAGCCCTGCCTTCGCGCAGCCCACAGCGAATCGTCACCGTGCCGCCGTCGGGCGTGTACTTCACGGCGTTGTCCACCAGGTTGCCCAGCAGCTCGCGCAACAGCCACTCATGTCCCATCACCTGTGCCGGATGCGCGTCCAGCCCGAGGTCGATGCGCTTGGCGGTGGCGGCATCGAGGTGGGCTTCGAGCATGGCCTCGCACAGCTCTTTCAGGTCGACACGCTGCATTGGCTGCGACTGCAAGGTGCGGGCATCGGCCCGCGACAGTGCCAGCAGCTGGTTGGCCAGCTGCGAAGTACGGCGAGTCGCCCCGCGCAGCTTGTTGACCTGCTCCGTGCGCAGCCGCACCAGGCCATCGGCCGAGGTCGCGGCATTGGCAGCCTGGGCCCACGCTTCCACCTGCGCCTGCAAGCCCGCCAACGGTGTGCGCAGCTGATGCGCCGCATCCGCGATGAAGCGGCGCTGGCTCTCGGCCTGCGCGTTGACCAGATCGAACAGCCGGTTCAGCGATTTCACGAGAGGACGGACCTCTTCCGGGGAAGCACGCTCGTCGATCGCGCTCAGGTCGCGCGGCGAGCGGCGCTCCACGGCCTCCCTCAATTCCAGCAGCGGCTTGAGCGCACGCTGAACCGCCCAGCGCACTGCAAAGGCCGCGCCGGCGAGCAGGATCAGGTTGGGCAGCAGTACCTTGAACAGCACGGAGCGCGCCCACTGCTGGCGCGGATCGGACCCGTCGGCCAGGACGACGGTCACTTCGCCCAGCACCGTCTGCTGGCGCTGGCGCACGATGCGCCAGGTCACGCCCAGGTTCTCCTCACTGTGGAACTCGGGCTCCTGCGTCGTGGGCGGCAGGCCGGCCAGCCACGGTTCCCCGCGCAGCACCTTGCCGTCCGCATCCGCGATCGCATAGGCCGCGTGGCCGGAACCGTCGTTCACAAACTTCTGGACGGGCGGCGCAAGCAGCAGCACCGGCGGCTCGCCCGCGCCCGCGCCTGCCGCGATCACCGAGTCGGCCAGCAGCGGCACCAACGCCAGCAGCCGCTGGTCCTGCTGCAGGGCGACGTTGTCGGCGGAGCGGTAGTCGAACCAGGCATTGAGCATTGTCAGCAGGATCAGCGGCGCAAGCAGCATCACCAGCAGCCGGCGGCGCAGGCCGGACGCCATGCCCAGCACATCGCCGCCGCCCTGAGGGCTGCTCGCCTGCCGGTCCATGAAATGGAAGTTCACCGGCTGCGTCACCCAGCGGCGGCGTCACTGAGCTCCAACCGGTAGCCAAACCCCCGGATCGAGCGCAACGCCACGCCGTGCGATTCGAGCTTGCCGCGCAGGCGCGAGATATACACCTCCACCGCGTTGGCCGTGATTTCCTTGTCCCAGCCGGTCAGGGCCTGCAGCAGCTTGTCCTTGCTCGCCGGCTTGGGTGCATTGATCAGCAGGTACTCCAGCACCGTCCATTCGCGCGGACCGAGCTCGATCGCCGTCACGTGCCCGTTGCGCCGGGCCGCGGCCCGCCGGTTGGCCGTGTCCAGCTCGATCGGCCCGAATGTCAACACCGCCGTATTCGCGGCTTGCGATCGGCGCAGCAGGGCCCGCAGCCTGGCCAGCAGCTCGGGCAGCTCGAAGGGCTTGATCATGTAATCGTCGGCGCCCAGGTCCAGCCCCTGCACGCGATCCTGCAACGCGTCCCGTGCGGTGAGGATCAGCACGGGCATGGCGGCGCTGGCCATTTCCGGCCGGCGCAGCCGCCGGGTCAGCTCCAGGCCGTCCATGCGCGGCAGCCCGATGTCGATGATCGCCGCGTCGAACATTTCGCACTTGAGCACTTGCTCGGCGCGCTCGCCGCTGCCCACCCAGTCGACTGCATAGCCGGCGTCGCTCAGCCCCAGCTTGATGCCGCTGGCCACCATCACATCGTCTTCGACCAGCAGCAGCCGCATGGGAAATTCAATGCGAGCGGATCATGGTGCCGTAGGCCTGGTCCGTCAGGATCTCGAGCAGCAGTGCATGCGGTACGCGGCCGTCGATGATGTGCACCGTGTTCACGCCGCTCCTGGCGGCATCCAGCGCGCCGCTGATCTTGGGCAGCATCCCGCCCGAAATCGTTCCGTCGGCGAACAGCTCGTCGATCTCACGCGCACTCAGGTCGATCAGCAGTTTGCCGGATTTGTCCAGCACACCGGGTGTGTTGGTCAGCAGCAGCAGCTTTTCGGCTGCGAGCACGGTCGCCAGCTTGCCGGCCACCACGTCGGCATTGATGTTGTAGCTCTCGTTGTCCTCGCCGAATCCGATCGGACTGATCACGGGGATGAACTGGTCGTCCTGCAGCGCCTTGACGACGCTCGGGTCGATGGCGACGATGTCGCCGACCTGGCCCACGTCGTGGTGCTTGTTCGGGTCGGCGCTGTCCACCATCCTGAGCTTGCGCGCGCGGATCAGCCCGCCGTCGCGGCCGGTCAATCCGACGGCCTTGCCGCCGGCCTGATTGATCAGGCCTACGATGTCCTGCTGCACTTCGCCCGCCAGCACCCATTCGACCACTTCCATGGTCTCGGCATCGGTCACCCGCATGCCCTGGATGAAATGTCCCTTCTTGCCCAGCCGGCTCAGCGCCGCCTCGATCTGCGGCCCGCCGCCGTGCACCACGACGGGATTGATGCCCACCAGCTTGAGCAGCACCACGTCCTCGGCAAAATCGGCCTGCAGCTCCGGATCGGTCATGGCGTTGCCGCCGTACTTGATCACCATGGTCTTGCCATGGAAGCGGCGGATATACGGCAGCGCCTGGGCCAGGATTTCGGCCTTGTCGCGCGGCGCGATGTTCAGAACGTCGGGCATGGGAAACGGGGTTGATCGGCCAGTGCCGAATTGTGCCGCAAGCAGCGCGGCGGGCCCGAGGAACCTGCCACCCAGGCTCCTAGCGCCTGATCCAGCGCGGCACCTTGAAACGGATGATGCTGTAGTAAGCGTAGGTGTACGCCACCACGAACAGCAGGCAGAACGCCATCAACACGAGCGTGTTGTTCCAGAACAGCACTGCGGGCATCACCGTCAGCAGGGCGAAGCCCCAGAGGTACGGCGAAGTGCGGTTGTTGCGCATCAGCATGCGGCGGGCTTCGTCGTCGTCGAATACCCCGCGCACGATGCGCCGGTAGATCAGCTGGTGAAAGTGCAAGGCATCCGCCAGGCCGGGGGATTGACCGCGCACGCTCTTGCGGTAGATCGAGAACAGGGTTTCCCACACGGGGTAGATCAGCAACAGCACCGGGAACCAGGGCGACACCTGGCCATGGTGCTTGACCAGCATCACGCTGGCGATGGCGATCACCACACCCCACAGATAGGCGCCGCCGTCGCCGGCGAAGATGAGGCCGCCGGGATAATTCCAGACCAGGAAGCCCGCCGTCGCACCCGCGAGCACGAGCACCGCGGCCGCCAGCTGCCGGTCGCCCACCTGAAGGGCTACGTAGGCCAGCGCGAAGCAGCACACCAGGGCGACGATGCCCGCCAGGCCGTTGTAGCCGTCGATCAGGTTGAAGGCGTGCGGCAGCCCGCTGACGGCGATCACGGCCAGGCCCAGGCCGAGCCATGCATTGGTAGCCCACCATTGGTCCAGCGTCACGACGTCCAGGCGCGGCACCGACATGCCCAGCAGCCAGCAGGCAACCGCCGCAGTCCCCACCGTCAGCAGCAGCCGGTAGCGGGCCCGCAACCGTTGCGTCAGGTCTTCATAGACGCCGGCCGCGACGGTGAGCAACGCGACCAGCCATAGCGATGCGGCAGTCGTGCCCTCCAGGCCAATCTGGTTGGAAAACCTCAACTGCGCGGAGATGACCAGCCAGGTCCATCCGACCGTGCAGGAAAAGAGCATGGCGATGCCGCCCAGACGTGGCACATTGCCAGTATGAAAGCGCTGGGGCTTGGTGCTGGCATACCGGTAGGTGTGGCCGCGTCCATATCGGACCAGGACCGCAGTCGCCAGGAATGCGCTCGCAAAGCACAGGATCAGCAGAAAAAGCATGCCGCGGTATTGTCGCGCTTTTTTACAGTAGCTCAGCCGTTGGCCCCGCTCGCCAGGAGGTACCGGCGCAGCACCGGTCCCGACCAGAGCCTCACCAGACTTTGCAGGTGCCGGGCAAACTGGCGCCCTGGCCAGCGGCTGTCTCGCCGGGCCTCGTGCTTGACGGCCACCTCCGCGCGCCGCAACGCCAGGCCGGCCAGTCGCAGCCGCAGGCAGAAGTCGGTGTCCTCGCAGTACATGAAAAACCGCTCGTCGAATCCACCCAGGCGGCGGTACACCGGTGCCGGCACCACCCAGAACGCGGCGCTGATCCAGTCGACCCGGCGCTGCGGCTGTTTGAACAGGTGCCTGCGCAGCAGCGCCGCCGGGGTCACTGCCTCGCGTTCGTTGTCCTGGCAGCTGCCGTCGGAATTGAGAAGACGCGGATAGGCCAGCCCGGTACCGGGGCGGCCGGCCTCACGCAGCAGGGCAGGCCACAGTCCATCCCCAGCCAGTTCGATGTCGGGATTGAGCACACAGAAGAAGTCACTTGCACAATGCTCGAATGCGCGGTTGTGGTTGGCGCCGAACCCCGCGGGCTGCGGATTGAAAATCTCGGTGAAGCGAAATGGCCAGCCCTCGTTTGGTGGCGTGATCGGCGCCTCCGGCAGGTTGTGCGTCAACACAAAATGGGCAATGAAACCGCCGTAGCTTTCGCACAAACGACGCAGCAGCTCCTGAACCACCCGCGTGTGTCCGTGGCTCACCACGGATATCGTGATCCGCCCGGCCGTGGCGGCGTCATTCGGGGAGGGGGCACTTACAATCGAACCGGACAATGCGCGCTTTGCGTGATAGGAAAAACTCATGATTCTAGTGACAGGCGGATGCGGCTTTATCGGATCCGCCTTTGTGCTCGGATGGCTGGCCGACTCGTCCGAGCCGGTCCTCAATCTGGACCTGCTGACTTACGCCGGCCATCCCGGCAACCTCGCGGCGGTAGCCCAGGACCCGCGATACACGTTCGTGCGCGGGGACATCGGCGACCAGGCGCTGGTCGAGCGGCTGCTCGGCGAGCATCGGCCGCGTGCGATCATCAACTTCGCGGCCGAAAGCCATGTCGACCGGTCGATCTCCGGCCCGCTGGCCTTCGCACAGACCAACGTGGTCGGCACCTTGAAGCTGCTGGAAACGGTGCATGCCTGGTGGCGCGCCTTGCCAGCCGGCGAACAGTCGGATTTCCGCTTCCTGCATGTTTCCACCGACGAGGTGTTCGGCTCGCTCGCACCTGGGGCGCCGGCATTCGCGGAGTCGCATCGCTATGAGCCCAACAGCCCCTACTCGGCCTCGAAGGCCGCGTCCGACCATTTCGTGCGGGCTTGGCATCACACTTTCGGCGTGCCCACGCTCACCACCAACTGTTCCAACAACTACGGCCCGCGCCAGTTTCCAGAAAAGCTGATCCCGCTGGTGATCAACAACGCGCTGCGCGGCAAGCCGCTGCCGGTGTACGGCGACGGCCAGCAGGTGCGCGACTGGCTGCACGTGGACGACCATTGCCTGGCGCTGCGGGCGGTACTCGCGGCCGGACGCCCCGGCGAGTGCTACAACATCGGGGGCCGGTCCGAGCGCAACAACCTGTCGGTGGTGCACACGATCTGCGATGCGCTCGACCGCCTGCGCCCCAGCCCGGACCAACGGCCGCGGCGCGAACTGGTTACTCACGTCAAGGACCGCCCCGGCCATGACCGGCGCTACGCCATCGACGACAGCAAGATCGCCCGCGACCTCGGCTGGCAGCCGCGAGTGGCCTTCGAAGAGGGAATCCGCGCGACCGTGCAGTGGTATCTGGACAACCCCGAATGGGTCGAATCGGTGACCAGCGGAAGCTATCGGCAGTGGGTCGCGCAGCAGTACGAAGGCCTGGCGACTGCTGCATGAAGATCCTGCTGCTCGGCTCGAACGGCCAGCTCGGCTGGCAATTGCGGCGCAGCCTGTCGGTGCTGGGTGAGGTCACAGCCCTGCATCGGAGTAGTGCCCCGTTGTGCGGCGACCTGGCAAAGCCGGATGAGCTGGCCCGCACCGTTCGGGCGGTGGCGCCGGATGTCATCGTCAATGCGGCCGCCTACACCGCCGTCGACCGCGCCGAAAGCGAGCCGCAGGCGGCCTTCGCGATCAATGCCGGCGCCTGCGAAGTGCTGGCCGCCGAGGCCGGCCGGCTGGGCGCCTGGCTGGTGCACTACTCCACCGATTATGTTTTCGACGGCAGCGGCGAGCGGCCGTGGACCGAAGACGATGCGATAGGCCCGGCGAATGTCTATGGGCGCAGCAAGCTGGCCGGCGAACAGGCCGTCATCGCAGGTGCCGCGCGCCACCTTGTGCTGCGCACGAGCTGGGTCTTCGATACCTGGGGACAGAACTTCCTCAAGTCGATTCTGCGCGCCGCCGCGCAACGCGACAGCCTCAACGTCGTGTGCGACCAATGGGGCGGGCCGACCCGCGCAGCGCTGATCGCCGACGCCACCGCGCACGTCCTCAGGCGGCTGCGGCCGGAGCTGGCGGGGACCTATCACCTGGCTGCGGCAGGCGCCACTCACTGGCAGGCTTACGCCTCGCTGGCCATCGCCCATGCGACCGAGTGCGGGATGGTGCTGAAAACCCGCCCCGAGCAGGTCCATCCGATCCCCTCGTCCCAGTATCCAGTCGCCGCCGCGCGGCCGGCCAATTCACGGCTCGACACGAGCCGTCTGCGGCGCACCTTCGACCTTCACCTGCCGCCCTGGCAGGATGGCGTGCGAAGCGTCGTTGCCGAGTTGGCAGCGTTCGGCGCCAAACAAACCTAGAACCCTCATGTCCCACGCCCAAACCGCCCGCAAGGGCATCGTCCTGGCCGGCGGCGCCGGTACCCGCCTGCATCCCGCCACGCTGGCGATCTCCAAGCAGCTGCTGCCGGTATACGACAAGCCGATGATTTATTACCCGCTGGCGGCGCTGATGCTGGCCGGCATCCGCGAGGTGCTGGTCATCAGCACGCCGCAGGACACGCCGCGCTTCGAACAGCTGCTCGGCGATGGCGCCGCCTGGGGCATGCGCATCCAATACGCGGTACAGCCGCGTCCGGAAGGGCTGGCGCAGGCATTCATCATCGGGCGCGACTTCATTGCCGACAAACCCAGCGCGCTGGTGCTGGGCGACAACATCTTTTACGGCCACGACCTGATCAAGCTGCTGCAGGCGGCCGATTCGCAGTCGCAAGGCGCCACCGTGTTTGCCTACCACGTCAAGGACCCGGAACGCTATGGCGTGGTGGCGTTCGACGAGCGCGGCAAAGCGCTGTCCATCGAGGAGAAGCCAGCCCGGCCGCAAAGCCATTTCGCCGTGACCGGCCTGTACTTCTACGACACCCAGGTCTGCGACATCGCCGCTGGTGTAACACCTTCGAAACGCGGGGAACTCGAGATCACGAGCGTGAATCAAGCCTACCTCGAGCTCGGCCAGCTTGACGTCCAGACGATGGGCCGCGGCTTCGCCTGGCTGGATACCGGTACCCACGAAAGCATGCTGGAAGCGACGCAATTCATCCACACACTGGAACATCGCCAGGGCCTGAAGGTCGCCTGCCCGGAGGAAATCGCCTGGCGCAACGGCTGGATCGATCGCGAGCAGCTGCTGGCGCTGGCCGAGCCGCTGGCCAAGAGCAGCTATGGCGCCTATCTGCTGGCCACCGCAAGGGGAAATGCGTGACGCTGAAGGTCACGCCGACGCGGCTGCCGGAAGTGCTCATCATCGAGCCCAAGGTGTTCGGCGACGAGCGCGGATTTTTCATGGAAAGTTTCAACCAGGCCGCCTTCGACCAGGCGACCGGGCTGGCGCTTCGGTTCGTGCAGGACAACCACTCGCGCTCGGCGCATGCCGTGCTGCGCGGCTTGCATTACCAAATCCGCCAGCCGCAGGGCAAGCTGGTTCGCGTGACGAGCGGCAAGGTGTTCGACGTGGCCGTCGACCTGCGGCGTTCCTCGCCGCGGCTTGGCCAGTGGGCCGGCGTGGAACTCAGTGCCGAAAACAAGCGCCAGCTCTGGATTCCACCGGGCTTCGCGCATGGTTTCGTGGTGCTTTCCGACAATGCCGATTTCCTTTACAAGACCACCGATTACTACGCGCCGCAGTTCGAGCGGGCCCTCGCGTGGAACGATCCGCGGGTTGCGATCGGGTGGCCGCTGGCCGAGCTGGGACGTCCTCCCACGCTGTCGGGCAAGGACGCGGCCGCGCCCAAGTGGAACGAAGCTGAATTTTTCGAGTAGTACCCGCCATGTCGCATCTGTTGTTTGGATGTCATTGCCCCCTATGCGCAGGAAGCACCCTGAATGGTCAGCATGACCAGGACCCGCTAGCTGCCGGCAGCCTTTCGCTTCCCCCGGCACCGGCGCAGCCGGTGGACCCTTTTCCATACACCCATGATTACCGGATGGACGCCCTGTTGGCAGGGCTGGACTACCGCTGGAACTATCCGGGGCCGCTTGGAAGCCAGGCCCGGGTCACTTACAGTTTCATGACGGTCAAGCCGGCCTACGGCGGCACCGACGACTTCCAGGGCGACGTTGGATTCAGCCAGTTCTCCGCGACGCAGAAAGCCGCGGTGCGCGAGATCATGGGGCACCTGCAAGCCGAGCTGGGCATCACGATCCAGGAAGTGTCCGATTCGGCCAGCAGCTATGGCCAGATCCGGTTTGGCGACAACCACCAGGGGTTTGTTTCCGGCGCCTACACGTTCATGCCCAACAGCACGGGCAGCGACCTCGACGGGGACGTCTGGATCAACCAGGACAGCAGCGCCAACTCGAACCTGGCCAAGGGAAGTTACGGTTGGGAGACGCTGGTCCACGAAATAGGCCACGCCCTGGGGCTGAAGCACCCGGGCAACTACAACGCCGGCAGCGCTCCTTCGACGCTGCCGGACAACTACCTGGGCGTCAAGGAGGACAACACCGACTACACGGTCATGTCCTACCGGGACGGCCCCACCAATACCACTGGCCAGAGCCGCGACTGGTATGGCATGTATGACCTGCTCACGCTGAAAACCCTGTATGGCGGCAATGCATCCTTCAACGCCGGCGATACCCTCTACAAATACCAGAACAGCGACGGCGGCACGCTGGAGATCGTCGACGACGCCTCAGGTTACGACACCATCGACCTGTCGGCGGTCACGCTCGGTGCGAAAGTGGACATGCGGCCCGGCGGCTTCAGCTCGGTCGGTGTGCGTCCAGGGGGAACCGGGGCGGTGAACAACCTTTCGATTGACCTCGCCACGACCATCGAGAAATTCATCGGGACGAACTCGAGCGACACGGTAACCGGCAACGACGCGAACAACACATTCGTTCTCGGGCTGGGAACCAATACCGCCGACGGTGGTGCGGGCATCGACACCGCCGTTTACGGCATCAACCGTTCGACAGCACAAGTCAGCGACTCGGGCGGAATCCTGCACGTTGTCGCCCCGGGCATCATCGACTCCTTGACGCAGACCGAGCGGCTCGAGTTCGCCGACAGCAAGCTGGCCTTCGACCTCGACGGCCACGCGGGCATCACTGCCGAGGTGCTCGGCGCGGTGTTCGGGCCGGGCGCCGTTGCCGCGCACCCCGACTATGCCGGCATCGGCCTGTCGTTACTGGACGGAGGAATGAGCGAGAGCGCTCTGGTGCAGTACGCCCTGGATGCGCGCCTTGGCGCCCACGACACAAGCCAGGTGGTGAGCCTGCTTTACGGCAACCTCACCGGAGTCCAACCTTCGGCAGCTCAATCCGCACCCTATCGTGCCCAGCTGGACAGCAAGACCGAAACGGAGGCGGACCTCGCCATGTTCGCGGCTGACCATCCGCTCAATCTGGCGAACATCAACCTGGTCGGCCTGTCCCAATCCGGGCTGGTATACGTTTAGCGGGACAGGACGCAGCCTCAGGGCTTCAGCCAGGCGTTGATCTCGTCCACCGCCGCGGCGTCCGCCTCGCCCGCGAGCGAGCGCAACCGCACGCGTGAAATCATGTACAGGTAGCGCGCCTGCGCAAGATCTTTCAGGGCGCTCACTTGCTGCTGTTCGGCATTCAGGACATCCACGATGGTGCGCACGCCACCTTCGAAGGACCTTCGGCTGGAAACCACGGCCGTTTCGGCGGAGCGTACGGCCTGTTCGAGCGCCCGGACGCGCAAGACGCCTTCGGTGATGCCGCGGTATTCCTTTTCCACGCGCGTGCCGAGGTCGCGCCGGGTTGCTTCGAGAGCCTCCTGCGCCCGTTCGAGATCGGCGACGGCCTGGCGGGTCTGCGAACTGACGTATCCGCCCGAATAGAGCGGCACGTTCAGCTGCAATCCGATGGCCTTATTGTCAAAACGTGAGTTGGTCTGCGTGACGGTATCGTTCTGGCTGATCGACCACTGGGCGATGGCGTCCAGTGTCGGCAAGTGTCCGGAGCGGGCCTTCTCGATTTCGCGCCGTGACGCTTCGGCCTGAGCGCGCAGCGAGCGCAATTCGGGGCTCGTCAGCTCGGCCCGGTCGATCCAGTCCTGCAGGCGCGGGGGATTGGGCTCGACCAACTCGAGCTTGCGTTCATCAAGCGGCGCCAGCTTCGTAACGGGTACGTTCACCAACACCTGCAACTGCCGGCGGGTGAAGTCCACATTCTGTTTGGCTTCGAGCTCCTGAGCGAGCGTCAGGTCCAGCCGGGCCTGGGCCTCATCGACGTCGGTGCGCACCCCCGCCCCACCGGCGAACCGCTTGCGAGCAGCGTCGAGCTGCGTCGTGTAGGCCTGCTTCTGCACCATGACGAGCGCGAGCTGGTCGTCTGCAAGCAGCGCTTCCAGGTATGCGCCGGCAACCCGCACCGCCAGGTTCTGCACTTCCTTTTCCAGCGTAGCTTCGGCGTCGGCCACTTGAGCCTCGGCCTGCCGGTAATCCGCGAACTGGAACGGCCGGAAAATCGGCTGGCGGATGGTCAATGTGCGGTTGCTGCTGAAGTAATCCTGGTCGGACGTTACGGGCCCGAAGAATCCGGGCTGGGTGGCGGTGAGCTTGTTCTTGTTGCGAGACAGGCCTGCGGAGACATTCGGCAGCAGTTGGGCCCGCGCTTGCGGCAGCCGTTCGCGCCGCACGTCGGCCGTGGCCCGGGCCGCCCGAATCACCGCATCCTGCGCCAGCGCGGCCTGATAGGCCTGTGACAGCGTCAGCGACGCAGCGTTGGCGGATGCGGAGGACGCAGGGACCGACCCCGCCGCGGCCTGCGACCAGGCCGCCAGCGGCCCGCAGGCCGCTGCGCACGCCAGTGCCACGCCCGCGAGAGGCCGGCGGCCTGCGCGTACTGCCGACAAGATCGATCGCATGGGATTCATTCCTCTTTCATGGCGGCCGCCAGCCGCTTGGTCAGGGGGTGCAGCAGGTACATCAGCAGCGAACGCTCACCGGTCTTGAAGACGACTTCGACCGGCATGCCCGGCTGCAGGACCCGTTTGCCAAGCCGCTTGTACCCCTCGGGCGTGACGCTGACTCGGGACAGGTAGTACATGGAGCCATTCTGTTCGGTCAACAAATCGCCTGAAATGGAAACCACCTTGCCATCCACCACCAGCTGCGGCGAGTTGGCGAAAGAGCTGAAACGGATGTCCACTGGCAGCCCGGCATGGACCTTGTCGATCAGATTCGGGGCAACCTTCGTCTCGACCAGCAGCAATTCGTTCTCCGGCACGATGTCCATCAGCTTTTGCGCCGGCTGGATCACACCGCCCACAGTTTGCACCGCCAAGCCCACGACCTGGCCGGACGCGGGCGACTTGATTTCGATCCGTGTCATGTCGTCCGCCAAGGCGCGGAACTTGCCCTCATCCGACTGCACCTCGCGTGTGATATCGGCCAGCTGGGTTTCGACTTCCTTGCGGTATTCCTGCTGCCGCGCAATCATCCGCTGCCTCATTTCACCGATCGCGCTCTGGCCCCGCGAGATGTTTCCCAGCAGTTCGGTGATGGACGAATTCGCTTCGGCGATCATGCGTTCGAGTTCGAGCTGCCGATTGCGCGGCGCGTACCCTTCCTTGACCAGCTCCCGGGTGTGAGTCAACTCCTCGTTGACCAGGCTGACCTGGCTGCGCCGGTTGGTCAGGATGCCCGCATAGGCCTGCAGCTGTGCCTGCTGGCCCCGGATGCTTTCTTCCATTGCCTGCACGTCCGCGCGAAGCGCCGACCTGCGAGCCTGGAACAACTGCTCCTGTGTCAGGACCTGGCTGCGAATCAGCGGATCGTCGCCGGCCTTTTGCAAGTCGGGGTGGAAGGCGATGGTGCTCAAACCGGCCTGCTCAGCGAGCAGCCGGCCTTGCATGGCTCTCAAACTCAGGTAGTGTTGGCGAATGGCTTCGTAATTGGCCCGGGTTGCCGCCTCGTCGAGTTTGAGCAGCAATTGCCCTTCCTTCACATGTTCGCCCTCGCGTACCAGAACCTCCTTGACGATGCCGCCAGCCTGGTGCTGGACGGCTTTTCGCTTGGTATCGATCGCCACCAGGCCTTGGCTGGGCACGCCTTCGTCCAGCGGCGCGAACGCGGCCCAGAGCATGAAGCCGCCCAACCCGAGCACCAGCGCCCACAGGCCGACGCGGGCGGCGCGCGACGAGTCCTCGATCCCGGAAGGTACGGCAGGCTCGTACGCGAGTTCGGTGGAAGGCACTAACGAATGCCTGGATGCAAGGCGTTTCAACAATTCAGGTTTATCCATGATGCAACTCGATCGATTCGTAGACGTGCGGAAGGTGGGTTGGGTCAGGCCGGCTGGGCCATACCGACTGCGGGGGTCGGAGGTTCGTGCTGGGCCGCGGCCTGCGGGCGCAAGCTTGCCAGGACAGCGTCGCGGGGACCGTCGGCCACGATGCGTCCATCCTGCAGGATCAGGATCCGGTCGGCAACCGCCACGGCGCTGGGACGATGCGTGATCAGGAAAACCGTCTTGCCCTTGGCCTTGAGCTGCAGCACGGTCTTGATCAACGCTGTTTCGCCCGCGTCGTCCAGATTCGAGTTGGGTTCGTCCAGAACCAGGACGGCCGGGTCGCCGTAGACCGCGCGCGCCAGGCCGATTCGCTGGCGCTGCCCCCCTGAGAGCAGGTTGCCGGCCTCGCCGATGGGCGTGTCGTACCCTTTGGGAAAACGCAGGATCATCTCGTGCAGGCCGGCGCAACGGGCGGCTTCGATGACCTTCTCGGAGTCGAGCTCGCCGAACCGCGCGATGTTCTCGCCGATCGAGCCTTCGAACAGCTCGATGTCCTGTGGCAGGTAACCCAGGTGCGGACCCAGCTCCATGCGATCCCAGCCCTGGATCGGCAAGCCGTCCAGCAGCACCTCGCCGGAAACGTCCGGCCAGATGCCCATCATCACGCGCGCCAACGTGGACTTGCCGGACCCCGACGGGCCAACGATGATCGTGACGGTGCCCGGCGCAGTCGTGAAGCCCACCTCCTTGAGAATCGGAGTCGCACGGCCGGGCGCATCGGCCACGACCTGGCGCAGTGTCACCTCGCCCTGGGGCGCGACGCGGCTCAGGTTGGGATCGCTTTCTGGGTACTCGGCCAGCAGCTGCTCGAGCCTGCTAAAGGCCGCCTTGGCGCCGCTGAAGCTGTTCCACACGCCCACCAGCTGGTCGATGGGCGCCAGGGCTCGAGACATCAGCACGTTGGTCGCGATCATGGCCCCGGGCGACATTTCTCCGTTGATCACCAGCACTGCACCGGCTGCCAGCGCCAGGGATTGCTGCGTGTAGCGGATGAACTTGCTCCATGCCATGACGCGGCCGCTGGCATGGTGCGAATTGGCGCTTTGCGACAAATACTCGTTTTGCCAGACACGCCAGCGTTTGCGCAGGCTGCCCAGCATGCCCATCGACTCGATCACTTCGGCGTTGCGCAATTTGCTTTGCAAGTACACGTTCACGTCTGAGCCTGCTTGGGCCGCGATCTGGGCCGGCCTGACGGCATGGCGGTGACCAAACCACGCCAGGGCCGCCTGGATCACGGCGAACACCAGCGACAGCCAGCCTAGCAGCGGGTGCAGGAAAAAGGTCACGCCGATATAGATCGGTGCCCAGGGCGCATCGAAGAACGCGAAAACCCCCGATCCGGTAATGAATTGCCGCAACGTGATGAGGTCCGAGAATGCCCTGGTCGGGCTGACGGTCGATTGGCTCAACGAGGACTCGAAACTCGCATTGAACACGCGGGTGCCCAGGTGTGCGTCGAAGCGCAAGCCGGCGCGCACGAGGATCCTCGAGCGTGTCCACTCCGATATCGCCATCACACCGAACAGGAACAAGGTTATCAGCGAAACAGCGAGCAAGGTCAGTTCGCTGCGGCTGGCCATGACGCGATCGAACAGCTGCAGCATGTAGATCGTCGGCGCCAGCATCATCACATTGATGATCATGCTGAACAGGCCGACCACCATGAATTCGAAGCGAAAGGCCCAGAGGGCACCTGTCAATTCGCTGCGTCGAAAGAAACCGGACTTGTTCATGGGTGCCTCGTAAATCACGCCGTCGCCGGCACCTGGGCCTGACCCGGGGCGCGCGGCTGGCTCGCCTGTTGCGCCTGCGCCGCAGCCTTGTTCAAGGCAGCCAGCACCTCATCGCGACCCCCGAAGGCCTGCGCCTGTCCGTCCCTCAGGACCAGCATCTTGTCGACCACGGGCAGGATGCTGGTGCGATGCGTCATCACGACGAACGTGGTGCCGCGCGCCTTCAGATCCAGCACGGCGGCGGCCAGTGCCTGATCGCCCGCATCGTCCAGGCTGGAGTTGGGCTCGTCCAGCACCACGAACACCGGATCGCCGTAGATCGCCCGCGCCAGCCCGACACGCTGGCGCTGGCCGCCGGAAAGCATGGCGCCCTCGCGCCCGACCGGACTGTCGTAGCCCTGCGGCAAGGCCTGGATGAATTCGTCCAAGCCGACCGCCTGCGCGGCGGCATGCACCTTGGCCGGCTCGGGATCGCCGAAGCGCGCGATATTTTCAGCGATCGTGCCGTCGAACAGTTCCACGTCCTGCGGCAAGTAGCCGATCGACGGCCCGAGTTCGGCCTTGTCCCAGGCGAACACGTCGGCGCCATCCAGGCGGACCTTGCCGCCGGCGGAAGGCCACAAGCCCACCAGAGTGCGGGCCAGCGTGGTCTTGCCGGAGGCCGACGGACCGACCACAGCCAGCACTTCGCCTGGCTTCAGGGCGAACGCCACGCCCTTGAGGATCGGCACCGGGCTGCCTGGCGCGGCAGCCGTCACGCTCTCGGCCAGCAGAAACCCCTTGGGCTGGGGCAATGGCATGGCCTTGACCGGTGGCGGGACGAAGGACAGCAGCTGGTTCAGACGGCCCCAGGAATCGCGCACCGCGACCACGTTGCGCCACTGCGTCACGATCTGCACCAGCGGCGCGAGCATGCGGCCCCCCAGGACCGACGCCACGATCATCATCCCGCTGCCGCCACGCAATTCGTTGGAGAGCAGCAACCAGGCGCCCAGTCCCAGGAGCAGCGAGCCCATGGTGGTTTGCAGGAACTTGGTGATCGCCTGGTAACCGCCGGCCTTGTCAGAGGCAAATGCCTGCAGGTCGAGGAATTCGCGCTGTTTGTCGATCCAGCGACGGTGAATATCGCGCTGCATGCCCATGGCCTCGATCACTTGCGCGTTGCGCAGCACGCCGTCGGCGTATTGCTGGGCGCCGGCGGCGCTTCGTGTGGCGGCAACCAAGGGTGGCTGGGTCGCCTTTTCGTTGAGCCAGCCGACAAATACCTGCACCACAGCCCCGATCACGGCGGCCCAACCGAGCACCGGGCTCGCGGCGAAGATAAGCACCATGAGCACCAGGGAGACTGGCGATTCCATTAACGCCAGCACGACAGGGGAATGCAGGAATTCGCGCAGGATGCGGAAGTCCCCCATCGGCTGGGTGGTGCCGCCCGGGAGGCGCCGCAAGTTCGCGGCGAACATCGCCATGAAAATACGATCGCCCAGTTCGCGGTCCAGCGCCAAACCCGCGGCGAACATGATCTGTCCTCGGGCCCACTCCAGCAATTCCATCACCACGTAGGCGCCCACGACCAGCACGATCAGCATCACCAAGGTGGCGAGGCTGCGGCTGTTGACCACTCGGTCGTACACCTCCAGCATGAAGCCCGTGGGCGCGAGCACCAGCAGGCTGGCGACGATGCTGAACCAGAAAGCCCGCTTGAAGTAGGGCCGCAGCAGTGCGAGCGCCTGGCTTAGCTCGGGGGACGTCTTTTGTTGGGGATTCATGCGGCAGCCTCTACCTTCACGTATTCGGGGATTTGGGTGTGCTGGCGCATCGAGGCGACGGCGTTCGCGCCGGCTTCCTCGTCCTGCGCGTCGGAAAACCAGAACCGCAGCTCGAACGCGCCGTTCGCCTTTCGCGACAACACGATCTCGCGCAGCTTGTTCTCATGGAAATTCTTCTCGTCCGCCTCGGAAAGCGAAAGCAGGAAGCGCATGCGCCCGTCCAGCGTGTACATCGACAAGGTTCCGGCCTTGACACTCAAGGTGTGACGGTCGAAGTAGACCGGGCTCGTGTCCAGGAAGCGCAGCGTCGGAAGCGGCTTGCCGTCCAGACGGCTGAGGTGGAATGGGCTGGCGGGGTGCTGGAATACGAGCCGGGACGTGCGCGAAACGGAGTAAATGGCGTTGCACACCATCTGCGAGCCGATGTGCGGAAACTGCTCGCGCAGCGACTTGTACGCCAAATGATGCAGCGTCACGCGGTTCCAGCACCTGGTCTGCTGGACCAATGGCACGAGCGCGTTGCAAACCTGCGCGAAGGCCGCCTGCAACGCCACCAAGCCCCGAAGCTGCTCGGGCGAGGCGTTCAGCGTAACGCGCAAGGATGAGTTCATATAGGAACGCGAGTGTACAGCACTCCTATATGAATTTTTTCGATACCCGAGCGGTCGCGTCTACCTTTCGCTGCTCATTGCCTGCCCGGGTAGCCAAATACCAACATTACAGCCATTTCAGATGAATTCGATCCCGTTAGCCACGCCCACGATGTTGACCTGATTCAGGGCGTGCTCCGCCGCCAGCACCGCCAAATCGGCTTTCGTGACTGCGCCGGAATCCAGCTGCCCCACGAAACTGGCCAGGGCCGAAGCGCCTGGATCGACGCCGACGACGTTGTGATAGACCAACCGGACGAAGTCGGTGTTCGAAAATGAACCAGCCACTGCCGCGAACTGGGTGGTATTCACCGCGAGAGCCGCAACGGCAGATTCGCTCGCTCCGCCGTCCAGCAGCCTGAGCCCTACGCCGACAAATACCTCGTTGTCGAGGAAGCTCTTGCCGAACAAAGCTGCAATCAGCTTCGCTGTCGTTCCGGCATTTCCGCTCATGTCGATGGCGACATTGAGATCATCGAAGTGCACGCGCTCGACGTTGGTGAGATGCGCTCCCTGGGTCGCACCGATGACGGTGAAGTCGGTCGGGTTGTGGGTTACGGTGAATGCCGAACGCAATCCGGAGAAATTGACGGTGTCGATCCCGCCCAGTCCGTCGATGAAGACGTTGCCCCCGGCATTCGCCACGGCGTTCTGGACCACTGCACCCGAAAACGTCATCGTGCCGCCCCACTTCATGTCGGCCTGGCCGGGGATGATGTTATCGGGTGGCGTGAAGCCATTGCGGAAATACGAGCCGGACGCCAGCGGCAGCGACGTGCCGTCCAGCGTGACGCTGGCCACGAACAGGTTGCGGTCCTGGGTAAAGTCGGTCTGCGGATCGTTGATGTAGTCGATGGCGACACTCGAGACGGGAGTGCCCGCCGCCAGCGGCACGACAACTTGCTGCGTGGCACCCGCAAGATGGTCGGCAGTGGCGACCACATTGGCCATCACCACGACGCCGTTGACGAGCACATTGAAAATCGGCGGTATCCCCTGGGCCACACTGCCGGCCACTACCAGAACGATACTGCCCGCCGAAGCCCCACCGGCAGGAGCCTGGATCACGTCATTGCCGTTGGTACCATTGATGAATGTGTCAGCCATGGGTCGCCCTTTCGTGGTTTGACCTGATCAGGGTCGGTGTATTCGAGCGGCCCACTCTATCGATCAGCCGCGCGCGGCTCCATAGCGCGTTCGGACTATGCCGTCAAGGAATTCCGATGCGAGGCTGTAACAGCTCGGCGCTGGCAGAGCGCGATTTGTCGCATTCCGCCACAGGTGTAATCAGCGCAAATTGCTGTTGAGCGGCGTGCCCGGACCGGTCGAGCAAAAACGCCGCGCAACCCGAGCCGGGCTACGCTATTTGCAATGCCTTCAGGATGGCCAACTGCTTGCTCGCGAATGCCGTGGCCTGCGAGTTCAGTTCGGCAAGATTTTCTTCGACGGTTTCGAGGGTCCGGCCTTCGTGCACCAGCTTCTGCCCCTGGGCCGAGAGAACCTGCCACGCAAGCTGCGCCCAATCCGCCGGCTGCTTCTTGCCCTGAGCAACGGCGAGCAGAAACATTTGCTGGATCCGGCCCACGGTGTGCCCACCCCCCGTGACGGGGCTGGCCAGATAGCTGATGTCGTTGCTGCCGCGTGACTTGTCCATGAGATGGGCATTGAGCTTGTCCGTGTGCCGTTTCGACCTGGCTATGGCCGCCTCATCCTGCACTGCAGCCAACTGGCCGGTGCCACACAGCAGCATCGCGGCCTGTGCGACTTGCGCGAAGGTGACGCCATGCGACTGGCCGGCCTGCTCGATCTGCCCGAATGTCCTGGTCTTGTGGTCGGCCAGGAAATCCAGGATGGGCTTGTAGATCGCCTCGGTCATCGTCGCCTCCCCCAGCGACCCGCTGACCTTCAAGGAGATATCGGGGCGGTGGGCCGCCAGGACGAACTTTTGTGCCCGCAGCGCCTCGGCCTGTTCGAGGGCCGAAAGCTTGCGCGGCCCCTTGACCCAATAGTCGCGGCGAAACTGCTGGTTCACCATGAAGTCCCTCGCGCTCTCGCGAAACATGGGGTCCGGTATTTCCTTCAGGAACGCCTGCTGCTCGGGAGTCAGATTGATTGCGTCGATATGGTCCAGGTAATGGGCAGAACAAGCGAATGCGACCTTGGCCGGTTCGAGCCAGTCGGCCATGGTGGCGAAGTGCATCGGGAGCCAATCGCGATTGAAGTATTCGTGCGCCAGATAGTGGCGGTTCTGCTCCTTGATCGCTTTGATCCGTTCGGAAATTTGCGGGTTCGCACGGGCGTAAGCGGGCTTCGTCGCCAGCAGCTTTTCCGTGAACTCCACCGCGCCGTTGATGCGGCTGACGATACCGTGCCCCTCGGACCCGATGACGTCCGCATGCTCCGTCATCAAATGGCGCATGGGTGCAAAGGCGGCCCAGCCCGGCATGGTGTTGTAGCTGATATAGAGAACACCTCCGACCTTGAGTTTGCGCCGCAGGAAGTCTGCGATCACCGCGCGGTTCTCATCCGAGATCCAGCTCCAGATACCGTGCAGGCCGATGAAATCGAACTCCGGCAGATCGGCTCGATTGGCGAAATCCGCGAAGGCTTCGTCGTACAACCGCGCGCCGGAGCCTGAAGCGGCCGCCAGCTCCTGGGCAAAACCGGCTTGCGCAGGATTGAAGTCGGTGCCGTGCCACTGGGTGATCGACGCCGTGGCGTGGATGTTCGCGCTGAGCCCCTGGCCAAATCCCAATTCGCAGGCGGTACCGAACTCGGGGCACACCAGGCCCGCATTCAGCAAGGCAAGCCGGGCGCGAAGGGGATTGAGTTCGGTGTAGTACCCGAATGTGTAGCCGATGTCGGCCACATAGCCGGCGGTCCAGTCCATCATGTGAGTGGTTCCTGCTGCTGGTTGATTAGGAGAGAAATACACGAATGCGCGCGCGAGGCATTTTCGCAGGTCCCCGGGCCCAAATGAAAAACCCCGTCGTTCTTCCGAAAGACGGGGTTGTCGATCGACCCCCGAAATCAATCGAGGGTCTGCTTAGCGCAGCAAGCGATCAGCTGTGGAGCACGAGGTCAGGCAAGCCAGCCCCAGTCGCCAGCAGCGAAGCCGTGCTCAGGTCATGGATGCCGAGGAGCTTGACCACGACGTCAACGCCGTTCTGGAAATCCGTCCCAGTGTGCAGACTTTCGACGATGTAGGTGTCGCCGCCGAACTGGAACCAGCCCATGCCGCCATTGACCGCACCGGGATTGGCCGCGATCACCGCGTTGGCGTAGTCCTGGAACACCGCGGTCGGAGCCAGCGTAATCTTGGTGGCGGTGAACGTTTCAACCCCTTGGTCCTTGAGCTGGATGATGTCACCAACGCTCGCGTCCGTGAGGGTCGTGTACGAGTTGACGTTCGCATTGACGGTGCTCACGTCGAACGTGTCCACACCGGCACCACCCGTCAATGTACCCAGGCCAGCGTTACCCTTGAGCAAGTCGGCGGCCGCGCCACCGATCAGGGTGTCGGTCAGGGTGCCGGTCGACGCCGTCAGCGTGTTCGCCGTCGCGCCACCCTTCACCGTTTCGGCAACGCCACCGGCAGCCGTGTAGACCAAGCCGCCCGTCATGGCCGATGCATCGACCGAGGTCACCTTGTTGTTCGCCGAGAGCAGCGTGAAGGTGGTGTTGCCGGAGACCGTGATGCTCGTCGCAGCCGTGGCGACCAGCGTCACCGAGTCAGCAGTGCCACCCGCAACCGCGGTCGAGGCCGTGTCGGTCGCAGTGATCGCCACCGACTCGACACCGGCGGCTGTCACGGTATTGGCTGCGATGGCGCCCGAACCCTTGATGTTCAGCGTCAACGCGTCCGACGTTCCGGTAGCATCCTTCAGGGTGTAGGTCGTGGCGGCAGTGGGGGTGGCCGTGATGTTCAGATCCACGCCGGCGCCGGCGTTGATGTACGTGACCGCGCCAGCGACCGCGCCTTCCGTCAGGTGGAGGAAGCCGGTGGCGTCGTAGGTGCCAACCGCAGCGGCACCCAGACCCAGGGTTTCAAAGCCTGAGATGAAGGTGTTGCCCGAGGGGTTGGAGAACGTTGCCGCAGTGAGGTTCAGCGTCAGCGTGTCCGCACCGGTACCGCCGCTGATGGCCTTGGTCGGCACGGCGGCAATAGTCACGTTGTCGTTGCCCGTACCACCTTCGTACGTTGCCTTGGTGACATCGAGCTTGACGCTGTTGTTGCCGGAAGTCGCCGACGCGTTGACGTCGGTGACACTCGCAATCGCGGTAACGTCGGCGCTGAGGCCGGCGGCGCCCGAAACGGTCACCGTCTTCAGCGCGGCCAGGCCGGCCGCACTGGTCAGCGTCAAGGCGTTCGTGCCATCGAGAGTCATAGCTTGCACGCCGCCAGCCACAACGTTGGCGACCGTGGAGTCAGCACCCGTCGTGTGAACCTTCAGGGTCGTGTACTTGCCATTCACGTCCGTGATGGTGTTCGTGCCGCTCAGCTTGTTGGCGGTGATGTCGAGCGTCGTCTGGACGGTGTTGGTGATGCCCAGCGTGCCCGACTTTCCACTCAGCCCCAGGAAGGCGAGCGCATTCGACGTGATAGTCGAAGCTGCGTAGTTCGACAGCACGACATTGGCGACCGCCGAGGAGCCGCCGTCGGCGACCGTTACCGTGCCGTTACCGATGCCACCGGTGCCTGCGGCCTTGACCGCATCGACACCCTGCGTGATCGTCACCGTGCTGGCAGTGCTCAGCCCGCTTGTGTTCACAAGCGCAGCAGTCAGATCGACCGCATTGCCGGCCACGTTGGCAGTGAAAGTCACGGTGTCGGAGCCGGCGCCGCTCACAGCACCGGAGGAAACGCCAGGCAAAGTTCCTACCGGAAGATTGGCGAATGTTGCAGCAACTTGCTTGGCAGTCAGGTCGACCGCTGAAACCAGCGTAAACCCGTCAAAGGTCAGCGTGTCGCCGGCCTTCAGGGAACCGAACTGCACGACAGTCGATTCAACCGTGGCGGCCACGGCAATAACCGTGGCAGCGGCGGTCGCTGCAGCAGTCTGGTTGACGGTCACGCCCGTCGTTGCGCTCGTACCGGTGACGGTGACAGCCGCTTGAGTGGTCGTCTGGTTGGCTGCGGCCGTTGCCGAGACCGGCTGCGTCGCGTTCGAGGTGACCGTCACCGTCGTCCCGCCCTTGACACTGATGGCCCCGGCCGTGAGCGGTGCGCCAGTGTTGCCAGTAACGTTCTCCGTCACGGCCACAGCGCCCGTCGGTGCCGTCGTTCCACCGATCGTGATCGTGCCGGCGCCCTTGGTGGAAGCGTTCAGTGTCACATTGACACCACCGTCAATGGTGGTGGCCGCGGCAGCTTGAGCGGCGTCGTTCACCACGATGTTGCCGGTCGCCTTGCTCAGCGCCACGCCGCCTGCGGTGTTAACCGTTTGCGACGTGCCGCCGACGACGGTGACAAAGCCACCCGTGTCGGCGACGCTGACCGCCTGGCCAGCGCCGGCGGTCACGAAATCGGCGCCGGTAGAGGCGGTGACGTTGACGTTGGTCAGACCGGCAACACCTGACGTGTCGAACGGTGTGAGCGCGGTTCCAACCAGGCCCGCGGAGGCGAGGTTAAGGACTTCGACGCCATTGACCGAGATGCCGCCCGGCAGCGCGGCGCCAAGCCCGGCCACGTCATTGATATTGAAGATGTCCGTACCGGGGCCGCCGTTGATCGAATCCAACGCGGTCAGAGTGGCGGTTCCGCCGACTTGGCCGTTGATGGTGTCATTGAGCGAGGTGCCCACGATGTTGTCGACGCCAGTGGTCAGGTTGAACACCAGGCCGGTGATGACGAGCTGGTCGATCGCGGCCTCGGCGGAGGTAACGGAAGCCGCTGCGGCGGTGACGCCGCCAATCACTGTTTGCAGCGTCGGGAGATCGGTGGCAAGGCCTTCCTTCGTCACGGAGTAGTACTCGGCCACCGTGGTCTTGTTCGTGAGGATGGTCTTTGCGTTCTGGTACTGCGCGGCGTCGGTAGGAGCGATGCCATTGAGCGCATTGAAGGCCTGGAAGACGATCGAGGCCTTGCTCTGGCCGGCATTGAATCTGGAGGTGATGAAGGTCGTCGCGATCGCGTCGTTTTGCAGGCCAAGCGGCGTCAGCAAATCGTTGGCAAACTCCGCTGCCGTCTGGAAGTTGGGGTTAAGCGCCTGATAAACCGAGGTGCCGCCCAAGGTATTGGCCAGCGACTGCAGATTGTGGCCGTTCGCTTCGAAGATCGCGACGATCTGGGCCAGATAGGTTGCGCCGGGCGCGGCGTTGAACATCAGAGCAGTCAATTCGATGATCTGAGTTCGTTCGGCAGCAGTGATAGCCATTCAGTTTCTCCATCCGTGGATTGAAATTGATCAGGAGCACAGCGCGCCCGATTCAGGGGGCAAGTATAGACAAGGCTTCTGACAGGGCAATGTGATTGCCATCACACCACCTTCTCAATGATTGCGACGTTGTTTTATTGCATCAATTCCCGGCGCAGTCCTATATACAAACTGCGCTGGCGGCTTTCGAAAGCAGCCAGGTTGCTTCGCTGCAGCGCCGCTTCCGCACTGCCAACGAGAGACAGGCCCGCCCTGAGCGGCCAGCTTGCCTCGAGCTGCAACAGGTGACGCGAGGTGTGCCGCGGAAGATTGCCTAGCAGAATGCTGAAAGGCTGTCTATCGATTTGGCGCGTGGTAGTCCATTGCAATCCTAATCGGCCAATCGCCATCAGCGGCCCTTCCCATTGGGCCTTGATCTCGGCGCGGCGATAGGTTCCACCCGGCCGGCTGTCCTGGATCGGGCGATCGTCGCCCAGGCGCGCCTGGATGCTATAGAACGATTGCGACGACGAGCCGCCATTGGGCTGGCTGGTTTGCTGCCGGCCATTGCCCCGGCATAGCAAGCCCAACGCCCCGCCCTCGTAAACGCCGTCAAGTTCCCGCGATGATGGAAAACGGCGGTGCTCCAGCTCCAGGCTGGCTGCCGGCCGGCAACCGGCGAGTCCGTCGGGCCACCAGCCGGCCGCCGTCACGCCCAGGCTGTCCCATTGGTACTGGATCGAGGTGCGGGTTGCCCGCAGCAGACCGGCCCCGCCGTAGCGAAGGTAGCCGGTGGCAAGCCGGCCGACCCATTGGGTTGGCGCGGCCGGGGCCTGCAGCCAGGATGCCGCGATGTCGCCCTGTTGGTAACTGGTGTCCGCGTCGGCCGTCTGGCGCGCCCGCAATTCGGCCTGTAGCACCCATAGCGACTCGCCGCGCGGCCTCAGGCCCTGCCATTGGGCCACCCCCAACAGCGCACCACCTTGGCGCGGCTGCGAGGAGGGTGCGAGCGGAAGGGTTACGTTGCCTTGCGGGAGGGTGAGCGTAATTTCGCTGGCCGCGGGTGCATTGTTCAAGTTGCTGTCCGCGCCGCCCAGGGCGCTGAATTGCCAGCGAGACTGCCAGTCGGTCGCGAGCGCGACACCTTTTTGCAGCAAGTCGGGAACCAGCAAGCCCCCTAACTGGCGATCGATTGCCGTGCCGATGGCGATGGGCAGGTCGGCGCGCTGGCGCAGCGACCGCAGGAAAGCCACGGCAGAGGCGCTGTCGCCTTGCGCGGCAAGCGCCTGCGCCAGATCGAGCTGCGCGCCAGGCAGGTCCGGATCCTGCAGCAAGGCCCGTTCGAGCGGCTCCACGGCTTCGTCGGGCTTGCCAAGAGCCAGCAATGTGGCGCCGCGCCATGCGTGGAAGGGAGCACTTTTCAGGCAGCCCGGCTCGCCGGATACTTCCTGCTGGCGTTCAGCCAGCGAGCGCAGGCTGGGCAGGTCGGACGGCAGCGGGTATTCGACTTTCAGCGGACACGGCTGGACGGGCTGCGCCGGCCGATGACCGATTTCCTGGCCCCATGCCGCCGGCATGACCATTGCAGCCAGCCACAACTTTCGGGCAATAACGTGCAACAAGGCCGGGCGTGATTGGAAATAGTCGGCCACAAACGAAAAACGAGCACGGTGAACCGTGCTCTTGGAGATGTCGTCAGCCGAAACCCGGCCGGCTTTCAGGCTGCCAGATTGTTTTGCTGCTTGAGGTATCGCAAGGATTGCTGCTCCGCATCACTGCCAGGCTGGATCAAGCTCCGCAGTGTAAATACTTTGCTGCCATGCCGCAACCCGGGAAGCAGGAACATGCCCAGGGGCTTGAGCGCCAGGTCACTGCGCTCGAAGGACAAACCAACGCGCCCGGCGGTCTCGGCTCCGACGAGGATCGGGTAAGCCAGTTCGGCCGTCATTTCCTCCAGCCGCATCGCCACGGTGACAGTCAGCCCCAGCACGGAGTGGACCCGCCGGCCGGCCGGGCCAAAACTTCCGAGCAAAGCCGTACCGCTTTCGACGCCCACCCCGAGCCCCAACGGCTCCAGCCCCTGTGGCGGCACATTGGGAAGATCCTCGCTGCATCGCAACCACAGTTCGCGCGCTCCGGCCAGGGCCTGGGCCGGGTGGTCGGCGCAGGGTCTCGAACCGTTGAAGACGGCGACGAGGCTGTCGCCGACCATTTCCTCGACCACACCTCCGTGCGACTCGATGACGGCGCTGGCCGTACTGTAAAAGCGGTGCAGGACCCGCGCCGCATCCTCGGGGCTGCGCATTTCGCAGTACGCCGAAAAATTGCGGACATCGGCCACCACCAGCGTCACATCCTTGCGTTCGGCCGAAATCTCGCCACTGGGTTCGGTCAGGGCGATCTTCTCAGCCACCGAGGCGGGAAGATAGCTCGCCAGGTTGCGAAACAGGCGGCCACGTTCGCCCAGGCTGCGGGCGTGTTCTGCCAGGCCCAGGCAAAGACCGAGCAAAGCAATGGCCAGGGCGGAATGTGCCCACCCCAGCCACCAACCCAGGGACAGCAATGCCGCCGCATGCAAAGCAAAGGTCGCGGATGCCAGGGCCAAAGCAGCAAGAGGAATCCACAGGACGCGCCTGGACTGCAGGCGCCGGCTCCACTTCGATGGCGTCGAGGGTGTCCAACTCAGGGCCAGCAGGGCCAGGGCAGCCAGCGCGGTCCATGCCAACTGAATCAGGGGCGCGGCACGCGGCGTAAACGGGACGGAATCGTCCAGGATCCCTGTAAGGAGCTGCGCGTGGACCTCGACCCCGCTGACCGAACCCCCCAGCGCCGTGGGGACCGTGTCGCCCAAGCCGAAGGCGGACGCGCCGACCAGGACCCAGGCGCCCGCGAGCACATTGGGCTGGCCCAACCGCCCCTCCAGGACGTCCGCCGCCGACACCGAGTTCAGCGCGCTGCGGGCCTTGTGATAAGGCACCCGCATATCACCATCGGCGTCCAGCGGCACCTTGATGCCAGGCATGCCGCTCAGCGTCAGCGTCCAATCCGGATCCCAAGGCCTGGTCCCAGGCTCCACTTTCAAGGGCACGGCCTGCTGCCCGTCGAGCGCGAGCAAACCGGCCAGCGCAAGCGCCGGATAGTTGCGCCGTCCATAGCAGACGAGAGCAGGAACCCGCCGCACCGCCCCGTCCGGATCCAGGCGAGGTGTGATATGGCCAGCGGGCGTGCCCAGCCCAGGCACGTTGCCGACGAAGCCTTGAGCCGGCACGGCCGGCGACAGGCAGGCTTCGCCTGGCAATGCGCCGGCAAGTTCCCCGCTTTGCTGCCGGCTCTCGTTCTTGAGCGCGAACACCTGGGCCAATACGGCCGGCCCCGCCGAGCGCGTGGCAGCCAATGCTTTCGCCAACTCGCTCGTGCCCTGGCGCGCATCGGCGAAGACGACGTCGTATAGCTGAAGCGCGGCGCCTTGCTCCCGCAAGGAATTGACCAGGCGCGCCTGAGTCTGGCGCGACCATGGCCAGGGACCGATGCGTTGCAGGCTGGCGTCGTCGATGTCGACGACCACTACCCGCCGCTCGTCGCCGGTCCGTGCGCTCAGCTGCCAGACGAGATCGGTAGCGCGCTCATCCGACTGGTGCAGGGCAACCGGTGCGAAAAACGCTATGGCAGCCCATGCCAGCAGCGCCGCGACGGCCGCGATCCATCGCGGTCGCGAGCGCTGCGACAAGAGGGCCACCGTCTGGATCATGGGCGAGACCAAAGCGTGATACCTGACAAGGTACCAGCGCCCACCGCCTTCTCGAAGAAGTAGCCGGCTGTCTTTCCGTCCAGAGCCGTCGCACCGGCAATGGCCTGTCCCGCCACGCTTCGGTCGTTGAAGATGCCGTCGCTGCGAATGAAGCCCGAACCCGAGATGCTCACGGCGCCGGTGAACGCATTGCTCACCCGCAAATCGGTGGCGAAGCGGGAGGCGCCGAAGTCGATGGAGAGTTTGCCTTGCTCCACGGCGGCAGCCGACAGCTGCCCTGCAAGGTTGTACTGGGCAAACCCGCGGTCGAGGTTGAACTGATAGGAGCCGAGCCCTGGAACGAGCGCGCCGGATCCGTTTTCAATGCGGTACAGCAAATAGTCGGCATTGCCCACGGTCACGGCGCGACCCTCGCCAGCTTCGCCCCTGGAAACCGAAAAGTCGCCCTGCCCAGCGGAGGCACTGGCCCATCGGCCCCACTTGAGATCAGAAGCCACTTCCGGCAGCACTATCGGCGGCGGCGCCGGGGGCAATGGCACCGTGACGGGAAGTTCCGGCGGGGGCGCAGGCGTTGCCGGCGACTGTACTGCACGCCCGACCAAAGCCGCCTGGACCGCGGTCTCGGCCAATGCCGTTGCAGGCAGCCCTTCCGAATCCGATCTCCCTATCACCGGCGTCGCTGCTGCAGCCCGGCCCAATGGCGCGGCGGCGCGGGCATTGCCTCCCTCCGCGGCAGTGGCAACGAAGACCCCGCCTTGAAGCGGCTTGATTTCCGGCTGCGAGAACTGTGCGCGGAATTCCACCGCCAGCTGTCCCATTTCCGCCGAAAGAATTCGCGCCGACGTCGATCCACAGGGGCCCAGCGCATGCGCCTGGCAACCTTCACCGAAGGGAGCCATGATGATCGCGCCCTGATTGAC